>CAZKCT010000023.1:0-26587 GCA_964551545.1 uncultured Piscirickettsiaceae bacterium | reverse complement strand
CCCATTCTTGTTATTGATTGGAGAGACATTGGCCACCACATAGTAACTGTCGCCATTCTTGCGACGATTCTTGACGATCTGATTCCAGCTCTTGCCGCTCTGGATCGTATTCCAGAGGTCCTCAAACACGATCGAAGGAACATCTGGATGACGGTTGATATTGTGGGGGGAGTAGATTAACTCCTCTTCAGAGAACCCGCTAACCTCAACAAAGTCTTTACTGGCATCCACAATGATGCCCCGAAGATCGGTTTTTGAATTGAGAACCTGATCAGGCCTCACATGATAGATTTTTTGAGTGACCGGAAGATTCTCTCTCATGGCCCACACACCCCCTTTTATGATTCAGCTCTCACCCCAAGAACACCACCTGCCTCCTCACCAAGACTGGCCCATTGATTGAACCATAAAGCCGGAGAAAGACCAACCCTAAAGGGTTTCCTCCAGCGCCTCAATACAGCAGGCTGTCTCTTTCTCCAGCCGATCAATCAATACGGGAACAGCATCTCGCTCATCTTCACGTGCACTATGCTCCAACTGCTGTGCGCACGACGCCGCACTACTGGCCCCAATACTAAGACTAGAAGATTTAATCGCATGGGCAGCCTTGGCAACCTCTTCAATCTCTTCGGTGACCGAGAGCTTCCGAAGCTGCTCCATATTAGACTTCACCTCTTCTCGATAGGAGTCCACCAGCTGACCAAACTCCTCCTCAAACAAGCCCTTCATCTCCTCCACCTGGAGCTGGTTAAGGCGTTCAACTACAGGCAGGTCCAGATCAACAGCTTTAGTATCTTCTTTCTGCTCCAGCAAATCTTGCAACTGGTGAAGCTGTACCGGCTTATGCAATACCCCATCCGCACCCGCGGCCAGCACCTCCTCCTGCTCTTTCTGATCGACGGTTGCCGTCAAGATCACAATCGAAACATCATTTCCAGACGCCCGAATCTTCTGGGTTGCCTCCAGCCCATCCATCACCGGCATCTGCAAATCCATCAATACAACATCAAACTTATCTCTCTCCTGGTCCACCAGTCGCTGCAATGCCTGTTGACCATCAGATGCAAGCTCAACAATCACCCCCATCTTCTCCAACATCTTCTTGGCAACCAGTTGATTGGCCTCAACATCGTCCACCACCAGAAAGCGCGCCTTCTCTTTCGATTGCTGGAGCGGCCGAACCGCTGACTCCTTCTCTTTCGGGGCCTCCAACGGAATCTGGAACTGCAACTCAAACGAGAAGGTACTGCCCACCCCCTCTTTACTCTGTAGCGTAATCTCTCCTCCCATATAGCGAACCAGATTTTTGGTAATCGCCAATCCCAACCCAGTCCCTCCATAGCGGCGGGTGGTTGAACTATCCGCCTGAGTAAAGGTCTCAAAAATGGTTCCACACTTCTCTTCAGGAATACCAATCCCGGTATCGCGAACTGAAAAGTAGATGGTTGCCTCCTCTCTCTGTTGCTCAACCACACGGGCCGTCACCACCACCTCACCCGACTCGGTAAACTTGATGGCATTCCCAATCAGGTTGGTAAGAATCTGACGCAGGCGAACCTCATCTCCCAACAAATAAGGGGGCAGAGTGAGATCAATATCCACTCCCATCTTGGCGTCTTTGGCAGAGGCCTCTGACTCAAAGCTGTTGGAGAGCTCCAACAACAGTCGCTCTAGCGAGAAGGTAAAACTCTCCAGCTCCATTCTTCCCGCCTCCATTTTGGAGAGGTCAAGAATATCGTTAATAATCACCAGCAGCGCCCGCCCGGAACCGGACATAGTCTGCAGATACTCCAGCTGCTCCTCATCTAGGCTAGTGTGTCGCAGCAGTTCAACCATCCCCAATACCCCATTCATCGGGGTACGAATTTCATGACTCATATTGGAGAGGAAGTCACTTTTGGCCTTTGCTGCCGCCTCTGCATCCCGTTTTGCTGCGTAGAGCACACGCCCAATCCGACTATTCTGACGCGCCACAAACCAGGTCACCCACCCCCCCGTCAGAATCAGAAAAACCCCAAAAAGCAGAATAATCAGGTAGGCATTCTCTTTGCGCTCTTTGGCTGTGACAAACACCTGATGGGTTGCCTCTCGCTGCATCTCCTGAATATGCTGCATCCCTGACATCACGCCAAAACGGGCTGGACGCACCTCCTCTGTGATCACTTTCGAGACCTCTGCCCTCAGCGTTGGCGTAATCTCCTCTCCTGCAACCAGATTACGAACTCGTCCCATGGAGCCCGACCCTAATCTGGCATCTGAGATAGAGAGCTGAAGCGCCTCCCTCTCTGCATCGCTCAATACCATCCCCATTAAGGCAGTCCGGGCCTGCATAAAGTCACTAGCCAACGCATCAAAACGCTGCAGCAGTTCATCACGTTCAAATAGATCACTCTCATTGACCGCGATCATCAACAACAGCGCACGCTCACGAGCTGCATCTCGCATCGTCTGTGCGGCACGGGCCTTAATGGTATTTTGTTCGACCAGATGGTGAGAGCGCTCAGAAATTTGCTGGGTCTGGTAAAAATTGAGCGCAAGAAAGAGCAGCATCAAGACCAAAATGACGCCAAACCCCAAGAGCACCACCTGACTGGAGCGGCGCAACAATTGCTTGTCTGAAGATTGATCTAGACCGCTCATCCGTCGTTACATCCACTGCCCCCCATTGAAATTTTTCCCATTGCAGAAGTGTGCCTAATCTACAGGCACCATTCAAGCATCTCCCCTCGCCCACTACTCCATTGATTCAGGCAGCGGCATTCTTCCTCGCTTTGGCATATCCATTCGGCAGGCCATCCCGCCATCAACCACAAACGACTGCCCGGTCACCCATGCTGCCTGCTGACTGGCGAGATAGAGCGTCATCTCAGCAATATCCTCCACCGTACCATAACGCTGCTGCGGAATATGGGGCAGCCACTCCCCCTTTGCCGCCTCCAGTACCGCCTGAGTGCGCTCCACCGGCACCACGCCAGGGGCAATACAGTTGACCCGAACCTCTTTCTCCGCCCATTCCAGTGCCTGCGCCTTCGCCAGTGCCTCCAGCCCTGCCTTGGAGGCAGCATAGGCCGCAAAATTCTGTACCGTATTTTTGGCGTGAATACTGCTGTTATGAATCACTGATCCGCCTGCAGGAATGTAAGGCAGTGCCGCCCGACTCAGCAGATGAGGAGCACGAAGATTCACCCCAAGAGTATCATCCCAGTGAGCTGCATCGGTATCTTCAGCATAGGCCTTCAACACTACGCCCGCGTTATTGACCAGGCAGTCGATCCGCCCAAACTCTGCCACCACCGCATTGACCAGCTGATTGATCTCCTCCTCAACTCGCAGATCTGCATAGAAGAGGGTCGCTCGACCCCCAGCCGCCGAAATAGCATCCAGCACCTGTTGCGCTCCCGTCTTGCGCGTTCGGTAGTGAATCGCCACAACAGCCCCTTCTCGAGCAAAGGCTTTCGCCATCCCAGCACCAATACCACCAGAGGCGCCGGTAATCAGAACAACTTTCTCCTGAAGGCCAATATCCACTATTAGCCAACCCAGACTCGCGCATTACGGAACATCCGCATCCACGGTCCATCCTCCTGCCAGTCACCAGGGTGCCAGGAGTACTGCGCAGCCCGGAAAACTCGCTCTGGATGCGGCATCATAATGGTGAAACGACCATCACTGGTGGTATAGCCGGTCTCCCCGTTGATCGATCCGTTTGGATTCAACGGATAGGTCTCTGTGGGGTTTCCTTGGTGATCAATGTAACGCAACGCCAACTGTGCCTGTTGTTGCTGATCAGCAGCAGAAAATTCAACACGCCCCTCGCCATGCGCAACAGCAATCGGCATTCGTGCACCAGCCATTCCCTGCAAGAAGATAGATGGAGAGTCGACCACCTCAACCTGAGAATAACGCCCCTCAAACTGCTCGGAACGATTTTTCACAAAACGGGGCCAATGATCGGCACCGGGAATTAGCTCATGCAGCACCGACATCATCTGACAGCCGTTACAGACACCCAGCCCAAAGGTATCTTCTCGCTCAAAAAATTGACTGAACATGTCACGGGTATTGTTGTGGAAGAGAACCGATTTGGCCCACCCCTCACCTGCACCCAGTACGTCGCCATAGGAGAAGCCGCCACAGGCCACCACCCCTTTGAAGTCGTTAAGGTCGGTTCTACCTTCGAGCAAATCACTCATATGGACGTCATGACACTCGAAACCGGCGCGATCAAACGCAGCTGCCATCTCCACCTGACCATTCACCCCCTGCTCACGCAGGATCGCCATCTTGGGGCGGACACCACTATTGATGAATGGCGCAGCTACATCCTCGTTGAGATCATAAGAGAGTGAAACACCGATACCGGGATCGGTACGGTCGAGCAGACGATCAAATTCCTGATCAGCACACACAGGGTTATCACGCAGCTTCTGCATCTGCCAACTGGTCTCAGACCAGGCGCGTTGCAGATCGAGGCGGGACTCATTGACCAGAATGCGTCCCTGATGACGAATGGTGATACGGTCATCCTCAGACAGCGTACCGAGTACATGGCTGTGGCTCAGCAAACCGCTCTCTCTAAACTGGCCCTGTACCGTCTTCAGGTCACTGTGGCGAACCTGAATGACGGCTCCCAACTCCTCATTGAAGAGTGCCGCAACCGCATCACTACCCAGATCATCCAGCAACACAGAAACACCGCTATGCCCCGCAAAGGCCATTTCACTCAGAGCAGCGAAAAGTCCACCATCCGAACGGTCATGGTAGGCCAACAACAAGCCATCCTCATTCAGCTGCTGGATCGCCTCAAAGAAGTGCTGCATCGCCAACGGATCATCCAGATCCGGTGCATGGTGACCCACCTGCTTGTAAACCTGTGCCAACGCAGAGCCCCCCAAACGATTGACCTGTTTACCCAAGTCGATCAGAATCAGATCGGTGTCACCCTGATCAGTGACCAACTGAGGCGTGAGCGTTTTACGCACATCGACCGTCGGTGCGATAGCACAGGCGATCAGCGACAGTGGAGCCGTCACCGAGCGCTGCTCGCCATCCTGCTCCCAGACACTCTTCATCGACATCGAATCTTTACCGACTGGGATACAGATATCGAGCTGCTGGCACAGCTCAGAAATCGCCTTGACGGTATCGAACAGCGCCGCATCCTCACCGGGATGTCCAGCAGGAGCCATCCAGTTGGCGGAAAAGCGCACATCCTTGAGCTGATCAATGCGCGAGGCTGCAATATTGGTCAATGCCTCGCCAATTGCCATACGACCAGATGCTGCTGGATGGATCAGCGCCGTTGGCGTCGCCTCACCCAGTGCCGTTGCCTCGCCCGTATAGGTATCGAAACTGGTTGCGGTCACCGCCACATCGGCCACCGGCACCTGCCATGGCCCCACCATCTGGTCACGCGCCACCAGCCCGGTGACAGTCCGGTCACCAATAGTAATCAGGAAGGACTTGTTAGCAACGGTCGGCAGGCGCAGCACCCGATAGATCGCCTCACTCAGATCAATTTTATTGGTCTCAAACTCTGGCTTCTGGAAGGTCTTGTGATGCACATCGCGCAACATTTTGGGAGGCTTACCAAACAGCACATCCATCGGCAGATCAATCGGACTGTTATCGAAGTGCCCATCGCCCAGCACCAACTGCTGCTCTTCCGTTGCCTCACCGATCACAGCATAGGGGCAGCGCTCCCGCTCACAGAGCGCCTTGAACTCTTCAATGCGTTCGGTAGAGATGGCAAGGATGTAGCGCTCCTGCGCCTCATTACACCAGATCTCCAGTGGCGACATCCCCGGCTCATCGTTGGGGACGGTGCGCAGTTCAAACTTTCCGCCACGCCCACAGTCATTGACAATCTCCGGTACCGCATTGGAGAGACCGCCCGCACCGACATCGTGAATCGAGACAATCGGATTCTCATCCCCCAACTGCCAGCAGCGGTCGATCACCTCTTGGGCACGACGCTCCATCTCTGGATTGCCACGCTGTACTGAGGCGAAATCGAGGTTTTCGGAACTCTTGCCGCTGGTCATCGAGGAGGCGGCACCACCACCCAGACCGATCAACATGGAAGGGCCACCTAATACAACAATCTGGGTACCCGGTGGAATCTCGTTCTTCTCGACATCATCACGACGGATATTACCCATGCCGCCGGAGAGCATGATCGGCTTGTGGTAGCCACGCACCTCATCCCCATTGGGACCGGGCACCTTCTCCTCGAAGGTGCGGAAGTAACCGTTAATGGCCGGACGACCAAATTCGTTATTGAAGGCGGCCGCGCCAATCGGGGCCTCCAACATAATATCGAGCGCACTCACAATACGGGAGGGCTTGCCGTGATCGGTCTCCCACGGCTGCTCTGCACCGGGAATGCGCAGATTGGAGACGGAGTATCCCGCCAGTCCCGCCTTGGGCTTGGAGCCACGTCCAGTAGCACCGCCATCACGGATCTCACCACCGGCACCCGTTGCGGCACCGGGGAATGGAGAAATCGCGGTCGGGTGGTTATGGGTCTCCGCCTTGTAGACGATATCAACCTCTTCTCGGTTGCCCTGGTATTGACCGTTTTGTGGAAAGAAGCGCTCACCCTCAAAACCAGCAATCACCGCTGCATTGTCTTTGTAGGCAGAGAGCACTCCTTCACTGTTGTTGTGGTGGGTGGCGCGAATCATCCCGAACAGGGTCTCTTCACGCGACTTGCCATCGATGATCCAGTCCGCATTGAAGATCTTGTGGCGACAGTGCTCCGAGTTGGCCTGTGCGAACATCATCAGCTCGACATCGTTGGGATTGCGCCCCATCGCCTGGAAGTTCTCCACCAGGTAGTCGATCTCATCCTCAGCCAGCGCCAATCCCAGTTCACCGTTGGCCCGCTCCAACGCAGCACGGCCACCACCCAGCACATCGACACTCATGACCGGCGCTGGTTCGGTTGTAGTGAATAGGGCCTCGGCCTCATCTGTGGACTCCAACACTGCCTCGGTCATGCGGTCATGGATCAGCGTCAGCAGTGCCGCCTCTGCGACCTCATCCAGCTCACCTTCGACCTCAATCCCCCAGAGGATGCCGCGCTCAATTCGATGTACTGCATCGAGACCACAATTATTGGCAATATCTGTCGCCTTGGTGGCCCACGGCGAGATGGTGCCAAGACGCGGTACAACCACCCACTGGTTACCACTGACCTCAGTTTCATGATGTGCTGGGCCATATTCCAGAAGTCTCTCCAGAACCGTCTGCTGTCCATCACTCAGAGCACTATGAAGATCCACAAAATGAAGCCATTGTGTGCTCACCCCTTGAACTGTGGGCACCGCTTCGACGAGTTGACGCTCTATTTTCTCAATACGAAACCGGGATAGCGCGGGGCCACCTTCGATGATCAACATATCCAACATCCTCTGTTCATTTTCCAATGATTAAACTACTTCTCGCCATTCCAGCCCCTCCTGCTGGTCGGCAATCGAAATCCACTCTGCGCTACAGTTCAACACACCGCTTACCGCATCCACCGCCCGCTGCCGACTGTTATTCTGTTCACTAAGGTGCATCAATGACAGGTGCTGAAGGCAGGAAGTATCCATCTGTTCCAACAGCCCGGCAGCCTGCCCGTTACTAAGATGCCCGAGACGCCCGCCAACACGGCGCTTGAGCAAAACCGGATAGGGCCCTGCCTCCAGCAGTTCTGGATCATGGTTGCACTCCAGCATCAAGGCATCACAACGGTCAAGTTGCTGCTCAATATGAGGTGTAATCTCTCCCACGTCGGTCAACAGGCCCACCGTTTTGGCACCATCCGAAAAAGTAAACTGCAGTGGTTCTTGTGCATCATGCGGCACATGGAACGGACTGACCTCCAGTGCACCAATCGAAAAGCACTGATGCCCATCCACAATTTTCACCTTGTTCAACAGTCCGTGGCGGCGTTCTGCCTCACGCGCGGTACCCGCTGACATCCAGACGGCGACGCCGCTCTTTTTTGCCAAGCGGTGAACACCGTTGATGTGGTCACTGTGCTCATGGGTCACCAGAATGGCATCCAGTGACTCGACCGACTTCCCGAGTCGGGAGAGCCGTTGCTCCGTCTGCTTGAGCGAGAAGCCACAATCCACCAGGATCGTGGTCTCTCCACACTCCAGCAGGGTGCCATTGCCCTTGCTGCCACTCCCCAGAGAGGCGAACCGCATCCGCTACTTCAGCTGTTCGTGCAGCAGCGTCAGAATTCGGCGCGCAGTCCCCGAGTGATCGGGCTGATCACTGGCATCTAGTACCAGAATCCGGCTTACCTGCTCATGCGATTCAATCTTGATGCGATATTCACCTTCCGTCGGCTGTTCATCTCCACCCCAGAACTTGAGCTTATCAAGAATGCCTTCCTGCTCGTTATCCTTGAAAGGATCGATATAACGCACATAGTAGAGTCCGTCGGAACGACTACGATCCTCGACGGTAAAGCCAATGCGGTCCAGCGCATGCCCGGTACGACGCCAGGTCCGTGGGAAGCCCTCCTTCACCAAGACGAAACGCTCTCCATCTGCGGTATCCACCAGACGAGCACGCTCTTCAATCCCTTTGCCTTCCAGTGCGGCAAGCGATGCATTAGCTTTCGCCGCCTCCATTCCGAGGAAGGACATGATCCGGCTCAGCAACTCCGCCTCCAACTCAGGCATCGCCGGTTGCGGCTGCCAGACAAATGACTCGCCAGAGGCGACCTCCTCCATGCGGCGGTGGCTCAGGTAGAGCTCTGTCTTGCCCTCACCAGAGCGCTCCAACCGTAGACGGAATCGATCCCGGGTCCCTGTCGAGTAGAGCGCATCCAACGCCTTGCTCAGAATTCCACGAATCGGCCCATCAGCAATCTCTGCCCGGTTCTCGGCCCAGTCGGTCTCCATGATGCCGATGCGTGGATCCTCACGATCGATCAGGAAACCATTCTTCAACCAGAACTCTCGCAGTTTGGACCAAAGCTGTTCCGGTGTTGCATCGATCACCAACCAGCGCTGGTGCCCATCTCGTACCACCTCGATCTGCTTCTGCGTTGGCAACACCTCCTGCACCGAGGCCAATACGCCTTGCGCCCCCTCTTCGGCCTCATAACTCTTCAGCGAGGTGGTTCCACCCGGCACTCGATAGAGATCCTGAATGGTGGAGCTGGTGAGGTCTGGTGGAATCTCGAGCGGCGCCTCCTCAATCGCACTCTCGTAGCTAAGCTCCTTTTTATAAGCCTGGTACTTCTCTACCGTGCTATCAATGGTTCCACACCCCCCGAGCGAAAAGAGGCTCGCAGCCACTCCCGTCCGGATCCACAGGTTTTTTGATTCAGTCTTCAAGCGGGTAAGCCTCGTTAAACGGGTAATCGTGACCACTACGCCCGGTCGGCCGCAGCAATGGCCTGCTGGATTGCAGATCGATATTCGGCAGAGAGCGGAGTCAGCGGCAAGCGAATGCCTTCCGTAATTTTCCCCATCTCGTGCAGCGCCCACTTCACAGGAATCGGGTTTGCCTCAAGGAAGAGATCTCGATGAAGTGGCTTCAGCAGCTCATTCAGTGCATGTGCGCGATCGCGCTCTCCAGCCATCGCTGCAACACACATCTCATGCATCTGGCGCGGTGCCACATTGGCGGTCACCGAGATGGTGCCATGCCCCCCCTGCAGAATGAAGTCGGTGCAGGTGGAGTCATCCCCACTATAGAGCTCGAAGCCATCTGCCATCGCTGCCTCAATTTCGGCAATCCGGGAGAGGTCTCCGGTCGCCTCTTTGACACCGATGATATTGGAGATCTGTGAGAGGCGCCCAATGGTCTCTGGCAACAGGTCACAGGCGGTACGGCCCGGAACGTTGTAGAGAATTTGCGGCATATCGACCGCTTCGGCAACCGCCTTGTAGTGAAGATAGAGCCCCTCTTGCGTTGGCTTGTTGTAGTAGGGAGTGACCAGCAACGCTGCATCGGCCCCCTGCTCTTTGGCACAACGCGTCAGATCAATGGCCTCTTGGGTCGCATTGGCGCCGGTTCCGGCAATTACCGGAATACGACCATTGACCCGTTCAACCACACGACGGATCACCTCACAGTGCTCTCCTTCGTTAAGGGTCGCTGACTCTCCGGTCGTTCCCATTGCAATAATGGCATCGGTTCCACTCTCAACATGGAATTCGACCAGCTGGTCCAGTGCCTCCCAATCCAATCCACCATCGGGGTGCATTGGGGTGACCAGCGCCACCATACTTCCTTGAAACATGGCTCTCTCTCTTCAATCAAATGCTTGTTCGGACAAGCTGTAAATGGTACTTCTGACCGCTGATAGTGACAAGGGCAGTGACAAGATATACTCTCCTCTCTATGGATACGAACACAACCAATCACCCCGTAACAGACAATCTCGTAATTACCGCCATTGGCCGTGATCGCCCCGGTATTATCAATGAGTTATCGAAGCTTGTTCTGGAACAGAAGGGCAATGTTGTCGATAGTCGAATGACGGTACTCGGGGGGGAATTCGCAATCCTGCTGCTGGTCTCTGGAAAATGGGACACTATCGCCCGCCTGGAAGCAACCCTGCCCAAACATCAGGAGCGACTCGACCTCACCATTCTCACCAAGCGGACCACCGATCGCCCGATCAAACAGGACCACCTCCCGTACCATGTCGAGGTGATCTCCATCGACCACCCAGGCATCGTGTACAAGGTGGCCGATTTCTTCTCCGCCCGCAAAATCAATGTAGAGGAGATGAATACCAGCAGCCATCACGCCCCACATACTGGCACACCGATGTTTGTGCTCAATATGGTGTTGGGAGTACCGCGAAAAGAGTCGATCACGCAGCTACGAGAGAATTTTCTCGACTTCTGTGACGCACAGAATCTGGACGGCCTGCTGGAGCCGATCAAATAGGAATCAGGCAATCTCCAGCTTGGGCCATGCACTGATCACCGCTTTCACCAGGGTTGCCAGTGGGATGGCAAAGAAGACCCCCCAGAACCCCCACAGTCCTCCGAAGAAGAGGACCGCAACAATGATCGCCACAGGGTGAAGATTCACCACCTCAGAGAAGAGCAGTGGCACTAGAACATTGCCGTCGAGCGCCTGGATCACCCCATAGACCAACATCACGGTGCCAAACTCCCCACTCCAACCAAACTGATAGAAGGCGACCGCCGCTACCGGAAGGGTCACGACCGTGGCGCCCACAAACGGTACCAGTACCGACAGCCCCACCAATACCGCCAACAGTGCGGCATATTGCAGGCCAAGGAAGATAAAGCCGAGATAGGTGACGGTACCAACAATCAGCATCTCCCAGAACTTTCCGCGAATATAGTTACCGATCTGCAGATCCACCTCTCCCCATACCCGCTCTGCGAGAGAGCGATCATCCGGTAGAAACACCGTCATCCAGGAGAAGAGCTCTCGCTTATCCTTCAGCATAAAGAAGACCAGTAATGGTACCAGCACCAAATAGATCAACATGGTGATGATGCCCGGAATATAGCCAAGACTCTTGGAGAGCACTCCTTGTGCAAACTCGGTCATTGAGCGACTGGCGGCATTGGCAATCTCATTCACCTGCTCCACGCTCACCAGTGCTGGATAACTCTGCGGCAACATCTCCAGCGTCGCCCGGGCCGCCTGCACCATCGCTGGAACCGTAGAGAAGAATTGCGTCAACTGACGAGAGAGCAGCGGCAGTAGCACGACCATCAAAAAGATCATGGAGGCGACAAAGAGCAGATAGACCACCCCGATCGCTAGAGATGGATTGACCCCCTGGTATTTCAACCGCTCAATCGGGGTATCCATCAAGTAGGCCAGCACAATAGCCACCAGAACCGGCCCCAGCATCTGTCCAAACAGCAGCACCACCGCAAATACCACGGCCAACAAAATCAGCAGGATGACTAGCTGGGCATTGGAGAATTGCCGCTGAAACCACTGCAGTAGAATATTGTTACTCATCAAGATAGCTCTGGTAGCAGTTGAGAAACAGCCCCTCCAGCTCATCAATCACATCGGAGGCGGGTCGGCCATTGACCAGATGGGCACTCATCAAATCGGCACTCTGGCGAAGCAGGCGGTCATGGTTAAGCATCGGATAGGTTTGCGCCAGACGACGAATTGCAAATACCACCTTCTCCTCTCCTGGCCGTGGAATCTCTACCGGATCCTCTTTGACAGCAGGGGCCTCATTTTCTGCCCGATTTTCTGACAAGAATTCAGCATAGCGGACCAGCGCATGGCGATCCGACTCCCCCAACTCCAAGAAGAGCTGCCTCAGCTGCTCAACCTCACTCATGATGAGTCACACAACCCTGCGTTGCTTACTAGTCCTTATGTGCCTTGCAGTACTCTTTGGCAAACATCAGCAATTCATCCATAGCCCGCAGACGGAATTTCTGTTTCTGATGCACAAAAGAGAAGGGGCGAATCATATGCGGCTCCAGGTGCACCATTTTTACGGTACCGAGCTGAAGCTCTTTCTGAATGGAGGCCTTAGAAATGATGGTGACACCAATACCCGACTCTACCGCCCCCTTGATCGCCTCTGGGCTACCCAGTTCCATGATGACATTGAGGTCTGCCGGATTTACTCCCGCCTCCGTGAGGTAGTCATGGATCACCTCGCGGGTGCCCGACCCCTCTTCACGCCAGATATAGGGGTGCTCTTTGATCTGGTCGATCTTGATTGATTCATTCTCTGCCAGAGGGTGGTCTGGTGGAGCAATCAGCACCAATTCATCTTCTCGACAGAGATCCAGCTGCAATTTTTTGTTGGAGACTGGCGCCTCAACAATGCCCAGATCGATCACATTGTTCTCGACCATGGAGACTACGCTATCGGTATTTCCCACCTTGAGGCGAACTGTGACGGAGGGGTGTTGTTCATGAAAACGGCCCAGCATATTGGGCACCATATATTCAGCAATAGTGGTACTGGCACCGACGATCAGTACACCGCTGACTTCGCCAGTCATCTCCCGTACCGCATTATCCATCTCACCATAGAGATCAAGAATGCGCTCCGCATATTCGAACACCCGCCCTCCGGCCTCCGTTAGCGTGATGCGATTATGGGTACGATCAAACAGTCGAGTATTGAAATAGTCCTCCAGCTGCCGCACCTGAAATGTGACCGCTGGCTGGGTCATGTGGAGAGACTCCGCAGCCTTGGTAAAACTGAGCATACGGGCCACGGTGTGGAAAACTTGTAATCTACGATCTGCCATATTCTTTATTATTACTAAAAGTCATCTTGATAAAGAGACTTTATAACATAAAGAACCTCAATACTCCAATAGATGAAGGGTTACTTCACCCGACAGCCCACTCTAAAACTCCTCTCCATAAGCTTGCAAGTAACGCTCCCTGAACTGCTTCATCGAGAAGTGGTGATTTTGGGTTCCGTGGGTCTCAATCTTGATTGCCCCCATCAGTGAGGCAATCTGCCCGGTCGTCTTCCACTCCAGCCCATTGATCAGACCATAGAGCAGCCCCGCCCGGAAGGCATCACCACATCCGGTCGGGTCAACAGCACGCTCCACAGCAACCGGGGCAATATCAATACGGTGCCCCTCCGTATAGATCACCGACCCCTTGCCCCCCAGAGTCACAATCATCGCCTCAACCTGTTCCGCAATCTCTGCAACACTGAGCCCAGTCCGCTCCTGCATCAGCGCAGATTCGTAGTCATTGACGGTAATCCAGGTTGCCTGATCGATAAACTGCAGCAGATCCTCCTTACCAAACATTGGCAATCCCTGGCCTGGATCAAAGATAAACGGGGTGTCTGATTCAGCAAATTGCGCAGCATGCTCTACCATTCCCTCTCGGCCATCCGGAGAGACGATCCCCAACGAGATCCCTTCTGCATCGCCGACCTGATTAAGGTGTGACCAGTTCATCGCCCCCGGATGAAACGCAGTAATCTGATTATCGTCCATATCGGTCGTGATAAACGCCTGTGCAGTGTATTGATCCTCAACCTCACGCAGGTATTTCGTGACAACTCCCTGCTGCTCACACCATTTTCGATAAGGGGAAAAGTCACTCCCGATGGTCGCCATTGGCCACCCCTGCTCCCCCAATAATTTGAGGTTGTAGGCGATATTCCCAGCAGTGCCACCAAACTCACGCCGCATCTCCGGCACCAGAAAGGAGACATTCAGCATGTGCACCTTGTCTGGCAGGATGTGGTTCTTGAATTTATCTGGGAAGACCATAATCTGGTCAAAGGCGTAAGAACCACAAATCAGCGCTGTCATTGGTTTCTCCTCGAAAATCGCTCTGTCAAATTACTGATTGTACCAGTTGAGATCCAGCTCACGCGCTGCCCGCACATCATCCAGTCGTCGTACCGGCAGGGTCCATGGCGCCCCTTTCACCTGATCAGGCGACTCTTTCGCCTCTTGCAGAATCGCAACCATTGCCTCCACAAAGGCATCCAACGTCCCCTTGTCTTCGGTCTCGGTCGGCTCAATCAGTAAGCATTCCGGCACCAGCAGCGGGAAGTAGGTGGTTGGTGCATGATGACCATAGTCGAGCAGCCGCTTGGCCAGATCCATCGCTGAGACATCCAGCTCTTTTGCCTCTTTTTTCAGGGTGACGATAAACTCATGCGTTGCGCGACGCTCCGGAATGGCCAGCGTAAAGCCCGCCTCTTCCAACTTCTTCATCAAGTAGTTGGCATTCAGTACCGAGTAGTCGGCCACTCGTTCCATGCCGACACTACCCAACATACGAGCGTAGATATAGGCACGCAGCAGCACACCGATATTGCCACTCCAGGCAGAGAGGCGCCCGATACTCTCAGGACGATCACTCTCCTCCAGCCAGCGGTAACTTGCTTGACCATCGACCTCATCCTTGCCCACCATTGGAATCGGCAGATAAGGGGCCAACCGCTTGTTGGCCACTACTGGACCCGCACCCGGGCCACCACCACCGTGTGGGGTCGAGAAGGTCTTATGGACATTGATGTGAATGACATCAAATCCCATATCACCAGGACGAGTCTTGCCGAGAATCGCATTGAGGTTGGCGCCATCATAGTAGAGCAAGCCACCCGCCTCATGGAGGATTGCGGCAATCTCTTCGATCTTGCGCTCAAACACCCCTAGCGTAGAAGGGTTAGTCAACATGATGCCAGCGGTCTGTGGCCCTACGACCTCTCGTAGCGCCTTCAGATCGACGTCACCATCACTGTTGGTTGGAATCTCTTTGACCTTGTAACCACACATCACTGCCGAAGCAGGGTTGGTCCCGTGCGCCGCATCCGGCACCAGAATTTCACTGCGCGCATCATCGCCACGCGCATCATGGTAGGCACGAATCATCGCAACTCCGGCAAACTCACCCTGCGCACCAGCTGCTGGCGACAGTGAGGTCGCCGCCATCCCCGTCACCTCTCGCAGAATCTCTTGCAGGTCGTAGAGGGAGGCTAATACTCCCTGTCCTAGCACTGCATCACCCGCCGGGTGACGATTGAGGAACCCAGAGTGCATGGCCAAGGTATTGGAGCCACGTGGGTTGTACTTCATCGTACAGGAGCCAAGCGGATAGAAATGAGTATCAATGGAGAAGTTCTTCTGTGAAAGCTGGGTGTAGTGACGCACCCCTTGCAACTCAGAAATTTCCGGCAGCTGTGCTCGCCGCTTGCGCTGCATCTTCTGACCAATACCTAGCAATGCAACATCACTGCCAACGCGTTGGGCATGGTTCACTCGCCCCTCTTCTGAACGCTCAAAAATCAACATAGGATCTGCTCCAACGCCGCCGCAAATTGTTCAATCTCTGCCCCTGTACGCAGTTCCGTTGCACAGACCAGAAGACCATTCTCCAATTCACTGTAATTTGATTGCAGCGCAATACCACCCACAATCTTCTGTTCAGCCAGCTGCTGCAACACCTGCTCTGCCGGTTTCGACAATATCAGCACCACCTCATGGAAATAGGTACCAAAGCGCAACGCCACCCCGTCAATCTGTGTCAGACGCTCCACCAGTTTGGCAGTGTTAGCATGGGAGACTGAGGCCATCTGCTCTAGGCCAGAAGTACCCATCAGACTCATAAAGATGGTGGCCGCCGTCACCATCAGTCCCTGGTTGGTACAAATATTGGAGGTCGCCTTGGAACGTCGAATATGCTGTTCCCGCGCCTGCAGTGTGAGTGCAAACCCCTCCTTTCCATCAAGATCCAGAGTTCGCCCGATCAGACGCCCAGGCATCTGTCGAACTAGGGCCTGACGACAACAGAGGAAACCGAAATAGGGTCCACCCGAAGAGAGTGGAATCCCCAATGGCTGTCCCTCACCGCAGGCAATATCAGCCCCTTTCTCACCCCACTCGCCTGGCGGTGCTAATTGAGACATCGCCACTGGATTAACACTCCCAATCACCAACATCCCATTGGCGTGCGCCCAGTCAGTCAGCTTGTGGACATCCTCCAGCGTACCGAAATAGCTGGGCAGCGGAATAATCAGCGCCGCATAACCGGGATCTTCCTCTCCCAGCTTCAGCGACTCAGGGTCAACCACACCGGTTTTCGAATCGTAATCCAGCTCGACCAGTTCAATACCCTGATGACGCACCAGCGTATCGACCACTTTACGATAAACGGGATTCACCGTCTTCGGCACCAGGATTCGCTTGGACTTCGCCTTGCGATTGGCACGAATTGCCATCAACACCGCCTCTGCCAGCGCCGAGGCACCATCGTAGAGCGAGGCATTGGAGACATCCATCCCCATCAGGCTCGACATCATCGACTGATACTCATAGAGCAGTTGCAGTGTCCCCTGGCTCGCCTCTGCCTGATAGGGGGTGTAGGCACTGTAGAATTCCCCGCGCGTGGTCAGTTCCCAGACTGCAGCGGGAATATGGTGCTGATAAGCCCCCCCGCCAGCAAAGCAGAGCACGCCATCATCGGCCGCTGCACGCGCCCGCATCAACTGCCCAACCGCCATCTCGCTCAACCCCTTCAAGGGCTGCTCAGGCGACTGGGCACGCAGCGAGCGTGGAATCTCTTCAAACAGGGTATCAAGCTGCTCGACCCCAATGCTTTCCAGCATCGATTGGGTTTCGGCAGCGGTATGGGGAATAAAGGGCATCACTCTGCTCCGTATAAATCTACTCGCGGCTTATTCAGCCTCTACAACTTCGCTATAGGCATCTGCATCCAGCAAAGCAGCGACATCATCTGCACTGGCTGGTTTCATCTTGAAGATCCATGCGTCATAGGGCCCCTCATTGATACCTTCTGGGGCATCAGCAAGCGCCTCATTGACCTCAACAATCTCACCCGCCAACGGGGCATAAAGATCTGAGGCCGCCTTGACCGACTCGATCACACCACACTCGCCCTCGGCATCAATCTCCACTCCCACCTCCGGAAGCTCAACAAAGACAATATCGCCCAGCAACTCCTGCGCATGATCGGTAATGCCTACCACGACCAGATCACCCTCTTCCTTGATCCACTCATGACTCTTGCTGTATTTCAGGTCTCCCAGAATCTCACTCATCGCTCTATCCTCATTCCAAAATTTCAAATTGATATTCAGTTTTTTCACTACTCAACTGGCTCGCCATCCCGTACAAACATCGGACGCCCAATGGCTGCCTCCACTCGTCGGCCTCGCATCTCCACCTCACAACTGCCACTGACATCAGCGGCAATACGGGCCAGCGCAATCGTCCGATTGAGCGTTGGAGAGAACCCTCCACTGGTAATCTCCCCCACCGCCTGGTCGCCAACAAACAGTTTCTGATGGCTGCGCATCACCCCCTTGCCTTCGAGTCTGAGCCCGACCAACTTGCGAGGCACGCCATCCGCCTTCTGCTGTTCCAGTATCGAACGCCCATTGAAGGGGCGGTCTTCACCCAACACGATGGTCCAGCTCAACGCAGATTCGAGTGGTGTAGTCGTAGTGTCCATGTCAGCACCATAGAGCATCATCCCGGCCTCCAGGCGCAGCGTATCACGCGCGCCGAGCCCACAGGGGCGCACCCCTGCATCCAACATCGCCTGCCAAAATAGCTCTGCCTGTTCGGATTGCAGCACCAGTTCAAAACCATCCTCTCCGGTATATCCGGTACGAGCAATGAACCCCTCCTCCACCTCAGCAGCAACAAATCGATCCAGCGCCTCAACGGCAACTCTTGATGCCTCTCCCAGCCACCCCAAGACGGCACTGCGCGCCTCTGGCCCCTGTACCGCAACCATGGCCAGCCCGGGTTGCTCCTCCAGCACGGCCTCAAATCCTTCTAGCTGCTGCTGCATCCAAGCTAAATCCCCTTCACGGGTGGCGGCATTGGTCACAATCCGGTAGTGGTGCCCCCCCATCCAGTAGACAATCAAATCATCTATGACCCCACCCTCTCCATTGAGCATGCAGGAGTAGAGCGCTTTGCCGGGTTGCTGCAGACGATCCACATCATTGGCCAGCAGCTGCTGTAGATAGCGCTTAGCATCCATACCCTGGAGATCACTGACCACCATGTGGGAGACATCAAACATCCCCGCCTTTTGGCGAACTGTGTGGTGCTCTTCTACTTGTGAACCGTAATGGAGTGGCATCTCCCACCCCGAGAAGTCGACCAGGCGCGCACCTGCCTCTCTATGGGCCTGATTCAATATGGTTTTCTTTAGCTCTGTCATTTTCCTGTCCCGAGTTCAATCCTCTGCCTTGCGGCATGAACCCCTCTGTCCAGGTACCTGAGAGATTGAGTAACTTTCTAAGAAAGCCACCGTCCCCTTCGGTAGATTCTCGGAGGCCTCCTCGACTTCCGTAATCTTCTCCAGAGCCAGCAAATCGATTCCGTGGTCCTTTTACCTGAGCGTTTCCGGGCTGTTGCGCCTTCGGTGCCCCATGATTGGGATCTCTCCCACGGCCAATGACTGAGTAGACGATTCTACTGTTACATTCCTGACTAATTCAACAGGTCTTTATTCAATAATTCTTATTGGCTTAGCAATCAGCCATCCACTGCTCGATCTCATCCACCGCTTTGGGGGCACTCTCAGTCAACACCTGATGACCTGTTTCGGTGACGACAACATCATCCTCAATCCGAATACCAATCCCTTGCCACCGCTTCGCCACCCCTTTTGTGCCCTGAGGAATGTAGAGGCCTGGCTCAATAGTCAGCACCATCCCAGGTTCCAGCAGACGCCACTTCCCATCGATTTTGTAATCCCCAACATCATGAACATCCATTCCCAGCCAGTGCCCTGTCTGGTGCATATAGAAGCGACGATACTTCTCTTCCCGAATCAGCTGCTTTAGCTCCCCTTTCAGGATTTTCAGATCCAATAACCCCTGGGTGATCACTCGGACCGCTGCACGATGTGGGGCATCCCAACGTCGACCGGTACACACCTGTGCAATGGCCGCCTTTTGTGCTGCCAGCACAATCTCATAGAGCTGACGCTGTGGTGTCGAAAAGCGACCATTGACAGGGAAAGTCCTCGTAACATCGGCCGCATACCCCTGCCATTCCGCCCCTGCATCAATTAACACCAGATCTCCATCACGCAGTGCATCCGCATTGCGAATATAGTGAAGCGTACAGGCGTTGTTGCCCCCCCCCACAATGGCGTCATAGGCCACGGTTCGGCCACCCTGTCGGGAGAACTCATGAAGAATCTCCCCCTCGAGCGCCTGCTCCATCATGCCGGGACAACAGGCCTGCATCGCGCGACAATGGCCTGCAACCGTCATCTCAGCGGCACGCTGCATCAGCTTCAATTCCGCAGGAGATTTCCGAATTCTCTGTTCATGCAACAGCGGATCTGGAGAGTGGATTGAGCGCGGAAATTTCACACCGGCACGGTTCCGTTGACGAAACTGCTTGAGCTGTCGCAGCAGAGTACGTTCCACCGCACTCTCTTCCCCCAGATTAAAGTAGAGGTTACTCGCCCCCTGCAACAGCTCCGGCAACTTCTCCGACCACTGCTCAATGGGCCACGCCGCACTCAGTTTCAACAGCTCACGCGCACGCTCGGTTCCCATTCGCTCGCCACTCCACTGCTCCACCTCGGGGTCCCGCTCTCGACAGAAAAGAATTTGCTCTTTTTTTCTCCCACTCCATTTCAGGACCAGAATCGCATCAGGCTCATCAAACCCTGTCAGGTAGAAAAAATCCGCCTCTGGGTGGTAGGGATACTCAACATCCCGATTCCTCACCGCATGAGGGGCCGCCACCACAACCATTACAGAGTCGGGCACCATCCCGGAAAACAGCTGATTGCGGCGACGTAGAAACTCCCTCTGGCTAATCATCAGTGTACTGAGTCGGTGGCAGGCATCACAGCCGGACGGTTTTCCTCATGCAGCAACAAGGCCCCCATCCGCACGTGCTCAACGATCTGCACAAAATCCATCTCGTCTTCCTCGCTCTCTTCAGCCTCCCCAAAACGAGCTTGCGAGATATTCACCAAATCCTGAAGGAACTCTTGCTGCACCTCTCCTTTCTCACCACCACGCTCTGCGGCAGCAACCCCATAGCCGTAGAGAAATCCCTCGCACCAGGCCGCCAGCGCCTCGGTGCGTATCGCCAATGACTCCTCTTCAGGCAGTAGCGGTTGAAACTGCAGGTCTGAATCGTTGAGTTGTCTCACCACACTTCCCAGCAACTGTGCAATCAACGTAACATCCTCTCGCGCCTGTAGATTGGCCTCATCTCGTGCACCGATTAACTCCGTCAACCAACGTGACTCATCCAACCCTCCCCCTGAACTGATGCGTCCACAGAAGATCCCCTGCAGCTCCGCGCCATCCATTGTCAACGACAGGCGACGTAGCGCCTCATTCACTTGTTGGTACTCAATCTTCTTATCCATTGCCCCATTATACGCGCCATCCGACGATCGAGAGTTGAACAACGACATCGATCCCTCTATAGTCTTCGTCCCATGGCAGAACACAAGTCCCCTCAAACGCTCTGGGAGCCGGAAATTCAGAAACTGGAGCACCGTATTGGTGAACTGGCTGGGCTCTGTAACACTCTGCGCGAGGAGAATCGCGAGCTACGCGGCAAGGTACAGCAGGTCGCTGAGGAGCGAGACCAGCTCAACAAGAAAAATCGAGTCGCCATTGAGAGCGTACAGTCACTGCTCTCTTCTGTGAAACAGCTGGAGGGACAATCTTGAGCCAGAGCAGCCCTATCACGGTCCAGATCCTTCAGAAAGAGTACAAAATCTCCTGCGCTGAAGAGGAGCAGGAGGCACTGATCGAATCAGCAGCAATGGTCGACCAGAAGATGCAAGAGATCCGCAAGCAGGGGAGAAGTGTCGGCAATGACCGCATCGCCATCATGGCTGCCCTGAACATTGCACATGAACTGATTCAAAACCGCGGTGGCCACCAGCAAGAGAGCGGCAACATCACCAGCGAACTGGCTCGACTGCGTGAACAGATTGAGGCCGCGCTACACCATGGACGCCAATTAGAGCTTGAATAATTCCACTAAAAGGTGTAGCTTATAGACCTATCAAATTTGGTGCCTACTGTGGTATACGATCACCGGGACTCGATCCTTGATCCTTAAATCACGACCCAGGGGGCCGAACCTCATTGGAGGCGTGTGCAGGTCCGCATGACGGAAAGCCTAACCCTTCAGTTCAGGCCCCCCTCCTTGAACTATTCTGGTTCAGGGACGCAGATCCGGCCGGTACTTTCGGTAGGCACCACCCTTCTTCCCCAGCCATCATGACCTCCACTGCGACACTGCGCAAAAACATTCGCAAGCAACGGCTGGCGTTGGGTGAGGACGAGCGACTGCATCATGCAGAACAGCTCTTTGGCCATCTCACCACTCACCCGCTGTTTCAACGCAGCAAACGTATTGCCGGCTTTATCGCCAACGACGGGGAGATGGACCCTGCCCTCCTTCTCGACCACGCGCTGGGACTGCGACGCAGCTGCTACCTCCCAGTCCTCAACCAACTTCACGGTAACCGGCTCTGGTTCGCGCCACTCCACAAGGGATCTGTGCTGACCCCCAACCGTTACGGCATTCTGGAGCCCGAACTATTTCCACCCAAGGCAGCGCCAATCTGGAGTCTTGATCTGGTGCTGACCCCGCTAGTGGCATTTGACCAGCAGGGTGGAAGAGTCGGCATGGGCGGCGGCTACTATGATCGCACCTTCAGCCACCCCAAACGCTCCGCCAACCGCAGGCGCCCCTTTCTACTGGGGATTGCACACAGCTTTCAACAGACTAAAAAGATCCAGCTCAACCCATGGGACATCCCCCTCGACGGCATCGCCACCGAGCAGGGGGTTACCCTTTTTAACGATCGACCCTAGCGATCCGCCTCTCTGCGGCGAAACAACAGTGTGTGCTCATCTGACGCCTCTTCAACAAAACGGTAGCCTGCCGCTGAGAACGTCTTAAGCTGCTCCGGCCGCTCCAGCCGATTGCGAATCACAAAGTCACACATCATCCCCCGCGCCTTCTTGGCATAGATACTGATGATTTTGTAATTCTCATTTTTCTCATCTTGGAAGACGGGCGTGACCACCGGGCATTCAAGCCGCTCCCGATCAATCGAGCTGAAATACTCATTCGAGGCCACGTTAATGATCGGCCCACCCGCAACCTTGGCCACCTCATTGATCAGCGCCACACTCTCACTTTTCCAGAACGCATAGAGATCCTTGCCGCGACGGTTCTCCAGCTTGGTCCCCATCTCCAGTCGATGAGGCTGGATCATATCCAACGGACGCAAGACGCCATAAAGTCCAGAAAGAATCCGTAGGTGATCCTGTGCAAAATCGAAATCTCCCTGCTCAAAAGCGGTCGCCGCCATTCCCGCATAGACATCCCCACGGAAAGCAAGAATGGCCTGCTTGGCCCGCTGCTCACTGGTCTCCGTGCTCCAGCGACAGTAACGATCGACATTAAGCTGAGCCAGATTATCACTCAGCTTCATCAGCCGCTTCAGATCTGCCTCACTCTGCTGTTTCATGATCGCCGCAATCTCTTCGGCACGATCCATCAACGCAGGGATTGTCTGCCCAATCTCTGGGGACTGCTCCTCAAAGTCCAGTTTTTTGGCGGGTGAAATCAGTAATAACATGGCTTACTCCTGCAGCGCCTGTAGATGGTTGCGGATCAAATCAAACTCGGGCCTCAGCTTCTTCCTCAGTGAACGCCCCACGGAGCCACTATGGAGCACTGACTTGAAGACGATTTCCTGACGCACATGGGCCAGCAGCGCCATCGCCTCCAGTTGCCGACTAAACTCCGGTGCCACCTCAAGCAACGCAACACTCTCCTCACTTTCAAGCACCGGCCCCAGATCGACCTGTTGTAGCGTTCGATTGGAGTCCAGTGGCCACTCCAGCTCGGCGAACAACTCGCCAATCGCGTTCATCAACGCATAGACCGAGATCTCATTGGCAACACTCTCCAGCAACCGGGCCGCCTGCTGCAGAAAGGTTTGGCCACCACTGGATCCGATTTGCAACAGAAGTTGTGAGACACGATTTTGCTGTAGCGACTGCAGATGCTGCTGCCACTGTGCGAGATGATCGTGCGCCTCTGCCGACTCAGGAAGATCAAATGGCCGCCCCTGAAGAAAGGCAATCTGATAGATCCCCTTGCCCCGCTCCTGGCTTCGGCTCCAGATCTTCTCAATTTTATCCGGCTCCAGCAGCCCCTGCTGCAGCACTGCAGAGAGTGTCGCAAGCACCTCCTCTGGCTCGGTCACAAAGGGGAGATGCCCCATCAAAAACTGGGCAATCTCTCGTCCCAGATCATCCTCAACCACACAGGAGCGACGCAACATATGGAGCCCCTGTTCCGCCTGCTGCGCGGTATTGGTGACCGCCCACCAAACCAGTCGCGCCAGCTCAATGGTCAGCCCTGGCGAATTGGCTACCGCCACCACCGCCTCTGGCTCCCCCAACAACAAAAATTGCTCCAGATGCTGCTCTCCGGTGTGCCCCATACGGCTCCAACGCTTGAGGTAGAGCGGATAACCTCCCGCACTTCCCAGCACATGCTCCGACAGCATCTCTCGCAATGCCTTCAGATATTGCTCATTGGGCAGATTGGGCGAGAGTGGGATCGATGCCTCACCATTGGGGGTCCAAGCATAAAGCACCATCTGATTCTCATCAATGCGCAACGCCTTGGGATGATTATGCAACATCACCTGAATTCTTAACTGATCTTCGCTAGAAAGAGACATGAATCATCCTTAATTGAGCTGTATTCGCTGCCCCCACGGCACCGGCTGCTTCCCTTTCACTAACCAGACAACCGGAACAGCTGGCATTACACCCGGAAAACGCCCCTCTGCATCAGTGAAATAGAGCAACAGATCCGGCTGCCGATCCTGCTGCTCTACCCATTCGAAGACTGGAACAAAATTGGTTCCTCGCCCCCCCTGAATGGCAGCAAGATCGATCTCCATCTCCTCCCAGGGATCAAAACGGCGTGGCACCCCGACAATCTCCTGATCACAGGCGATCAACGTGACGGCTGCTCGCATCTGCCCCTTGAGTCCATCCACCTCAGAGACAAACTCCTGGATCTCCTCAATATTGATGGAGCCACTGGTATCCACCACCGCCACCACATTGACTTCTCCACTGCGCAGTGCTGGAAAGATAGCCCCAGAACCCCGCCGGGTTGAGGGGCGAGTATAGCTATAGTCATCTCGCGCCGAGGCGGTCATATAACGTGCCAGCAACATTCGCCACGGCAGAGAGGGCTGCAGGAAGTGATCCACCAGTCTCGCCATCGCACCATCCAACTTACCCGCCTGCATCGCCATCTGCGCGGCACCAGCAAGATGCTGCTGCCACTGGGTCTGCAGATCCTGACGCTCACCCTCGCTCAATGGCGGGGGACGGCCTGCTTTCCCCTCTCCCGATTCAGCACTCTGTGTCGGCGATGGCTGCCTACCATGCCCTCCCCCAGAGTCTCCCCCACCTGGCTGAGACTGATCGGAATTCCCCTGCTCGGAGTTGGAGTCCTCGGACTCCTCATCATAGTCATCATAGAGGTGCTGATCGACCGGCTCTCGATCCTCATCCTCATTCAGCATCGGATAGATCTCTTCTGCCGTCATCCCGGAGAAGTGCTCCAGATAGAGTGCATCAGGCGGTGCATGCATCCCTTCTCCAATCAACATCGCGTTGATTGCGAAATCGGTTGCTACATCCCAGCGATGTTTATTACGATGCTGTCGCCGTGCAAAGTGAGAGAGTGCGCAATGAAGTGCATCATGCGCCAACATGAACTGCACCTGCTTCGGGCTGAGTTCAGCAATATAGTCGGCACTGTAGTAGATGGAACGGGCATCGGTCGCCGTGGTCTTGCACCACCCCCCCGACTCTACCAACGGCAGGCGCAACACCAGTGCCCCGAGAAACGGGCGCTCAAGAATCAGTCGGGTACGTGCCGCACTGAGTTTGGTCTCTATGACCGTTTCACTCATAGAGCATGACGTCAGCGATTGCTTTGGCCCACTCTCCGAACTGTGGCACCGCAAACAGCTTCTCGCCAATGGCACGATGAAGATCGGAGACCAGCATCACTCCCATCTCACGCTGCGGAAAACGGTTGGCATAATCCAGAATATGCCCTAACGCTGCAGTAAGCCCATCATCCTCCTTGAGCTTAATCGCACGCCCCACCAAGGCCGTGGCCACCGCATACTGCAGATCAATCTCCTTCGGCACCTCCCCCCCTTCACCACTGATAATCTGATCCAGATCGGGCAGATTGTGGAGGTTATCGACAAAAGCGGTCAACTCAATCCCTGCGGCATTGCCAACACACCCCTGCAGTGCCCCCCGCAATAGTTGGGGCTCTTCGCCAAACTTCTGTAGCGCGCGATGGGCAAACTCCCATGAACGCGGAGTCGGGAAGGCAACCGGGTTATGAGCTGGATCAAAATCAAACAGCAGCTCAGGACGGAAACGCAGGAAGGCAATCACCCGCTCATCCACACCGTTCTCCCAGGCCCAGGCCACCCAGTCATCAAGGTGCACCTCGACCTCATAGTGAGAAAAACGGTTAGCCAGCGGTGCCGGCATCGCATAGGTGACACCACGGTCTCCCTGGCGATTGCCTGCCGCGAAGATGGCCCAGCCATCGGGCACCCGGTACTCCCCGAGACGGCGATCCAGAATCAGCTGGTAGGCCGCCGCAGAGACGGTTGGTGGTGCGGAGGTAATCTCGTCCAGAAAGAGGATGCCTCGCTCTCCGTGGCGCGCCACATCAGGCAGCAGCGCAGGAATGGACCATTCGACCAGTCCATCTTTATGAAAAGGAATGCCGCGCAGATCACTCGGTTCCATCTGTGAAAGACGGATATCCACCACGCCACCCTCTCCCTGCGTCGCAATCTGTGCCACCATCTCGGACTTGCCAACACCGGGCGGGCCCCACAACATCACCGGGGTATGGTGGCCGGAATCGGTACTCTGGTATTCCCTCTGCAGTATGGGAATCAATTGTGCAGGTCTCATAGCGCTTGATCACTCAATCCTTTGAACGGGAAATATCATAGCAAAACAGTAGGGATTATTCGACATTCACAATGGGGCACTTCTAAC
>CAZKCT010000022.1:0-30701 GCA_964551545.1 uncultured Piscirickettsiaceae bacterium | reverse complement strand
GGGACAAGGCGGCCTGTCGATTCTGTGGTACCGGTTGTAGTGTATTGGTTGGTACCAAAGAGGGGCGTGTGGTTGCGACTCAGGGTGACCCTGATGCACCTGTTAATAAGGGGTTGAACTGTATCAAAGGTTACTTCCTCTCCAAAATTATGTACGGTAAGGATCGTCTGACTCAGCCGTTACTGCGTAAAAAGAATGGTAAATATGACAAGGAAGGTGAGTTCACTCCAGTGAGCTGGGATGAGGCCTTCGACACCATGGCCGATAAGTGGAAGGATGCGCTGAAGAAGGATCCAACCCACGTCGGCATGTTCGGCTCCGGTCAGTGGACGGTTTGGGAAGGCTACGCTGCCTCTAAACTGATGAAGGCGGGTTTCCGTTCCAATAATATTGATCCCAATGCGCGTCACTGTATGGCCTCTGCGGTAGGTGCCTTTATGCGTGCCTTCGGTATTGATGAGCCGATGGGCTGTTATGACGATCTGGAACATGCCGATGTGTTTGTCCTCTGGGGCGCCAATATGGCAGAGATGCACCCAATTCTCTGGTCGCGTCTGACCGATACCCGTCTCACCAAGGAGGGTTGTGAGGTACATGTCCTCTCCACGTTTGAGCATCGTAGTTTTGAGCTGGCCGATAATGGCATGGTGTTTGAGCCACAGAGCGATCTGGCGATTGCCAACTACATCGCCAACTACATCATCCAGAACAAGGCCTATGACAAGGCGTTCGTAGATGCCAACTGTAACTTCAAGAAGACCCCAACCGACATCGGTTATGGTCTGCGCCCAGAACACCCACTGGAGAAGGCGAAGACAGGCAAGGGCGGCAAGCTCTCTGCAATCACCTTTGAAGAGTATGCCGCTTCGGTAGCGCCATACACCCTGGAGAAAGCATCGAAGATGTCTGGGGTACCGAAGAAGAAGCTGGAGAAGTTGGCTAAGGTCTATGCAGACCCCAACAAGAAGGTTGCCTCCTACTGGACCATGGGTATGAACCAGCACACCCGTGGTGTCTGGATGAATGGTCTGGTCTACAACATCCATCTGTTGATGGGCAAGATCTCCGAACCAGGCAACAGCCCATTCTCACTGACCGGTCAGCCATCTGCTTGTGGTACGGCACGTGAGGTTGGTACCTTTGCCCATCGTCTGCCTGCTGATCTGGTGGTCAAGAAGAAGGCGCACCGTGACTTCTCCGAGCAGGTCTGGAAATTGCCAGAGGGCACCATTCCACCCAAGCCCGGTTACCATGCTGTACTGCAGAACCGTATGTTGAAAGATGGCAAGTTGAACGCCTACTGGGTCATGTGTAACAACAATGCTCAGGCAGCGGCCAACTTTAACGAGGAGACCTATCCGGGTTACCGCAATCCGGCCAACTTCATCACCGTTTCTGACCCATACCCAACCGTATCGGCAATGGCTGCAGATCTGATCCTGCCTACTGCGATGTGGATTGAGAAGGAGGGCGCCTATGGTAATGCAGAGCGCCGTACCCAGTTCTGGCGTCAGCAGGTACAGGCACCGGGTGAGTCGAAGTCGGATGTGTGGCAGCTGATGGAGTTTGCCAAGCGCTTCAAGATGGAAGAGGTGTGGCCTGCAGAGCTGCTGGCGAAGAAGCCAGAGTATGCCGGCAAGACCATGTATGACGTGCTCTATGAGAATGATCAGGTCAACGCTTACCCTGTGGAAGAGGTGAAGGATGCAGAGGGTAACGTCTACGAAAATGATGAGTCCAAACACTTCGGATACTACATTCAGAAGGGCCTGTTCGAAGAGTATCGGATGTTCAACTCTGCCGACAACATCATCAAGAAAGGGCATGAGATGGCTCCATTCCAGACCTATCACGAGGCACGTGGCCTGCGCTGGCCGGTGATTGATGGTAAGGAGACCCTGTGGCGCTTCCGTGAGGGTTACGATCCACACGTGAAGAAAGGTGAGGGCATGAAGTTCTACGGCAAGCCAGATGGTAAGGCCAACATCATCACCGCACCTTTCGAGCCTGCTGCTGAGAGTCCAGATAAAGAGTACGATCTGTGGCTTTCGACCGGTCGTGTGCTGGAACACTGGCACTCCGGTTCTATGACTCGTCGTGTACCTGAACTCCATAAGGCGGTTCCTGAGGCGGTGCTCTATATGCATCCCAAGGATGCGAAGCGGCGCAAGCTGCGTCGCGGCAAGTTCGCCAAGGTGGTGAGCCGTCGAGGTGAGATTGTGGCGCGTGTTGAGACCAAGGGGCGTAACCGCCCACCAGAGGGGCTGATCTTTGTCCCATGGTTTGATGCAAGCCGTCTGATCAACAAGGTAACTCTGGATGCGACCGATCCACTCTCGAAAGAGACGGATTACAAAAAGTGCGCAGTCAAAGTCGTCAAGGCATAACGGGAGGAGAATACGATGAAAAAGACGATGAAAGTGATGTTCGGAATTGCCCTCTCCTGTTTTGTGGTGGGTTCTGTCAGCGCTGGTGATGTTGCCTCACTGCGTGGTGGACATGATCTGGCAGCAGACGCAAAGAAGACCAAGAAAACCAAGTTGGAGAAGGTCTCTGGTGGTATTGAGCGCACCTGGGCTGAGCAGCCACCGATGGTGCCGCATGAGGTGGATAAGTACCGTATTTCTATCAAGAATAACGGCTGCTTGAAGTGCCACAGTGCAGCAACTTACGAGAAGGAGAAGTCGCCGAAGGTAGGTGACAGCCACTTCCTGACCCGTGAGGATAAAAAGTTGGAGAAGGTCTCTAAGCGCCGTTGGTTCTGTAGTCAGTGTCATGCGCCGCAGAAGAGTGCGACACCACTGGTAGAAAATACCTTCGAAACAGTGAGTCGTCAGTAGTCAAGATTATAGCCGGCAGGGGCAAGGATGCCTCTGCTGGTTATAGTCAATTATTTTCAATAAAAACAATTTTAGGAATTTTTGGATGAATCGTTCAGCGAAGTTGCTGCTTGTGGGTGGTGTTTTGGGTGTGATCTTCTGGGGTGGTTTCAATACCGCTATGGAGATGACCAACACAGAAGAGTTCTGTATCTCCTGTCATGAGATGGAAGAGAATGTTTATATGGAGTATCAGGATACGATTCACTACACAAACCGTACCGGTGTGCGGGCAACTTGTCCGGATTGTCACGTACCGAAAGAGTGGGTGCATAAGATCGTGCGCAAGATCAAGGCATCCAACGAGCTGTATCACAAGGTGCTCGGCACCATCGACACTCCAGAGAAATTTGAGGCCAAGCGGATGCAACTGGCAGAGAATGTCTGGCGTGAGATGAAGAATACCGACTCTCGCGAGTGTCGTAACTGTCATGGCTTTGATTATATGGACTTCGACAAGCAGGAGGAGCGCAGTGCGGATCGTCATGATGAGGCGATTGAGAGTCGTGATCCGGATAATGAGGAGACCCACGGCAATGGCCAGACCTGTATCGATTGCCACAAGGGCATCGCTCACAAATTGCCAGAGGGATACGATCCAGCTGAGGAGTCGTAGACAAGATTAATCTTCGGTACTGTAGGGAAGGAGGAAGACAGCAGGTACCGGATTGCATGAACTCCCTGCTATAGTCTATGGCAGGGAGCCAATAGAGAGGTGGAGTGCTGTGCCACAAAAAAAGAAGATCGATCGTAGAGAGTTCCTCACCCAGAGCGGCAAGATGGTGGGGGGCTTGGCCCTTCTAGGGGCTGCAATTGGTGGGTATGGTAAGCAAGCGGCATCTATGCCGGCCTATGCACTACGGCCGCCGGGTGCGTTGCCCGAGGAAGACTTTCTCGGTGCCTGTGTCCGTTGCGGACTCTGCGTCAAAGACTGCCCCTACGATATTCTCCATCTTGCGGAGTGGCAAGAGGAGGTGGCTCTTGGGACGCCATACTTCATTGCGCGTGACATCCCTTGTGAGATGTGTGAAGACATCCCTTGCGTTCGTAACTGCCCAACCGGTGCACTTGATCGAGAGATGGAAGATATCGAGCAGTCGGAGATGGGCGTTGCCGTGCTGGTCGATCAGGAGACCTGCCTCAATATGTTGGGGCTACGCTGCGATATCTGCTATCAGGTCTGTCCGGTGCTCGATAAAGCGATCACTCTGGAGATGACTCACAACACCCGGACCAAGGTCCATGCCAAGTTTGAGCCGACGGTCCACTCGGAGCACTGTACCGGCTGTGGGAAGTGTGAACACGGTTGTCCGTTGCCGGTTGCAGCGATCAAGGTATTGCCGCAGAAGTTGGCGAAAGGGCAGGCGGGCGAACACTATCGACTGGGCTGGGAAGAGAAAGAGAAGGCGGGTGAATCACTGGTGGCCCCTGACGTGGCGCATGAGTACAACCTGCCGGAAGGGTTCCAATATGATCTGTTGGGCGGTGGTCTGACCGGTCCTGGAATCGGGGGAGGGAAGTAGCGATGGCCAGAAATCCGATTGGAGAGGTTGCGCTGCAACAGAAAGGGTGGATAAAGACCAATCGTTGGTTGATTCTGCGCCGAATCTCTCAAGTCTCAGTGATTGCCCTCTTTATCTATGCCCCGTTGTGGTTGGTGAAAGGGAATCTCGCCTCAAATCTAGTGCTGGAGACGGTGCCGTTGACTGATCCGTTTCTCTACCTTCAGGCCCTGTTTGCGGGCCAAGGCGTTGAGATGACGGCATTGATTGGGGCGTTGGTTGTGGTGGTGTTCTATCTGTTGGTTGGGGGGCGAGCGTACTGTTCATGGGTCTGCCCGGTCAACGTGGTGACGGATGGTGCGGGGTGGCTGCGACGCAAATTGGGCATCCGCAAAAAATGTGAGCTGAATCCATCGCTTCGTTACTGGATTCTGGGGTTGGTGATGGTGCTCTCGCTGGTTGCGGGGAATATGCTCTGGGAGCTGGTCAATCCGGTGACGCTGCTGCAGCGGGGGCTGATCTACGGCATGGGGATGGGGTGGATCGTGGTGGCGGCGATCTTCCTCTATGATCTGCTCTGGGCGCGCAATGGCTGGTGTGGCCACCTCTGCCCAATGGGCGCCTTCTATGGTCTGATCAACAAGCTGGGGCTGATGCGGGTCAAGGTGGTAGACCGCGATGCCTGTGATGATTGCATGGACTGCTTCACTATCTGCCCAGAGCCACAGGTGATTCGTCCTGCGCTAAAGGGGGAGGATGGTCATGGAATCGTTATTGACCAGTCGCTCTGTACCAATTGCGGACGCTGTATTGATATCTGTGGGCCTGATGTGTTCCGCTTCGGGAGTCGTTTTCAAAAGTAGAAATATCAGTCACTTCTGATGGTGTCTATAATAAAGATTACAGGCAGCTCTTAATTAAATTGATCAAAATCAATTTGCCTTAGATGTTCTCCTTTTTTCTTGATTAGAGGGTTGAATCACTCTTGGGATAGCGTTACTCTCAGTAGTACTCGCGATTGGGGGAGGAGTCGCTTCGAAGGGTTGTACCATGGCTTCCTCTCTCTTGAACGGGTGTCTATAGATATCTATGTTCAACGATAATTTGGGAGGAAACTTTATGTTCCTGAGAGCGCTAACCGGCGCACTACTCCTGCTTGGCTCATCTGCGGCAATGGCTGCCGTCAGTGAAATTCCGAATACTATGTCGGATGAGACCAAAGAGTGTGTAGCGTGTCATAAGAAGAATAACCCCGGTCTGGTTCAGATGTGGGGCGCCAGTAAGCACTACGGTGCAAATGTTGGCTGTTATGAGTGTCATGCGGCAGATGCTGGTGACGTCGATGCCTTTATCCATGACGACAAGAAGGTGAAGAAACATATTTCAATTATTGTTTCTCCAGCGGATTGTGCCAACTGTCATGAGCATGAGGCGAAAGAGATGAAAGAGTCTCATCACTCTGAGGCAGGCAAGATCATGGGATCACTCGATAACCTCCTGGCTGAGGTGATTGAGGGTGATAACGGCATGGTAACCCCGGCCTTCCCTGATGGCATCTCTGCAGCTGCGGTTAATGGTTGCTGGCAGTGTCATGGTTCCACTGTGAAGATGATTCCAGGCGAGCCTGGCATGCTGGATCCTGCGACTTGGCCAAATACCGGTATTGGTCGTATCAATCCAGATGGCTCCAAGGGTACTTGTGCGGCGTGTCACTCGCGTCACCAGTTCTCTGCAGCGCAGGCGCGTCAGCCTGAGAACTGCGGTAAGTGTCATATGGGTCCAGATCATCCACAGATGGAAATCTTCAACGAGTCTAAGCACGGTATCGCCTATCGTGCGAATCGCGAGAAGATGAACATGGATGGTTCCAAGTGGGTTGTGGGTGAGGACTACTATGTAGCACCGACCTGTGCCACTTGTCATATGAGTGCGACTCGCAAGCAGGATGTAACCCATAATGTGGGTGATCGTCTGAGCTGGAATAACCGTCCACCAATTTCCAAGAAGCAGGGCTGGATTGAAGGCACTGCAGGCTGGGAAGATCGTCGTGATTCGATGAAGGATGTCTGTCAGTCTTGTCATGAAGAGGGTTGGGTCGACAACTGGTATATCCAGTATGATGGTCTGGTTGAGATGTACAACCGTAAGTACGGTATCCCGGGCGTGAAGCTGTATAAGGCGGCCAAGCCTCTGATGAAGGGTCCTAAGTTCTCAACCAAGCTGGACTTCGTCTGGTTCGAGATCTGGCACCATGAGGGACGTCGTGCTCGTATGGCGGCATCCATGATGGGTCCAGACATCACGCACTGGGAAGGTACTTACGATCTTGGTAAGAACTGGTACACCGAGTATGTGCCCGAGTTGCGTGAGTTGATTGAGCATGGCAAGCACGGTAGTGCAGACGACAAGGCTGCGGCTGCGAATCTGGAGAAGCTACTGGATGAAGTGCTGAACTCTGATTCTCACAAGTGGTTCCTCGGTAAAGAGGATCCAGCCAAGGCTGCGGAGCGTAAGGCTCGTCAGGCAGACTTCAAGAACCGCTACACGGTAAAACACTAAGTAGCGTTTTTAGAAGCACTGTCTTTATAGACTGAAAAACCTCCACCCTTTACGGGGTGGAGGTTTTTTTATGGGTGATCTGATGGGTAAGAGAAGGGGCGAGGAAGGTCAGGTGGGCTCGCTGGTGATCCCTTCACGGATCGCCCAGACAATCAGCTCATTGCGTGTAGAAAAGCCCAGTTTCTTCAAAATATGTTTGGCGTGAACCTTGGCAGTCCAGACGGAGATGCCGAGACGATCTCCCACCTCTTGGTTTGACTTTCCGTCAGCGATTAGCCGCAGCACCTCCTCTTCGCGTGGTGTCAGATTGAGCTGGGGCAGATTGTCCTGGTCGGTGCCTGATTGAGTGAGAATCTTGGAGACCTCAGGGCTTACAATGGTGACGCCATGCATTACCTGGATCAGTTGGTCGACAATCTGCTCCGGGTTAGTATTTTTCAATAGGTAGCCGTCCGCTTTATTACGGAAGGCCTGAATGATGTTCTGCGGATTGTCGGAGACGGTCAGGATCACCACCCGAATCGCAGGCCACTGTTTCTTGATCTTTTTTAGAGTGGTGAGGCCATCCATCTCGCTCATGTTGAGATCCAGCAGCACCATATCGGGGTTCTTTTGTTCAATCAGCTGGAGTCCTTCAGCGCCACCATCAGCCTCTCCTGCTAGCTCGATGCCCTCGTGTAGGTCTAATAGCTGGATGATGCCCTTACGGATGAGAGGGTGGTCATCAATCAGTAGCAGAGAGATCGGGTTATCCATGGTTGTGCTCACTTCTTTGGGTCGTTGTTTTTTCAGTAGTATAGAGGAATCTGCAGGATGGAGTATCGCTCCTTATAGTGGATTTTCCTGAGAGAGGGTCGGTGGAAAAGAGAGCCTAATCTGGGTGCCTTGATGGTCGGCGGGGAGGATTGAGAGGGTGCCATGGAGGTTCTCAGCGCGCTGTGACATATTGCTGAGGCCAAAGTGGTTGGGGCGATGAGGGTTTCTTGGGATGCCAATGCCATCATCCTCAATGGTTAATGTGATTCTATCAGAGGCTGGATCAAGCTCTAATATGATGGTTCCCAGGCTGGCTTGGGCGTGTTTAGTGATGTTGGAGACGGCCTCTTGAATGATCTGAATCAGGTGGATCTCTTCATTGTGTGTGAATGAACAGTCTGGAATACGGTTTTCAAAGCGAAGTTGGGTTGGGTGTTGCTCTTGCTGCTTTTTAAGGATCTTCTCAATAGCAGCGGTCATCCCTTCGGGATTGACCTGAATTCGGAAGGTGGAGATCAGCTCTCGAAGCTGGCGGTCTGCGGCGTCATTGATCTCCTCAAACTCCTCAACCACAGGGAGAAGTTGTTCAACTGAGGCCTTTCGGTCGGTGAGTGTACGGATGCGACTGATCTGGATTTTGATATAGAAGAGTGACTGTGCCAGAGAGTCATGCAGCTCTTGGGCGATGGCATTGCGCTCCTCCATCAGAGTGATCTGGTTGGACTCTTTGATCAGCGCCTGGGTTTTCTCCATGATTCGCCCTTCTAGCTCGGCATAAGTGGCAGAGAGGTCAGAGTTCATTAGATTGAAGGCGCGTGCCAGCTCTCCCAGCTCATCGTCACGGACATGGTGGGCCTGTTGTGAGAAATCGCGTTGCCGGACTCGTTTGGAGATCTGTAGCAGATCCTTGAGGGGGACCAGGACTCTCCGATAGAGCAGAATCGGGGCAGCAAGAATTGAAAGCAGTAGTAGCGGGAAGGAGACATACTCGATATCCCGCAGCAGCTGGATTCTCGATTCAGTCTGTTTCTCGATCAGATGAACCATCTTGTTGATGTCAAAAACAAAGCCGTCAATTTTCGAGAGGTAGCTCTGTTGATAGCTGGAGAAGATTTTTGCTCGAGTACTTTCTGGCTGAGGTTGATGGCGATTTCGTTCAATCAGCGCTGCGTACTGCAACAGCAGTGGGCGGATCTCAAACTCCCAGCGCTTCTGGATGGACTGGTAGAGGAGAGAAAGTGCATTGGGATGGTTTTGAGGGTCGGTGGGTTGAGCGATAGTGTGGCGTAGAGAGGGGTGGTTGAGTTGCTTCTCGAACTGTTCGACCAATGCCTGCATGGGGGCGGAGTTGGGGGAGTCGGTGCGCTGATCTCGCACCATCTGGGTGGCAATCTTGTAGGAGAGCATGCGCAGGGTGCCAGAGGTGTTGATGGTGGTACCGGCGCCCTGAATGGTTTGGGTGATAAAGGCGGAGCTGCCAATGCCGATCACGGCCAGCAGGCTGATGACACCAATGATGATGCCAGTCTGGGTTAGAAGGGAGAAACGGGGAGCTTGAGGCATCGATTTGATCGTGCTGTTTTTATGTGAATGAGTCTTGTTGAGGTCTCTTCTGAGACTCTACTTGGAAATCGGAAGTTGATCCATGTTTTTGCCAAATCCGGTAAAAATTGGTTGACAGTGTGTTAGTATTCAATTATTATCTTAATTAGTTTTTCGACTCCTCCATCCTCCTTTGGTGGTATTGGCGCAATCTTCGGATTGCGCCTTTTTTAATGGGCGACTGGTCATGATCTTCTATATAATGGCTCGCTGATATTTTGTTGATGAAAATGCAAGACTGTTATAGTATACAAAAATAGTCAGGTATTAATTTCTGGAGTAGTGTAATGGCATACAGCGACAAGGTCATGGATCATTATGAGAACCCGCGCAATGTGGGGATCATGGACAAGGATGCGAGTGACGTTGGGACCGGGATGGTCGGCGCCCCTGCCTGTGGTGACGTGATGAAGCTACAGATTCAGGTGAGTAACGAAGGGGTCATTGAGGATGCCAAATTCAAGACCTACGGCTGCGGTTCCGCCATCGCCTCAAGTTCTCTGGTGACTGAATGGGTCAAAGGGAAGACGCTGGAAGAGGCGCAGCAGATCAAGAATGCTGATATTGCAGAAGAGTTGGCACTTCCGCCGGTCAAGGTTCACTGCTCTGTACTGGCCGAAGATGCGATCAAGGCGGCCGTTGAGGATTACCACGCCAAGCAGGAGAAGTAACCGACTGACCGCAAGAGCGGTGTGAAGGCCAAGACAGGGACTGTTTAGCCGGACTTCTCTTAGGTATAAGGTTACCCCTTTCCCCGTTTTCCACGCCGTTTTGGCTGCCATTGACTCATAGACTGGATGATCTGTTGGTAGGGGAGCTGATCAATTCCATTAAATTGCTCCCTCGCCTGCTCAAGGAGCTGCTGTAGATCGTTGTTTGCTGGAGTCAACTGCGTGTTGAGAGCCTCCAGTAGTCCATTGATGCCGCCACACTGAACTTTCAGCTCCATATTGCTAGTCCGCTGCTGGGGCAGGTGAGTGACTCCCAGCGCAAAGCGGCTCTTGGCGTGGAGGTGGTCAGAAAAACCCAAACAGAACAGCTGTTGCTCTGGGTTGTTGCACTGGATTCCATGCCTCTCAGCAACATGATAACTCTGCGCCTGTTGGCAGCGAATTTGGCCCTTGAGGAGTGCGCGAGCAAAGGGGCAGAGGTGGGCTTCAGTCACGAGAGATGCTCTATTCTGTACTGTTTTACTGGGTTAATGATTGAATGGCAGTATAGCATTACCGCTCAGGATGTCACCGCTAACAGCATGAAAAAAATAGTGAACTGATTGCTCTTGAGACCTTTTCTACTGGGTAAATAGAGCGCAACATCAGATCATCATAAAATTATCCAAAACAAATAAGGTGCGCTTATATCAAAAGAGAATATCCCTGCTTGAATGGTGGGGTATAGCAGATAGTCTTGCTAAGCTGAAAAACCAGAGTGACTTGAGAGTCGGTGGAGCGCTTCAGAACGATAGAGAGCTTCATCCGAATAGGAAAACAAAATCCGTAGTCTGTTACGGATTCAGACTGAAGAAGGGATAACGATGTCAAATCTAGTTAAACCACATGGTGGTGGCGAACTGAAATCACTGCTGCTCGAAGGAACTGCACTGGAGGACGAGAAGGCACGTGCCGAGACACTCCCCAAGATTAATGTAACCTCTCGTGAGGCTGGTGATATCTACATGATGGGTATCGGTGGATTTACTCCACTGGAAGGCTTCATGAACCATGCCGACTGGAAGGGTGTATGCGACAGCTACACCATGGAGAGTGGTCTTTTCTGGCCAATCCCTGTGACTATGTCGACCGATACAGAGACTGCGAATAGCATCCATGAAGGCAATGATATCGCGCTTTATGACGAAGAAAGTGGTGCGGTGATCGCGACCATGACCGTGACTGAGAAGTACGGTATCGATAAAGAGCATGAGTGTAAAACTGTCTATAAGACTACTGAGACAGAGCACCCAGGCGTACAGATGGTAATGAGCCAAGGCGAAGTCAATCTCGCTGGTCCAATCAAGGTATTGTCGCTGGGCGGTTTCCCTGAGACTTATGGCGAGCAGTTCATGACGCCAGAGCAGACCCGTGCGCTGTTTGACTCAAAAGGCTGGAACACCATCGCTGCATTCCAGACTCGTAACCCAATGCACCGTTCACACGAGTATCTGGCGAAGATCGCGGTTGAGACCCTGGACGGCGTTCTGGTTCACTCTACCCTCGGCAAGCTGAAAAAGGGTGATATCCCTGCTGAGGTTCGCTCCAAGGCGATTCAGACGTTGATCGACAACTACTTTGTGCCAAATAGTGTTGTTCAGGCGGGTTACCCACTGGATATGCGTTTTGCCGGTCCACGTGAGGCACTGCTGCACGCAGTATTCCGTCAGAACTACGGTTGTTCCCACCTGATCGTGGGTCGTGACCACGCGGGTGTGGGCGACTACTACGGCCCATTTGATGCGCAGGCTATCTTTGACGAGATTCCTGAGGGTGCGCTAGAGACTCAGCCATTGAAGATCGACTGGACTTTCTGGTGTAATGCCTGTGACGGCATGGCCTCCATGAAGACCTGTCCACACGGTAAGGATGATCGTATCCTGCTGTCTGGTACCAAGGTGCGCAAGATGCTGTCGGAAGGCGAAGATCTGCCTGCAACCTTCAGTCGTCCAGAAGTTGCCAAGATTCTGCAGGCGTACTATGCAGAGCTGAGTGACGAAGAGAACGTCAAGATTGAGATGAAAGGGCACTCCGCTCAGTAATCAATCATCGACTGACAGCATCTTCTGATGCTTGATAAGAAGCCCCGCATCCGCGGGGCTTTTTTGTGGCACGGATTGGTGGTGATGAGTTTGTGTTGATTGTTGGTCAGGCCAAGGACCGGGCAGCAGCAGAGATGGTCTGTGAAAAATTGGTGAAGGTGATTGCCCGGATCAAGGAGTGGCATCGTCAAGGGGTGCTGGATGCTCACATTGTGCTCAATCTGACGCATGCCGAATTTATTAACCGGAAGCTGGCGCAACATATTCTGGATGCGATTGCGGACTCTGGTTGCAACAGACAGATTGCACGTTGGTTGGAGTTAGAGGCTCCTTAACCAAATGCATAGGCTCTTGGTTTGAGGGTGTTCAGAACAGGATGTCGTCGCCCTCTTCCTGTGTGATTTGATGCGTCTCTGAGGCGAGGTTGTCAAATCGTTGGCGTAGCGGTTGGCGCTCCTCTTCCATGGTGGTGCAGCGATAAAGCGCCTGACCAAAAGCATCACGCTCCTCCTTATCAAATTGCCCGCTCACCTCAACTGACTTCCGGGTCTCTTGCCAGACATGGAGCATGCGGCGCATATTCTCCATGTTCTGGGTGATGCGATCCTGAAACTGTAAGACCTGAATAATGGGCTGAACCAGCTCGTTAACCTCTTCATGTTCATGGGTGAGACGGCTTAGCTCCTGGATCAGAATCTGTGTTGCGCTCAGCTCTTGACCAAGCTGGTTGTCCTCAATTTTGTTCTGAAGTTGAAGGATGGTCTTGCGGAATTCACGCACCGCGCCAAGGGTGTCCTCTGACATGCTGGAGATGCGACGGGCATCTTTCATCAGCAGGTCCATGATTTGAATGACGGAGGTGACTGCCTTCTCTGACTCGGTGCCACACCACTGCATTGACCCCTCAGAGAAGCGGACCATGCCACCAATCAGTTGGTTCTTGTCGGTCATGTGAATAGGTCCAGCAAAGAGTGATCCTCTCTATCGTGTTCTGGTGGGGGCTCCCGCTGGAGCACCTCTTGGTAGAAGAGTCGAGCCTCCTCCACGGAACTGGTGAGTTGGCCAATTTGTTCGGCCAGCTCCTCGAGATTGTCGGTTTCTCCGGCATGAAGAGTCTGAGAGATGATGGCCCACCCGGTAATGATATGGTCGAGGCGCTGATTCATGGCATCCTCAAACTGCATGCTGACCATCACCGGCATCAGTTTTTCCCGGATGCCCTCTTCCAGGCGAATAATGCTCTCCAGCTGCTTCTGGATGCCGGAGAGACCTAGGCGGGCCTCGCGAAGTTCCTCATCTTCATGGATATGGTCGAGCTCGTTGAGTTCGCCCCCCGCGTCCATGATTGCCTGCACCTCATCAAAGATGTCATCAACATCTTTATTAACATCCTCTTTTCGTTGTTCAATGTGCTCACTGTCGGAGAAGTAGATGTTGAAGAAGTCCTCCATCGCATTGCTGGCGCGCTCGGAGAGATAACCTTTAGAGAGGTTGAGCACGTGGTGTGCTGACTCTGCAGAGTCAGCGCGCGCCTGATCAGCGAGCTGTTCAAAGAGCCCCAGAAAGAGATGATCCAGTTCGTAAACGGCTTCAGTGTTAGAGGTTTTGGTCATCGGTAATCAGGAATAGGATGCAAATTTCAGAGCATATACTATCAGTTGTCTTGCGGTTTCAAAATATTGTTTTTTCTCACAAAATGAAGGGTGCTGGCCTGATGGTCTCGGTTGTGAGGCTACGCACCCCAATGGGCAGTCTCAATCCCCTCTCCAAGGTCCGCATCGATCAGTCGTTGGCGAACTTCGAGTAGCCGCTGAACAAGTTGAGGTTCGATTTTTTCATAGGCATCTGCATCAGGAGAACGACCAACCACCACCCCAAGGAGCTCAGTAATTGCATTCCCGATCGAGTTTTGGCTGATGGTGACAATCAACTTGCCGTTGTCATTGCGATAGATCAGCTGCTTGAAGGCAGGTTGCCAGCGGATGGAGTTGGCATACTTGGCATCGATAATACATTGCTCTCGCACCTTCTTTGCGGCAGCAAGAAAATCATTATTGAAGAGCAGCTTGCGCTCGACTTGCTGCGGGAAAAAGGTGTCCTTTGGAGTGGGTGCATTACGAGTGGAGACCTGGGTGAAGAAAGTACGGTAGAAGTCGATGAACCCTTTAAGCACCAGATCGTACTCCTGCCAGAAGAGGGGATCTTTGAGGGCATCGGTTCCACCCTGAATCTCCCAGCTGGGGAGTCCCTGCGGATAGCCAGTGAGCCCAATCATCGCCTCACGGTCATCAACAGGCTTCAGAATTTCCAGATCAAGGAAGGTGAAGAAGTTCTGATAGACCTCACGAATGTAGGCCTGGAACAGACTATGTTGCCCGCCATCGGTGAGGTTGGGGTTTTCCGGGTTGGCCTGTTTTGCATTGGTGAGCTCCCTCTTATCAAAGACGATGAAGTGGTTGTGCAGCATACGAATGCTGGGAACGCCAGGTGAAGTGAGAGGCCAGGTGGCATCAAGGCTCGCCTCTCCCGTGAGCACCAAATGCTCTTCTGGATTGGGGAACTGCTCCAGCATGTAGTCGATAATGATCTGGTTCATCCGATTCCAGACATTCTTTACCTCCTCGGGGACCTGTGTGCGGCGTACCGGGCGTCCCAGTGGGTTGAGGACTGATTGGGAGGTGTTATAGATGATGGAGGTGTCAAAGGTGGTGCTATGCCCCAGCGCCTTGCGGTAGAGCAGCAGGTTCTCGCTGTTTTTCAGCAGCCCATTGTTATGGACCAAATCATTGAGGTTTTCAGTGCTGTTGAAGAACTCATTGGGTTTCATCCCCTCGGGGACATCGAGTGGAATGGGTCGAAACGGGGTGTTGATCTCTCGAGGTCCAGTACTCATGGTAGTTCCTTCCTTTGGTTTGGAGTCGATGACAATGGGATGAATTATACCTAAGGTTCCTCAGTGAAGAGGCTGAGGGATATCTCGTATCCTTGTCCTATTCGGCAAGGAGCTGTTCAATGGTGGTGATGCTCTCGGGCAGGTCCCAGTGAATCGATCGACTGACGGAGTAACGGACATACCCGTTGCGATCTACCAGGAAAGAGGTCGGCATGCTGAAGACGTTCCATCGGTGGGCAACCTCGCCATCCCGGTCAAACAGTACAGGAAAGTCGACCTTGACCTGTTCCAGAAAACGGGTGATTTCTTGTGGGTCTTCCTGGAAGTTGATACCCAGAATCTCCAGCCCTTGTCCCTTGTAGCGTTGATAGATGGTGTTCATTGAGGGCATCTCCTCAATGCAGGGGGGGCACCAGCTTGCCCAGTAGTTGACAAGTACCACCTTTCCTTTCAGTTGGCTCAACTGCTGTGTTGTTCCCTCTTGGTCAGGAAGGGCGAAGTCGGGGGCCAGAGGCTGTTCTGTAATAGGGATCAGCCGATACGGGTCTTGCTCAGTCGCAATTTCTTGCTGACGCTGGTCAGCAAGAGGGTGGTCGGGAAAAGGGTTGATGGCAGTGCTGTTTGCGATCTGTTGTAGCTGCCGAGGTAGTCGATTGCGTACCGCTCTTTCCGCAGGGTATTTGCCTGGTTCATGCATGATGTACCAGTCGCGGATGCCAGCAAGAGGCAGTAGCGTTGCGGCTGATCCAGCTTCCCAGAGAGGCTCTACCGCCCGGCTGATTCGCTTTGCATGCTGCCCCTGTGCGGGCTGGAATAGGGTCACAGGGGTGTTGGTTAAGGAGAGGATGGGGGCAGGGTGTGGGGAGTCACCGGCCCGGTTTGGTGCGATGAAGAGGTTGGGGTAGAGCAGCGCCGTACCCGCGATGCGTTGGCGATTGGAATAGTGCTGCTGCCAGTGGCGAACACCGCGCAGCAGCGGGATTGACATCTTGTCATAAGAGAGCAACAGGATCTGCTTGTTGGAGTGGTGGTGCGCGGCCTCGATGACCTCGGCAATCTTTGACCCATCCAGGCTCATGATTGAGGCATCGTCTCGAGTCAGGAATAGATCCTCAAGAATGCGTGTGGACCACACCTCAATCCCGCTTTGTTGTAGCGAAGTTAATAGTGAGTTGAAGTGTGGACGATCCTCTTCGACCAGATCGGTAAACCAGAGGGCAATCAACGCGCCATCCGCTGGCAGTATCTCGATTTGAAGGTCATTCTCCTGTTGGTCCTGGATGGTCAAGGCGTGACCATAAACGGGGATCAGGAGCAGGAGAGAGAGTAGGAATGGAGGCATTGTGGCGATAGGGTTATGGTATCTTTGGCCCCTATTATAAGAATAGAAAAAGGGGTGTGGGGATGGTTCAAAAACATAATTTCAGTGTGAGAATTTTCGGAATTCTGTTGGGGTTGATGTCAGGGTTGAGTGGGGCGGAGGAGATTCAGTTGCAGCACAAAGGGCTTACCCTGAATGCAACGTTGGTGTTGGCCGAAGAGCAGCAGATCAGCGACGGAGTGCTCTTGCTGACCCATGGAACGCTGGCCCACAACCAGATGGAGATCATTGCCACACTGCAAGAGCTGCTGGTGGATAGCGGAGTGAGTGTGCTGGCGATTAACCTCAGCCTTGGCGTCAGTGATCGTCACGGCATGTATGACTGTTCCATGCCTCATACGCACCGCCATACCGATGCGGTGGAGGAGATGGGCGTCTGGATCGATTGGTTAGAGCAGCAAGGGGCCTCCAAAATCGACTTGGTTGGCCATTCTCGTGGTGGAAACCAGGTGGCGTGGCTGGCGGCAGAGCAGGATCGCCCCTCTATTGGAAAGGTTGTACTGATTGCACCGGCAACCTGGGGTGAGAAAAAATCAGTAGATGGGTATCAAAAGCGCTACGGCACGCCCCTAGCGCCGCTCTATCAGCAGGCAGAGGCTCTGGTGCAGGCGGGAAATGGGAAGCAGATGATGGGTCCAATCGGGTTTATCTACTGTGCAGAGAGTCAGGTAACAGCAGATGCCTTTGTTGCCTACTATCAATCTGATCCGCGTCGTGACACGGCTTATCTGTTGCCCCAAATTGGAAAGCCACTGCTGCTGATCGAGGGCTCGGAGGACAGTGTTGTGGGCTCGATTGCAAAAGAGGGAGAGGCGCCCGGTGGGGGCAACATTGAGTCACTGGTGATTGATGGTGCGGGCCACTTTTTCCGGGATCTCTATCTCGAGGATGTGGCGGAGCAGATGGTCGAGTGGCTACAAGGGTAATACTGACAGCAACGGCCCATCAGGCCCGCTTCTTGCGGGATCGCTGGTCGGCACAACAGTTACAGAGCGGACAGACGGCCTGGGAGACACCAGAGGTTCTCTCTGTCCAGGCCTGGATGCGACAGCAGTGGAGTGCCCTGTTGCAGCAAGGGGTAGATCTACCCCTGCTGCTTAATCCGGATCAGGAGCGCAGTGTGTGGCAACAGCTGCTTCCAGCGCTGCTGTCAGAGCCGTCACAATTCTTGCGGCAAAGAGGATTGGTTGATCACGCACTGCGGGCTAATCAACAGTTCTCCGATTGGCATGAAGATGGGGAGCAACTAGAGCAGATTCTGACAGGCGATCAACGTGAGGAGATTGAACTCTTCAACCGTTGGCAGCAGCAGTTTCGCCAGCAGTGTGAGGAGAATCACTGGATTGGCACGAGTGCACTTGCGGCACAGCTCTTAATCCTGATGAGGGAAGGGGGGCTCGCGCTACCAACAGAGGTTGCTTGCTATCATCGCGCCCTTTGGAACCAAGCGGAGCAGCGACTGGTCCGAGGTATGGCGCAGCTCGGTACGTGTGTGAGCGAATACTCTGTGGGTTCAAAGAGTGCGAAGCGGTCTGTAGTGGCCTGCACCAGTCCAGATTTAGAGTGCAGAGCTGTAGCGGATGCAGTTGCCCAGCAGATTCGACAGCACCCAGATCAGCGCTTGGGAGTGGTGGTTCCGGGGCTTGCCAGTCGCAGAGTAGGTCTTGAGCGACATCTCTCTGAAGTTTTGGTACCGGAATCGGCTGTGGTTCCGATTCCAGAGCAGCGGCGACCCTTCCGAATCTCGCAGGGAGGCGCTCTCATCGATGACCCAAGGATTGATCATGCATTTCAGCTGCTTCGTCTGGCCTGTAACGGACTTCCGTTACTAGAGGCTGCAGCGTTACTACGTTCCCCTTGGTTACTGTTGGGAGAAGAGATGGCAGCTTGTGCGCGACAAGAGCTAGAGCTGCGGCGGTGGGGAGGCGAGACTGTGACGCTCTCCGCTCTAGTTCAGTTTCTTCAGTCGTCAGATCTGGGTGAGCGCCCTGTCCGTTTCTTGGGGGCTATGGAGCATGTGCAGCAGATCGAGTGGGGCGGTGTTCGCTCAACTGATCAATGGGCAGAGCGCTTTACTAGTACGCTGGCCTGTTTTGAATGGGCAGAAAATGGGGCGCTCAGCCAGACAGCACTGGCTGCCTATAACCAATGGCGTGCAGTGTTGGATCGCTTTGTTTCGCTGGACCGGATTGTTGGAGCTGTGGATCGTGGGAGGGCGTTGTCGGAGTTGCAACAGATCCTTTCGGGGACACCTCTGGAGGTGGGCCGCGCAGAGCGCTCCTTGGCAGTAGTCACGCCAGAGCAGGCTGTTGGTGTGCAGTTTGATTGGCTCTGGGTCATGGAGTGCGATGATCAGAGCTGGCCGCAGCGCCAGATCCCATCACCTTTTCTGCCGCATCAGTGGCAGAGAGAGCGGCTTCCAGGGGTTGACCCCCATCAGGCACAGCAGCGAGATATGAGGCAATTTCAACAGTTCTGTGATGATACGGTTCAGCTTGTCTTTAGTTATAGCCGAAGTGAGGATGGTGCCGCATCTGAGCGAAACCTCTCACCACTCATTGATGTTTCGTCGATCCAGGTATTGGAAGATCAGAGCCTTTCGCATTGGTGGGTCCCACAGCAGCAACCTGCCCAAGAGGAGATCCAAGATCAGCTTGAGCCGCTCCCCTGGGGCACAGCAGTTCGGGGCGGCAGTGCGTTGCTCGGCAATCAATCACAGTGCCCGTTTCGGGCCTTCGTGCGTCATCGTCTCCATGCTGACCCTATTGGCCCAATACAGCAGGGTCTTGATGCACGAGAGCGTGGAACCCTGCTTCACGAACTGCTAGAGCGTTGTTGGCGTGAGATTGGGCAGCACTCCAGTCGCCTGTTACAGATGGATGAGCAAATATTGCAAGGCATGGTCGAAAAGCTGGCTGCAGGTGTGGTGGAACGTTTCCGAGAGGCACATCAACAGCGTGTGGGACGACAATTTTCTGAGAATGAACGCCATCGCCTCTCCAGAATGGCGAGTCGCTTTCTGCAGATTGATCGGCAGCGAGAGATATCTTTTGAGGTAGAGGCACTGGAGCGACAGTACCGGGTGGAGATCGGCGGGATTGAGCTCTCGACCAAGATGGACCGGGTGGATCGACTGGAAGATGGGCATCGCTTGGTGATTGATTATAAGAGTGGAAAGGTGAGTGGGTCGGACTGGGAGGGAGCGCGCCCTCGTGTGCCCCAGCTGCCGCTCTATGCTGTGATGCTGGAGCAGGTGGCTGCTGTGCTTTATGGTCAGCTGCGCGCTGATGAGGTGGGGTATCGAGGGGCACAGCAGGATCAGTTGCTTGCTGGTGTTAGCAAGCGCCACTGTAAAGTGGATATGCCTGAAGCGTGGCAGCAGCAGTTGGCACAGTGGCATGAGGCCGTGGAGCGGTTGGCCACAGAGTTCCGCAATGGAATCTCAGTGGTTGCCCCTCTGGATGGTGCGGTGAGCTGTCAGCACTGCGGTTTGCAGCCACTCTGCCGAGTGGAGTTCAGCTGATGCAATCGTTGAGTCAGGATTTAGAAGTCCGCCAAGAGGTGCTTGATCCAGAGCGCTCATTCATCGTGCAGGCGCCGGCTGGCTCTGGAAAGACGGAGCTGCTAACGCAACGGATTCTGAAGCTGCTGGCCCGGGTTAAGCACCCTGAAAATATCCTGGCCATTACCTTTACCCGGAAAGCCGCTGGAGAGATGCGAGAGCGATTGCTGGAGTCGCTACGCAGGGCGGCAACAGAGCCTCGTCCTGAGGCACCGCATCAGGCAGAGAATTGGGCGCTGGCACGTGCAGTATTGGTACACGATCGGCGGCAGGGGTGGGATCTGATTCGCAATCCAGGACGGCTCGAGATTCGCACCATGGATAGCCTCAATATGAGACTGGTACGTCAGATGCCACTGCTGGCCGCCTTTGGTGGAGTGCCCGGTGTCGATGATGATGCAGAGGAGCTCTACCGTGCTGCTGCGCGCGCTACTTTACAGATGGTGGAGGATGAGGGGCAGGGTAAGGCCGTCTCCATGCTGTTGCGTTGGCTTGATAACCATATGGGCAGGGCGGAGCAGATGGTGATGGATATGCTGGGCCATCGAGATCAGTGGTTGCCGCATGCAGTTGCCGGGGGTGTGGATCGTACTCAGCTGGAACAGACGCTGCAGAGTGCGGTGGCGTCACTGTTGGGGCAGCTTTCTCAAGCGATGCGAAGCGTGTTGGGAACAGAGGGCGTGGATGATCTGATGGATCTGGCAAGCCGTGCTGCAGATCACCTCTCAAGCGATGAGAGCAGTTCTGAGATTATCGATTGTGCAGGGCTTTCTGATCTGCCCGAAGAGAGTGCTGATGTACTGCAACAGTGGCGAGGTATTGCGGCGCTATTTCTCAAAAGCGATGGTGCGTTTCGTTTGACCCTACGAAGCTGGAACAAGAGACAGGGATTCCCTGCAGGAGAGGAAGGGAAGCGGCTTCGGGAGCGAATGCTCTCCCTCTCCGAGCGGATTGAGCAGAGTGCAGCCGCGCCGTTGCTGCGCCAGATTCCGCAGCTGCCCCCCATCCATTATGAGGAATCACAGTGGGCGTTGGTCGATGCACTGTTTCAGGTGTTGCTGTTGGCGCAGATCAACTTGATGGTGGAGTTTGAGCAGCAGGGGAAAGTGGATCATGCTGAAATTGCACAGCGAGCACTGCAGGCATTGGGACAAGAAGATCAACCAACCGATCTGGCGCTGCGGCTGGATTATCAGATTCACCATATTCTGGTCGATGAGTTTCAGGACACCTCGCATGGGCAATTTGAATTGTTGCGCCGGTTGACTGCCGAATGGATGCCGCAGGAGGCACGAACCCTGTTTCTGGTGGGAGATCCGATGCAGTCGATCTACCGCTTCCGTCATGCAGAGGTGGGGCTCTTTCTCAAGGTGATTGAGGAGGGGATCGGACAGAGCGCGCTTCTCTATCGTCAGCTGAGTGCCAACTTCCGTTCCGAATCGGGTGTGGTGACATGGGTGAATGAACAGTTTGCCAAGATTTTTCCAGCTCAGGCCGATCGCTTTAGCGGTGCGGTCCCCTATGCGGCGTCCGTTGCGACGCGGCCAGGCACTGTTGAAGAAGCCGTGATTCTCCATCCTCAACTGCAAGATGATCGGGAGTCTGAGGCAGCACAGGTGGTGTCGCTGGTGCGGCAGGAGTGCCAAGCGGGGAAAAAGATTGCGATTCTGGTTCGTTCTCGCACCCATCTTCAGCAGATTACCCAGCACCTCTACCATGCGGGGATTGCTTACCGCGCCGTTGAGATTGAATCGCTTGGAGATCGTCCGGTTGTGCGTGATTTGATGACGCTTGTTCGAGCGCTGCTCCATCCCGCAGATCGAGAGGCGTGGCTTGCGCTGCTGCGGGCACCGTGGTGTGGGTTGTCACTGCAGGCGCTGTTGCAGCTGGTAGGGCAGCAGCCTCACAAAACGGTCTGGTCGATGCTTCAAAAAAGGGAGTGGCTGGATCAAATCTCACAACCTGAGCAGACGCGACTGGAGTGGATGCGGCAGCAGCTGGAACGGATCTTTCTGCAGCGCGGAGAGGGCACGCTGTCAGAGTGGATTTTGCGAGCCTGGCGTCGATTGGGGGGAGATGCAATTCATCACCATCGAGGCCTTCCCGGGCAGACAGAGCGAGAGGTGTCAGCCTTTTTTGAGCGGCTCTCCTTGATGGAGCAGGGAGGAGACCTGATTGATTTGCACCGGCTGCAGCAGCGGCTACAGCAGCAAAACCTCCGCTCTGATGCAGCGACGGATGTGCAGGTTGAGGTGATGACCATCCACAAATCGAAAGGGCTGCAGTTTGATACGGTGATTCTTCCCGGTCTGGGGCGCAGGCCGCGTAGCGGAGATCGCAAGCTGTTGGAGTGGGTTGAGGTGCCAGAGCAGCAGGGAGAGCAGGCCATGCAGTTATTGCTCTCTCCGGTCCGTGCAGCTGAGCAGCAGGCCAAAGAGGATCGAATCGGCAGCTATATTCGTGGACTGAACCAAGAGCGGGAACGCAATGAGCTTTCTCGCCTGCTCTATGTGGCGATTACCCGTGCGGAGCGCAAAGTTCACCTGCTGGGCGCGGTTGGGCTTAATGCTCAGGGAGAGATCAGAAAACCGCCTGCGGGTTCACTGTTGGAGCAGCTCTGGCCACAGCTCAAGGATCGTTATCAGGCGTTGAGAGAGCAGACCGAGATTGCTCCGGTTGAGGCAGAAGGGCGCCGTTCCCAATACCGTGCAGAGGCGATTCGTCTCTCTGACCATTGGCAGCTACCAGAGGCACCCGATCCGGTTGTGCCGCTATTGCCGCTCGCTGAGGAAGAGGGGCTCTATCAGTGGGGAAGCAGTGCGGCCGTTCATATCGGCACGGTGATTCATGCACAGCTGCAGCGGGTTGCCGAAGATGGCGTCGACCATTGGGAGGAGAGCGATCTGCAGCTATTTACCGCACCGATTCGGCGACAGCTCCTTCAGTTGGGGGTTGCTGCCGCTGTGTTGGATTCGGCGGTTGACCGAGTGGTTGAGGCACTGCAGAAAACTCTGGAAGATTCCCAGGGGCGCTACTTCCTCCAGAATCACGATCAGGCCCGTAGCGAATGGTCATTGACGGCGCAACTGGAGGGAGATCTACACCATGTCACCATTGATCGTACCTTTGTGGATGAAGCCGGTGTTCGCTGGATTGTGGACTGGAAAAGTAGTCAACACAGTGGGGGAGGACTGCAGCAGTTTCTGGATGAAGAGGTGGCACGTTATACCCCGCAGTTGCAGCGCTATGGTGCTGTACTGCAACAGATGGAGTCACGCCCTCAGAAACTGGTGCTCTACTTCCCGATGCACCAGGTGATGCGTGAGGTGGCTCCGCTATAATCTGTCGAGTGAGAGGAGTGTGTTTGGCTGAATTGCTATTGGGCTACAGCTTTCCCTCGACCATCTTTTTGCGGTGCTTCAGGTAGCGTTTGTAGTGCTTGATAGCATCATTTCTTGACTGAGCAATGCTCTGTTCCTGCAGGAACAGCTCCATCCGTTTTCGATCTTTCTCTGCCCGTTCGGTGCCGAAGGCCTCGGCCAAGGTGTACCAAGTGTGGGCTGCGGTAAAACTGAGAATCTTCTCTTCGTAGAGCTTGCCGACCTTACGGGCCATCTCTCCGCGCTCTTCATTGGTGAATGGAACTGGGTTGATGGTGCGTTCTCCCAGCCACTCTGCGGAGCGATTTGGGTCGGGGCTCACAGGACCACCCTCCTGGAATAGGGTGCCGACCTGCTCCTGCAGGGCTGCGAGTTGCATCAGGTTGATCTTCTTCTTCTCTTTTTCCAGTAGTGACTTGGATGCAGAGTGGCCATTCTCGATGGAGAGTGTCAGCGCCAGCATTGCGCGGTTGTGGTCAGTTTTGGTCAGCGTCCCTTCTGCATAGAGCTTGCCGAGTTGGTACTGCGCCTCACCGTCTCCTTCACCGGCCAGCCGGGTCAGTTCCATGATTGCAAGCTCCCCATTGCCTGTTTGGATCGCCTGTTTTGCGCGTTCAAGGTCGGCCATCGCGACAGAAGAGAGCATAAGGGCGGAAAGGAAGAGGAGATGAATCGGTCGGTGGCTGCGCATGGTCGTCATGAGAGGGTGAATGATCGAATCAGCTTATAGCTGATGGTTGGCTATATCAATATTTTTGGGTTTACGAAGAGAAGATATTCAATGAAATTCTCTAACAATAGTGAGGACAGGTGTTTTTTTGGAGCAGTGAGTGGTTGGGGGCAGAGTGATGAGAGCGAATCAAACCATCATGGCCATCCTGCCCTGCCACGGGTCGGAGAGCAAAATGGAGAAGGATATATTGTCCGCCTTGAATCAGCACTACCCTATGACCGTGCAAGGAACTATCAGGTGGGTGGCCTGATTGGCGCCATCTCGGTCAAGATCAGCATGGAGGAGAGGCCATTTTTCGCTCGGCCACCGAAGGAGTGAACCATGTATAATTCCGGCTATGTCTGGAAATTCGATGGGTAAGCTCTTTACGGTCACCACTTTTGGCGAGAGCCATGGCGTGGGGCTGGGTTGCATTGTCGATGGTTGTCCACCGGGAGTTGAGATCTCCGAGGCGGAGATTCAGCTCGACCTGGACCGTCGTAAACCGGGGACCTCGCGCCATACCACGCAGCGCCGTGAGGATGATGAGGTTGAGATTCTCTCCGGGGTTTTTGAGGGGAAGAGTACCGGCACACCGATCGGTATGCTCATTCGCAATACTGATCAGCGTTCCAAAGACTACTCTAATATTGCCGATCGCTTTCGTCCTGGTCATGCCGACTACACCTATACACAGAAGTATGGCTTTCGTGACTATCGCGGTGGCGGCCGCTCCTCAGCACGTGAGACAGCGATGCGTGTCGCCGCTGGTGCTGTTGCCAAGCAGGTGCTGAAGGCGCAGTTTGGCGTAGAGATTCACGGTTATCTGGCTCAGTTGGGCCCCGTCACCGTGGAAAAACTGGATTGGGATCAGGTTCACCAAAACCCCTTCTTCTCTCCCGATGCCGACAAGGTGCCGGAGATGGAGGCCTACATGGATGCGCTGCGCAAAGAGGGGAACTCTATTGGCGCACGGATCAATGTAGTGGCGACCGGCGTTCCTCCAGGCTGGGGGGAGCCCATTTTCGACCGGCTTGATGCTGAGATTGCCCATGCGATGATGAGCATTAATGCCGTCAAGGGGGTAGAGATTGGTGCGGGCTTTGAATCGGTGACACAGAAAGGGACCGAGCATCGAGACGAGATGACCCCGGATGGTTTCAGAAGCAACAATGCCGGCGGTATTCTGGGGGGGATCTCCTCAGGACAGGAGGTCGTGGTCTCCATGGCGCTGAAGCCGACCTCCAGCCTCCACCTTCCTGGGGAGACCATCAACAAGGATGGCGAAACCGTGGAAGTGGTCACCAAGGGACGTCATGACCCTTGTGTAGGCATTCGTGCCACCCCAATTGCCGAGGCGATGCTGGCCATCGTACTGTTGGACCACGCACTGCGCCAGCGCGGGCAGAATGGAGCAGTAGAGTGTGAGACCCCGGTGATCGAGCCGCGGTGACGCATGACTAAATTGCGGTGACCGAACCCTTTCCCTATCGTTCACTCTCCAGCTTCTATCTTTTCTATTTCGCAACGCTGGGGGTGCTGATCCCCTACTGGGGCCCCTATCTGGAGAGCCTTGGTTTCTCCATTATGGAGATTGGTGAGCTGACGGCAATCCTCGCAGCGACCAAAATGGTTGCCCCCAATATCTGGGGGTGGTGGGCTGATCGTCGCGGGGAGCATCTGGGGGTCGTCCGTTTTGCCTCACTGGCATCCATCATCGCCTTTGCCGGGGTATTTATCGGCAGTGGTTACTGGTGGATGGCACTGGTCATTGCGCTCTTCAGCTTCTTCTGGAACGCATCGCTGCCACAGTTTGAGGCGGTCACCCTCAACCATCTCGGGCGTGAAGTCGCGCGCTACTCTTCCGTTCGGCTCTGGGGCTCAGTGGGTTTCATCGTCACGGTTGCAGGGCTTGGGGTGGTGCTGGAGTTATGGGGTGTCTGGTTGGTGCCAGTCGCCTTGATCCTGTTGATGGTGGGGATCTGGGGAAGTAGTCTGGTGGTTCCAGCGGTGCCTGATCCAGAGCATGAGCACCCTCACATCACCCTGCGCAGTGTGCTGGGCCGCCCTGTGGTGGTGGCACTGTTGCTGGTTGCCTTCCTGAATCAGGCGGCTCACGGCACCTACTACACCTTCTACACCCTCTACATGGAGGCGTTTGGTCATGACAAAGGGGTGATCGGCATGATCTGGGCGCTCAGTGTGGCGGCAGAGGTGTGGATCTTTACCCGCATGGCGCGCTGGATTCCCCGCTTCGGAGAGCGGAGTCTGTTGTTGGCTAGTCTGCTGCTGGCGGTTGTTCGCTGGTTGTTGACGGCGTTGTTCCCGGAATCTCTGCCGTTAATGTTTCTGGTGCAGATGCTTCATGCAGCCAGCTTCGGGGTCATTCACGCCGTTTCGATTCATATGATTCACGACCTTTTCCAGGGGAGGCTGCAGGGGCGGGGGCAGGCACTCTACTCCAGTGTCAGTTTTGGTGTGGGGGGTGTGGTCGGCAGTCTGCTGGGTGGACTTGCCTGGACGCAGGCCAGACCCGAGGCCATCTTCATCCTTTCGATGGGGCTCAGCATGATTGCACTGGCAGTCGCTTGGCGCTGGATTCAGTGGGGGGAGCAGACGGCCAACGGGTGATTTTTTATTGGGAATATGAGCAATCGATGATGCGAATCCCAATGGGGGGTAGTAAACTAGCCGGTTTTCACCGGAGCCCTGTAATAGGGTTCAGATTTTAGTTAACCCATTGAAGGGATTGATTGATGGCCGGAAAGACCCTTTACGACAAGCTCTGGGATGCGCACATCGTCCGTGCCGAAGAGGACGGTAGCGCGCTGCTCTATATTGATCGTCAACTGCTGCATGAGGTGACCTCACCGCAGGCCTTTGAGGGGCTGCGCATGGCGGGTCGTCAACCATGGCGTGTCGATGCCAACGTGGCGGTACCCGACCACAACGTCCCTACGATCGAGCGAGAGAAGGGGATTACCGACCCGGTTGCCCGTACTCAGGTGGAGACGCTGGATCAGAACGCGGATGATTTCGGAATCGTTGAGTTCAAGATGGGTGATATCCGCCAGGGGATCGTTCACGTCATTGGTCCGGAGCAGGGGGCAACGCTGCCGGGAATGACCATCGTCTGTGGTGATTCTCACACCTCTACCCACGGCGCACTGGGTGCACTGGCCTTCGGGATTGGGACCTCTGAGGTGGAACATGTGTTGGCGACGCAGTGTCTGGTACAGAAGAAATCCAAGAGTATGCTGGTGCGAATCAACGGCGCTGTTGGTGCAGGTGTGACGGGTAAAGATATTGTGCTGGCGGTGATCGGCAAGATCGGCACTGCGGGTGGTACTGGTTATGCCATCGAATTTGCGGGCGAGGCGATTGAGGCATTATCAGTAGAGGGTCGTATGACCGTCTGCAACATGGCGATTGAGGCGGGTGCTCGTGCAGGAATGGTGGCAGTGGATCAGAAGACCATCGATTTTGTCAAAAATGGTTCTATGGGGCGTCCCTTTGCGCCAGAGGGTGACAATTGGGAGAAGGCCGTTGCCGCATGGCAGGATCTGCACAGTGATGCCGGTGCCGAGTTTGATGCGGTGGTCGAGTTGAGCGGGGCCGATATTGCGCCACAGGTGACCTGGGGGACCTCACCGGAGATGGTGGTTTCCATCAACGACCAGGTCCCCAATCCGACCAACGAACCTGATGATGTGAAGCGCAGAGGCATGGAGAAGGCGCTGGCCTATATGGGGTTGGAGGCTGATGCGGCCATTGACTCCATTGCGGTCGACAAGGTCTTTGTCGGCTCCTGTACCAACTCCCGAATTGAGGACCTGCGCGCAGCCGCTGATGTGGCCAAAGGGCGCAAGAAGGCCGATAGTGTCAAGCAGGTGCTGATTGTCCCTGGCTCTGGTCTGATCAAGGCGCAGGCAGAGCAAGAGGGGCTGGACAAGATTTTTGTTGAGGCAGGCTTCGAATGGCGTGATCCAGGGTGCTCCATGTGTCTGGCGATGAATGCTGATCGGTTGGAGCCAGAGGAGCGTTGTGCCTCTACCTCCAATCGTAACTTCGAGAGCCGTCAGGGGTTGAATAGCCGCACCCATCTGGTCAGTCCAGCGATGGCGGTAGCGGCCGCCGTGATGGGCCACTTTACCGATGTGCGCAAACTGATTGGAGAGGCATGATGGAGAAGTTTACCCAGCATAACGGTCTGGTTGTGCCGATGGATCGCCCCAATGTCGATACCGATGCGATCATCCCCAAGCAGTACCTGAAGTCGGTCAAGCGAGCCGGTTTTGGCCCCAACCTGTTTGATGACTGGCGCTATCTCGATCCGGGCGACCCTGGCATTGATAACAGCACACGTCGCCTCAATCCCGATTTTGTACTGAACCAGTCGCAGTATGATGGTGCCAGTATCCTGATCGGTCGAGAGAATTTCGGCTGTGGCTCCTCACGGGAACATGCGGTCTGGGCGCTGACCGACTATGGCATCCGTGCAGTGATCGCCCCCAGCTTTGCCGACATCTTCTTTAATAACAGCTTCAAGAATGGCCTGCTGCCGATTGCCTTGAGCGAGGCGGAAATGGACCAGCTTTTCAATGAGGAGCAGGTTGCAGAAGGATATCAGCTGAAAGTCGACCTGGAGGCACAGACCGTTACAACGCCAGGCGGTAGCCGCTTCTCCTTCGAGATTGATGAATTCCGCAAATATCGTCTGCTCAATGGGCTGGATGATATTGGCCTGACCTTGCAGCATCAGGAAGCCATCAAGGCGTATGAAGAGCGTCGTCGTAGTGAAGCACCGTGGCTGTTTCGGTAGCAGAATTTCACCACAGAGGGCACAGAGGTAATAAAGAGAAACTCTCTGCGAACTCTGTGGTTAAAGCTTTTGATTTTTAATGGATTGTAAAAATGAGTAAGAAAATAGCGGTATTGCCCGGTGACGGGATTGGTCAGGAGATTGTCGCCGAGGCGGCCAAGGTATTGGAGTGCCTGCAGAGTGATTTCGGCCTTTCGGTTGAGATGGAAAGCGGACTGGTCGGTGGTACCGCCTACGATGCCACTGGTACTCCGCTACCCGAGGAGACGTTGAAGCTCTCCAGGGAATCTGATGCGGTTCTATTGGGTGCAGTCGGTGGCTACCAGTGGGAGTCACTGGATATTGCGGTCCGCCCGGAGAAGGGGTTGCTCGGGCTGCGTGCCGAACTGGAGCTCTTCTCCAATCTGCGCCCTGCGATTCTCTATCCACAACTGGCGGATGCCTCCACCCTACGCGAGGATGTGGTTTCTGGTCTTGATCTGATGATCGTGCGTGAACTGACCGGCGGTATCTACTTTGGTCAGCCGCGCGGCGTACGTACCCTCGACAACGGTGAGCGTCAGGGTTACAACACCCTGGTCTATGCGGAGCATGAGATTGAGCGCATTGGTCGTTCTGCGTTTGATATCGCGATGAAGCGTGACAAGCGCGTCACCTCAGTCGATAAGGCCAACGTGCTGGAGTGTACGGAACTGTGGCGTGAGGTGATGGAGCGTGTCGCCAAGGATTACCCTGAGGTGGAGCTGTCGCACATGTATGTGGATAACGCAGCCATGCAGCTGGTGCGCGCACCGAAACAGTTTGATGTGATGGTCACCACCAACATGTTTGGCGACATCCTCTCCGACTGCGCGGCGATGCTGACCGGTTCGATCGGTATGCTGCCTTCTGCCTCATTGGATGCCAACAACAAGGGCATGTATGAGCCGATCCATGGCTCTGCGCCAGATATCGCGGGCCAGAACCTCGCCAACCCACTGGCGACCATCCTCTCCGTCTCAATGATGTTGCGCTACAGCATGGATCAAGCAGAGATGGCGGACAAGATTGATGCCGCAGTCAATAAGGTGCTGGATGATGGGTTGCGTACCCGTGACATCCACTCCGAGGGGATGCAGGAGGTGAGCTGCTCCGCGATGGGTGATGCTGTGGTGGCTGCGCTGCGTAACTGATTACGTTTACTGCTTTGTAGAAAGGGGCGTACCTGCTTTGGTGGGTACGCCTTTTTTGTAACTGGATTTTATGTAGCTTATAGGCTACACTGTGCGTTATGAACTATGAGGTTCTTCGTACGGAGGTTTTCGACAAGTGGCTGAAAAAAGTTCGTGATCGTCAGGCGGTCAGGGCGATCCTTAGCCGTATTGATCGCGCCATCATTGGAAATTTTGGTGACTCGGAACCAGTTGGAGGTGGAGTCAGTGAGATGAGGATTTTTGTGGGCAAAGGTTATCGGGTTTACTACATTGTGAAAGATGGAAAAATCATCTTGCTGCTGTGTGGCGGCACCAAGTCCAATAAATCAGCCCAGCAAGCAGATATTGAACAGGCAAAGAGACTAGCAGCAGAATTGGAGTAGATGATGACGACAAAAACCGCACCTTACAATCCGGTCGACTATCTGGAATCTGATCAAGAGATTATGGATTACCTGAATGATGCTTATCATAATGATGATCCCGGTGTGTTTATTATTGCACTAGGTCACTTTGCCAAGCATTACGGAATTTCCAAGCTTTCCAGAGAGACCGGGCTTAATCGAGAAAGCCTCTATAAAGCATTTTCCGGTAGTGTTCAGCCCAAGTGGGACACCATCCAGCGGGTAATCAAAGCGATGCGAATCCAGCTGCATGTTGAAGCGGCATAAAGATGGATGTTGGAATGTTAGAACTGACACTATAATT
>CAZKCT010000021.1:0-31602 GCA_964551545.1 uncultured Piscirickettsiaceae bacterium | reverse complement strand
AATGTGGCTGGGGTCGCTTCTAACATTCCAACATTGGCTAACCTGTTGGTTTATAGATGGAGGCTGTGAGGAGCGCGGCTGAGACGCTAATATTCCCACACTTCCATAAATCCCCCTCTTACCTCTTGCTGTACGTCTCTTTTGTGAGACAATAAGAGCGTGAGATACGAAATAGAAACCACCAACCTGTTTGATGAGTGGCTCAATAACCTGAAAGGCAAGAAGGCAATCAACCGCATCATGTCGCGCCTCTACCGCGTAGAACAGGGTAATTTCGGGGACCACAAGGTGATATCGGCTGAACTGTTTGAGCTGCGTTTTTTCTTTGGCTCTGGCTATCGTATCTATTACACCATTCAAGACGGAAAGGTTGTATTACTTCTGAGTGGCGGCGACAAATCTTCTCAGGGTAAGGATATTGAAAAGGCAAAGGCGATATTAAACAGTTTGGAGAATGAGCAATGAAAGTAACAACCGAAAAGTGGGATGCCAGCAAGTACCTGGATGACCCAGAGATGATGCAGGATTACCTTCAGGTGATGCTGGAGGAAAATGGTGTACAAGGCTTTCAACGTGCACTGGGGGATATCGCCAGAGCCAAGGGGATGGGGGAAATTGCCAAGCAGACCCACCTTGGGCGACAGAATCTTTACAAGGCGCTATCTGAAGATAGCTCACCCAAGTTTGAGACCATCAAGAAGGTAGTCGAGGCGCTGGGCTTCAAACTGGCGATTCAGTAATCACCTTTTTGATCGATACCCACCAGAAGATGAGCAGTAACCCGCTCGACTGGAGAATCGAGTCCCTACAGACGGTCGCCAGACAGCATGGGATTGACTGGCGATAGCCCGGCACCAGCCATGTCACCTTTCGTCATACACAATGGCAACAAGCTGACGGTGTCCGCCCATAAACCAATCAAGGCGATCTACATCAAAAAGTTCGTCAAGCTGGTCACAGAAGGCACTGGAGATTGATATGAAAGCAACAGACTACCCAGTTAATATTCGTCCGCTGCCGGAAGAGGATGGTGGTGGCTACTTAGCCGCCTTTCCTGATCTGACTGGTTGCATGGCCGATGGAGAGACCCCGGAAGAGGCAATCCATGGGGTTACTGATGCAGCAGAGTCATGGCTACAGACTGCTGAAGAGTGTGGAGATCCGATTCCTGAACCTAACAGTGGTGGTGAATCCGGGCGCTTTGTGACCCGTGTGCCCCGTTCACTTCATGCCAAACTGGTTGCGCGTGCAGCACAGGAGGGGGTTAGTATGAATACGCTAGTGGTTTCGATTTTGTCGGAGCGGGCTGCGTAACTATAGAGCTGGAAGATCATTCCCGGTGAGATGCCAGGCTGGGGTCGTTCGCTTCTAACACATCATCAGAACAGGCATTATTTTCGGCAATTTGAGACGTTACAAAAAAAGCCCGTCCTCTAAATACAGAGGACGGGCTTTTTTGGTGGTGTGTGGCGGATTAGACGTTCAGGTAATCGAGGATGCCCTCAGCTGCCTTACGACCATCCCAGATAGCAGAGACCACCAGATTGGAGCCGCGCACCATGTCGCCCCCTGCGAAGACCTTCGGGTTGGAGGTCTGCTTCATGTAGGCCTGTTCTTCAGCGGCAATGACACGATCTCGACCATCGGTGCTGATGTTGTTGCCGGTTACCCACTCGGGTGGATTGGGCTGGAAGCCAAAGGCGACAATCACCGCGTCAGCGGGGATGATCTCCTCACTGCCGGGCACAGGCTCAGGACGGCGACGACCATTCTCGTCGGGCTCACCCAGTTGGGTTGAGATCACTTTGAGCCCCTCAACTTTACCGTCTCCGACAATCTCTACAGGCTGGGTATTGAAGCGGAACTCAACGCCCTCTTCTTTGGCGTTGGCCACCTCTTTCTTCGAGCCGGGCATATTGGCCTCGTCACGACGATAGGAACAGGTCACGCTATCGGCACCCTGACGAATGGAGGTGCGATTGCAGTCCATCGCGGTGTCACCACCACCCAGGACCACCACTTTTTGCCCCGCCATGCCGACGAAGTCAGACGTATCTTTCTCGTAGCCGTTGCAACGGTTGACGTTGGAGATGAGGAAGTCGAGGGCGGCGTGGACACCGGGGAGATCCTCTCCTGGGATGCCGGCGCTCATGTACTTGTAGGTGCCCATGCCGAGGAAGACCGCGTCGTATTCAGCCTCAATCTCTTCAAAGGTGATGTCAGTGCCGATCTCGGTGTTGAGACGGAACTCAATGCCCATCTCCTCCATGATGGCGCGGCGGTTGCGCACCACATCTTTCTCCAGCTTGAACTCTGGAATACCGAAAGTGAGCAGGCCGCCGATTTCGGGGTGGCGGTCATAGACCACGCATTCGACGCCGTTACGGGTGAGTACGTCGGCACAGCCGAGTCCTGCGGGACCGGCACCAATGATGGCAACGCGTTTACCGGTCGGCTCTGCGCTGGAGAGATCCGGTCTCCACCCCTGTGCAAAAGCGGTGTCGGAGATGTACTTCTCGATGGCACCGATGGTGACTGCTCCAAAGTCTTCACTGAGCGTACAAGAACCCTCACAGAGGCGATCCTGTGGGCAGACGCGACCACACATCTCTGGTAGTGAGTTAGTGCGGTGCGACAGCTCTGCAGCCTTCTCCACCTCGCCCTCGGCCACCAGTTTGAGCCAGTGTGGAATGTGGTTGTGAACCGGACACTTCCAGGAGCAGTAGGGGTTGCCGCAGGAGAGGCATCGATCTGCCTGCGTGGCGGCCTGCTGTTCGTTGAAGCCAGCATAGATCTCTTTATACTCTTTACTGCGCTGTGTCGCTGAGGTCTTCTCAGGGTCGTTGCGGGAGACTTCGATAAATTGATAGAGGTTACCCATTTTACGCGGCCTCCTTCTGCATGCTCAGCAGTGAATCCAGTTCCAGCGCCTTTGGCTTGACCAGCCAAAACATTGGTACAAAATCATCCCAGTCATTGAGGATGCGTTGTCCCCATTCGCTTTGGGTCTCGGTGACGAACTCCTGAATGGTCTCCCGCAGGTGGAGGCGGTGGCCATCCATCATCTCCGGGGTGATGCGGTGGATATCGACCATCTCATGGTTGTAGCGATCTACAAAGCCGTTATCCATGTCAAGAATGTAGGCGAAACCACCGGTCATTGCTGCGCCGAAGTTGACCCCGGTTGCGCCGAGGACGGTCACTTGACCACCGGTCATATATTCACAGCCGTGGTCGCCCAGTCCCTCGACCACAGCACGTGCACCGGAATTACGCACGCCGAAACGCTCGCCAGCAGTACCCGCAGCAAACAGTGAGCCGCCAGTTGCGCCGTAGAGACAGGTGTTGCCCATGATGGGGGTCTCGTGGCTGTTGAATACACTGCCCTTTGGTGGGAACAGCGTGAGTTTGCCACCCGCCATGCCCTTGCCGACGTAGTCGTTGGCATCCCCTTCCAGGGTCAGATGCAGACCACCGGCGTTCCAGACCCCAAAGCTCTGGCCGCTGGTGCCGTTCAGCTTTAGCTCAATTGGGCTCTCATCCATGCCGTGGTTGCCGTGACGCTTGGCAATCTCACCAGAGAGGCGGGCGCCAATGGAGCGGTCGGTATTGCGTACGTTGTACGCAAAGTTGCCGCCAGATTTTGACTCGATGGCACTCAGTGCATCGGCCACCATCTGTTCCGCCAGCTCTCCCTTGTCGAAGGGCTCATTCTTTGGTGCGCTGCAGATGGTGGGCTTGTCGGCCAGCAGAGCATTGGCCTCTTTGTTCAGCAGTGGGCTGAGATCGAGATGCTGTTGCTTCTGGGTGTTGCCTTCGATGATGTCGAGCAGATCGGTACGACCCACCAGCTCATCCATGGTACGTACACCGAGCTTCGCCATCCACTCCCGCGCCTCTTCGGAGATGAAGCGGAACATGTTGATGACCATCTCCGGCATACCGATAAAGAACTCGGAGCGCAGACGGTCATCCTGAGTTGCAATGCCTACTGCACAGTTGTTGAGGTGGCAGATTCTGAGGTACTTGCATCCGAGTGCAACCATTGGTGCGGTACCAAAACCGAAAGTCTCTGCGCCGAGAATCGCTGCCTTGACCACGTCGAGGCCGGTCTTCAGGCCCCCATCTGTCTGCAAGCGTACCTTGTCGCGCAGGTCGTTGGCACGCAGGATTTGGTGAGTCTCGGAGAGTCCTAGCTCCCATGGAGAGCCGGCATACTTCACTGAAGTGAGCGGGCTTGCGCCAGTACCACCATCATGTCCGGCGATGGTGATCAGATCAGCATAGGCCTTGGCGACACCGGCCGCAATCGTACCGACTCCCGCTTCGGAGACCAGTTTCACCGATACCAGTGCATCCGGGTTGACCTGTTTCAGGTCATAGATCAGCTGTGCCAGGTCCTCAATGGAGTAGATGTCGTGGTGTGGCGGAGGGGAGATCAGGGTGGTGCCCGGGTTACAGTTACGCAGACGAGCAATCAGTGCGTTGACTTTCTGCCCAGGCAGTTGCCCACCTTCACCCGGCTTGGCGCCCTGCGCCACCTTGATCTGCAGTACCTCAGCGCTACTCAGGTAATGTGGCGTGACACCAAAACGGCCTGAGGCGATCTGTTTGATCTTGGAGACCTTGTTGGTGCCATAACGGACGGGATCTTCGCCACCCTCGCCCGAGTTGGAGCGACCACCGATGGTGTTCATTGCGATCGCCAGTGCCTCGTGGGCCTCGGGAGAGAGCGCGCCGAGAGACATGGCGGCGGTATCAAAGCGCTGCGCAATGTTCTCCCATCCCTCAACCTCTTCTAGTGGCACTGCAGTCTGGCTCTCGCTCAGTTTGAGCATGTCGCGCAGGGTTGCAGTAGGACGGTTGTTGACGTGATCAGCGTAGACCATGTAATCGGCTTTGTTGCCGCTACGTACGGCCTGCTGCAGGCTCTTCACCACGTCTGGATTGTAGGCGTGGTATTCGCCGCCATGCATGAACTTGAGCATGCCGCCCTGTTCCACTGGCTTGCGGCGGTTCCAGGCCTGCTTGGCAAGACTCTTCTGCTCCTCTTCCAGGTCCTCAAAACGGGCGCCTTGAATGCGGCAGGTGGTGCCACGGAAGCAGAGATTGACCACATCTTGTGAGAGACCGACCGCCTCAAACAGCTGGGCGCCACGATAACTGGTGATGGTGGAGATTCCCATCTTGGAGAGAATCTTCAGCAGCCCCTTGTTGATCCCTTTGCGGTAGTTATTGCTCGCCTTATGGAAGCTGTGTCCCTGAATGTCCCCCGTTTCAACCAACTCACGGATGATTTCGTAGGCGAGCCAAGGGTAGATCGCAGAGGCGCCATAGCCGATCAGGGTTGCGAACTGGTGTGGATCACGTGCGGTACCCGTCTCGACCACGATGTTGGCATCGCAGCGTAGGCCGGTCTGAACCAGTCGATGATGCACAGCACCGGTTGCCAGCAGTGCATGAATCACATGCTTGTCGGCACTCAGGTTGCGATCCGAGAGAACAATAATGACGGTGCCGGCACGGACCGCCTGCTCTGCCTGATCGCAGACGTTCTCAATGGCTTGTTCCAGATTGCCGCTGGTGTATCCCAGATCGATGATCGTATTGGTGTAGGCCGCATCCTCATGATTGGTCAGCAGGCGGAATTTGGTCTTGGAGAGAATTGGAGAGTCCACCACCAGACGTTTGGCGTGGCTCTCGGCCTCTTCAAAGATATTGAGCTCACGCCCGAAACAGGTCTCCAATGACATCACGATCTGCTCACGCAGTGGGTCAATGGGTGGGTTGGTCACCTGGGCAAACTGCTGGCGGAAGTAGTCGTAGGGAGAGCGGTTGCGCTGTGAGAGCACAGAGATGGGAGTGTCATCGCCCATCGCGCCGACTGCCTCCTGTCCCGCAGAAGCGAGGACTTTAACGACCTCTTGGCGCTCCTCGAAGGAGGCCTGGAACAGCTTCTGCGCTGCGTGGTAGAGCTCATGGTCGACATCGTTGACCAGATCTTCCTGGCCGTGGATGGTGGTGGCGAGACGTTCGGTGTGTTCACGCAGCCACTGCTTATAGGGCTGACGGCCTTTCAGGTCACGGTCGATCATGCTCGGCAGCAGTAGCTCACCGGTGGTGGTGTCGACGGCGATCATCTGGCCGGGGCCGAGGCGCCCCTTTTGAACCACATCTGCAGGGTCATATTCGTAGACCCCGATCTCGGAGGCGAGCGTGATGTGGCGATCCTTGGTGATCACCCAACGGGCTGGGCGCAGGCCATTGCGATCCATTGCACAGGCGGCGTAGCGACCATCGGTCAGTACGATGCCGGCAGGGCCATCCCAGGGCTCCATATGCATGGAGTTGTATTCGTGGAAGGCGCGCAGGTCGGGGTCCATTTGCTCAATGTTCTGCCAGGCGGGTGGCACCAGCATGCGCATTGCACGGAAGATATCCATGCCGCCCATCAGCAGGGCCTCCAGCATATTGTCGAGGCTGTTGGAGTCGGAGCCGGTCATTGAGACCAGTGGGCGCACTGCATCCATATCGGGGATCAGTGGTGTTTCGAACTTCATCGCACGAGCGACCGACCAGTTACGGTTGCCCTGTACAGTATTGATCTCACCGTTGTGTGCAAGCTGGCGGAATGGCTGTGCCAGGCGCCATTGGGGCAGGGTGTTGGTGGCAAAGCGCTGGTGGTAGACACAGAGTGCCGACTCGAAACGCTCATCCTTCAGATCTTTATAGAAGACTGGCAGGTACTCCGGCATCACCAGCCCTTTATAGGAGATTACACGGGCAGAGAGGGAGGGGATGTAGAAGGTCTCATCTTCTGGCTCGATCTCTTTCTCTGTTTGGCGACGTGCGATAAAGAGGGCGCGCTCCAGATGCACCTCATCCATCTTGGCGGGTGCATTGACAAAGATCTGCTCAATCTGTGGCAGGATGGCGAGTGCATGTTCACCGCAGGCTGCTTCGGCATCCACAGGGACCACACGCCAGCCCAGCACCTCCAGTCCTTGCCCTTTGAGGTTGGCTTCCAGTGCGGTGCGTGCCTTGTCGGCCTTGGTGCTCTCCTGGTTGAGGAAGATCATGCCGACCGCATGGTTTTCGGCCAGGTTGAATCCCTGTTCCGTTGCAATTGTCTGCATAAAACCCTTGGGCTGCTTCATCAGCAGACCACAACCGTCGCCTGATTTACCATCGGCAGCAATTGCGCCACGGTGGGTCATGCGGTTGAGGGATTCGATGGAGGTCTGTACCAGCCCGTTGCTGGGGTTGCCGTCCATGTGGGCAATAAGCCCGAATCCACAGTTGTCGCGCTCAAACTCTGGGCGGTAGAGCGGGCCAAAATCAGGAGCCATTTTCTCAGTGGCTTGTGCAGATCTATTCATAATTGTCTGGGTATTTCAGTTGATTGGGAGCGGATCTCCCGATCGAAAAAGGCCCGAAATTATAGATCAGTAGAGGGTGTTATTCAATTTTGTGTAAAAAATGATCAATGGCGAAAAAGAGATAAAAAAAGGGCATTGAACACTCTTTGTTCAATGCCCTTATTGGGGGGAATGGAAGAGGTTAGAGGTTGGGTTGCTCCTCCTCCAGATCCTTGGCCTCCATGAAGACCTTCTCTCCTGCACTGATGCAGCCTAGTGGGATGACCACCAGGGTCAGCAAGGTGGAGATGAAGACTCCGAACAGCAGTGAAACCGCCATGCCCTGGAAGATCGGGTCCAGCAGAATGACTGCGGAGCCGAGGACCAGTGCCAGTGCCGTGATCAGAATGGGGCGGGTTCTCGACTTGGCCGATAGGATCACCGCCTCTAGCAGCGGGGTGCCGGTACGGAAGGCGTGCATGGTGAAGTCCACCATCAGGATGGAGTTTCTCACGATGATGCCCGCCAGCGCGATCCAGCCGATCATTGAGGTGGCGGTAAACTCAGCATCCAGCAACCAGTGTCCTGGCACAATGCCGAGCAGGGTGAGCGGGATCGGTGACATGATGATGGCTGGAATGACGAAGTTTCCAAAGGCCCAGACCACCAGCATGTAGATGCCGACCAGTGCGACACCGAAGGCGATGCCCATGTCACGGAAGGTCTCGTAGGTCACGGTCCACTCACCGCCCCATTCGAACCCTGTCTGCTTGTCGTTGGCAGGCGCGCCGGTGTACTCACCGCTGCGCAGGTTGACCCCGTCCGGCGTGGTGTAGCCCTTCTCTTCGAGAATGCGCTCGACATCGAGCATCGCGTAGATTGGGGCGCCGAGGCGGCCGACTGCATCACCGACCACGAACTCAACCGCACGCAGGTCCTTGTGGAAGATGATTGGATCGCGCTGTACCTTGGTGAACTCACCCAGTTCCGAGAGTGGAATGGTGCGTTGATCCATGGTCATCACTGGCAGATCGCCAAGGCGATGGAGGTGGGAGCGCTTCTCGATCGGAATGGTCATCACGATGTAGGTGGGCTCCAGAATCAGTGACTGGAAGATGGTCGCGGCCTCAAACTCACCCATCACCATGGCCAGGTGCTGGTTGATAGTCTCGACTGAGATGCCCTGACGAGAGGCCTTCTCACGGTCAATAACAAAGCGCCAAGTCTCCATCTTGCTGCGCATCAGGTTGTCGACATCGTCGATGATGCCCGACTCACGGAAAATCTGGGTGATATCCGCTGCCACCTTTCGGCGAGTCTCGGCATCGGGGCCGTGAATCTCGGCAACAACGGTCTGCAGAACGGGTGGGCCCGGTGGCATTTCGACCACGGTCAGAGCCACCCCTTCAGCCGCAGCGATCGGCTGTAGCCGTTTACGTACTTCGCTGGCGATGTCGTGGCTGGTGCGGTCACGCAGGGTCTTGTCAGTCAACTGGATGGCGATCTCTGCCTGCCATGGGAACTGGCGCAGGTAGTAGTGGCGAACCAGGCCATTGAAATCGAATGGCTGTGCGGTGCCGACATAGTTCTGGCTGGCAACAATCTCCTCAATATCGGAGAGCTCTGTAGCAATCCTGCGGGTGAAGTTGGCTGTGGTAGGTAGTGCAGTGCCATCTGGCATGTCGATCACCACACTGAAGTTGGCCTTGTTATCGAATGGCAACATCTTCACCGGTACAGCGGTGTTGTAGAAGAGGTACATTGCGCCAAAGAAGCCGAGGATCAACGCAAACAGGAAGCCCCAACCCTTGGCGGGCTGTTCCACCATTGTGGTGATGGTTTTGCGGAAGAAGACATCCAGTTTTGCATCAACCTTCTCATCGCGTGCCTCCATCGCATGGAGTTTTTCCATGCTGGGGACGATGCGCATCGCAAGCCACGGCGCGAAGATCAGTGCCGCAAACAGAGAGAGCAGCATGGCTACGGAGCCCAGTGCGGGGATTGGCTCCATGTAGGGGCCCATCATGCCGGAGACGAAGCCCATCGGGATCAGTGCGGCCACTACTGTATACGTGGCGAGTACCGTAGGATTGCCCACCTCACGGACCGCGTCGACGGCGGTACGGGTATCCATGGTGCCGGCCATCAGCCAGCGACGGTAGATGTTCTCGACAATCACAATGGCATTGTCGACCAGGAAACCGATTGAGAAGATCAGGGCAAAGAGACTGACACGGTCGATGGTGTAGCCCATCAGCATTGCCACGAAGACTGTACCGACCAGTACCACCGGAATGGTCAGTAGCACCACAATGGAGGGCTTGATACCGAGGCTGAGCCAGACCAGTATAGTCACTGCGCCCGTTGCGATAAAGAGCTTGAAGAGCAGATCATTTACCTTGGTATTGGCGCTTTCACCATAGTTACGCGTTACCTCGACGTGAACATTGTCGGGAATCAGGTAGCCCTTGAGGTTGTTTTCGACCTCATCCAGTATGTTGTTGACCACGGTTACCCCGTTGGAGCCACGCTGTTTAGCCAGCGCAATGGTGACGGCAGCGGCATCCTGCGTCGAGTGCTCACCGCTGTAAGCGGGGCCGGTAGAGAAGGTGACCAGCTGTTTGGTCTCCTGTGGCCCCTCGACCACTTTGGCCACATCACGCAGGAAGACTGGAGTGCCGCGGTGCTGGCCGACCACCAGCTGCTTGACCTGATCCAGACTAGAAAGGAAGCCACCTGACTCGACGAAGAAGAAGCGGTCTTGCAGCTCTATCGTGCCTACTGTATGGCCGGTATTGGCCTTCTGTACTGCATGGACAATTTGCCCGGGACTAACTCCGAAGCCGGCGAGGCGCTCTGGCTGAATCTCGATTCGCACCTGGCGGGAGCGGCCGCCAGTGACAAAACCGACTCCGGTCTGTGGGAGCTGTTTCAGATGCTGCAGCACGCTGACGCCGAGTGTGCGCAGATATTCGTCATCCACCGCTTCGGACCATAGTGTGAGGGTCACCGAAGGGACGTCATCAACCTCTTTTGGTTTGACCGATGGCGGTTTGATCCCTTTCGGTAGCAGGTCGAGGTTGGACTGGATCTTGCTGTGGGTCTGGACGATTGATGGTCCCATTGGTTCACCCACCTCAAACTGCAGGGTGATGATGCCGTATTCGCGATCACTGGCAGAGTAGACATGCTTCAGGCCAGGAATCTCGCTCAGTACCCGCTCGAAGGGATCGATGAGCTGATTGGCCACCTCACCGGAGGAGAGGCCGGGGGCAGGGAAAAAGATGTCAATCATCGGTACCGAGATTTGCGGATCTTCCTGACGCGGAGTGGCAATCAATCCCCAGATACCGACCGCCATCATTGCAATGAAGAGCAGTGGTGAGAGTGGAGAATGAATAAAGGATTCTGCCAGACGGCCCGCAAAGCCCAGTTCTACCTCTTTCTCTGGGGCCTCGGGAGGATTGCCAGCCGGCGGTTGAGCGCCAGCCTGGTTGGATTCCTGAAGGGAGGATTGTGGACGCTCCTCAGCGTCGCCAGGGGTGTGATGGTCGCTCATGGTGAGGCCCTTCTTGTGTTGTTATTTCGTCGAGGTGGTGGTTGAGGAGGGCTGTGCAAGCACCAGCTCACCCGCCTGAATACCGGAGAGAATGCTCGACCAGCCATTGTCGGCGGGCTCGCCGATTCTGACCAGGCGCATCTCGATCTTGCCATCCTCCTTCTGTACGAAGATGGCAGGGAGGCTACCGCGCCAGACAATGGCAGAGCGCGGAACGGTGACCAGTTCAGAGGACCCAGAGTTTGGATCAGGAATCATCACCTCGCTATACATGCCCGGTGCTGCGCTGCTGTGGGCTGGAACGTCGAATTTCACAGTTACGGTGTGGCCCATCATGTCAGCCATCGGGAAGATGCGATTGACGGTGATTGGAATAATCTCATTGTTCTGATCCAGGCGTGCCTGTAGCTGCATCCCCTTGTGAAGGCCCTGTACCAGCCGTGCAGGAACTTCGGCGCGAATTTGCAGCGTGCTGGTGTCACCGTAGAGGAAGAGAGGAACGCCGGGTTGTGCGGGCTGCCCCACTTCCACCATCTTGCGCAGAATGACGCCATCGAATGGAGCAAGAATCGTGGCCTGCTCAATGTTTTCATCCAGCTCTCGAATGGCTGCAGCGGCCTGATTGTAGGCATTGGTGGCAGTCTCTACTTGAACATTCATGCCGTAGAGATTGGTCTCACGTTGTGTGTTGGAGTCTCCACGACCACTCATGTTGCGCATAGGGTTGGAGAACATCGTCATCATGCTAGGGAGGCCACCCATCATCGCATTGGGTTGAGAGTTGGGGTTCTCGATCTCATTGCGCAGCTGCATCTGCGCATTGCGAATCCCGGCATCAGCACTGGCCAGTTGTGCCTCGGCCTGTGCGCGCTTGGCCATCATGGCATCGATGTCTTGGCTGGCGAGGCGGTCTCCTTTGCTGAAGCGGTCTCCCTCCTCACCGGCAATGAACAGTACATCTCCAGGCATCTTTGCCACCAGGTTGACCTCACGGTGGGGGATGACGGTGCCGCCCAATGAGATCAGTGCACCAACGCGACTACTTTTTGCTGCGACAAACTCATTTGCCCCTTCGGCAAAGGTGAGTACTGGTGCAGAGAGCAGAAGCAGAGAAGCGACGGCACGTTTCATCAGTGATTTTTTCATGATTTAGTCCTGTTGATGTTGTCACCGGCTGGCTTCACCAGTGACATTAGTAAATGTGATGTTTCAGATTTCCCAAAGTGCACCGATTGTATTCTTGCAAATACTTGAGTGTCAACTGATGGTCGCAGAAAACCTTTATGAATCAGTAGGTGAAGTGCCTGTGGCGAAGGTGGTCTGGAACCCTTTGTGGAGTTGTTGGTCCCGCAGGGCCAGCAGGGCCTCTTCAGCGTCTTCACGGCACTCGTAGTGCGTCTGTTTGCAGTTGCTGCGCCCCCCCTGGATGCCCGATTCCCGGATCAAAGTCCAGCCATCCAGCAGATCTTCCTGAATCTGCAGTTGGCAGAATCGGGGGGCTGCGCCATTCAGTGGCGGGGTCTGCATGTAAATACGCATGGTGAAGAGAGAGCTATTATTGGTTTCGTGTCGGGTATCGTTAGGGTCAGTGTAACGGATTTGTTCGTAAGGAAAAAATTGAGCGGCTTGCTGTTAGAAGCTTTATAGCGGTTGTGCAACCTGACAGGACAGCTCCACTACCCGATTGGCTGAGTCTCATGCGGTCAAAATTGTTGACTCCTGTCCGAATGGTTATGGTCGCTCTATCTTTGTTGGACCAGTCTGGCGGCAGCAACTGCGCACTGCCCAATCGCAGTCCCTTGATCGTTGGCGGGGAAGCGGGCTGCAGAGAGTGTGGTAAGCCCAGCGGCCTGCAGGCGCTGCGTCACCCCCTTCAGTAGCAGTGAATTTTGAAAGACCCCGCCCCCCAACGCAACGGTTTTGAGGTGGTTTTGTTGACAGAGAAGCTGGGCCATTTCAGCGATGGCATCGATCAGCCCTTGGTGGAAACGGGCGGCAATGATGGTTGAGTCGGTATGCTCCTTCAGGTTAGAGAGAAGGGCGTGCCAGAGTGGCTCCCAGCTTAGTTGTGCAACACCATTTTGGAGATCAATTCGGTAAGGATAGCCCGGTGTGCTGGGATGCATTGCGGCCAGCGCTTCCAGTGCAATGGCTGCCTCGCCCTCGAAAGTGAGCTGTTCCCGGTGGATTCCAATGGCTGCAGCAACGGCATCGATCAGTCGTCCCGTAGAGGAGACAGAGGGGCTATTGATCTGCTGGCTCACCATCTGTTGCAGGAGGGCAAGGGGTTTCTGTTTCAGGTAGTCGACCAGTTCGAGATCGGCGTGATTTTCCAAAAAAGCCTCAAGGTCGATGGCCTTCAGCAGGTGAGCGACCAGGTTTCGCCACGGTTCACGGTTTGCCTGATCTCCCCCGATCATCTCAACCGGCATCAAGTGGCCGATTCGACGGTAGTGATGGTAGTCCGCCAGCAGGAACTCGCCTCCCCAGATGATACCGTCCTCTCCATAACCCAGTCCATCCAGCGCAATCCCCAGTAGTGGTGGATGGTTGAGGGGGAGCTGATGCTCCATCATCACTGCGGCAATATGGGCATGATGATGCTGCACCTCAATGAGAGGCAAATCTTGCTGATCGGCCCGTTGTTGCCCTAGTTGCGTCGGGGGGTAATCTGGGTGTCGGTCGACCACAATCGCCTGTGGCTGGTGGTCCAGCAGTTGGTGGAATAGCTGATGGGTGTGTTGGTATTCTCGCAGCGTATAGGGGTCTTCCAGGTCACCAAGATACTGTGACAGGGTGACCTGCCCCTCTTTGAGTAGGGCAAAGCTGTTTTTCAGTGCACCCCCCATGGCCAGTAGAGGGGGAGTGGATTCAAATCCTTCGGGGAGTGATAGGCGTTCCGGTGCGTATCCCCGTCCATAGCGGATCACGCGCAGCTGACCATTGACCACACGGACAACCGAGTCGTCGACTCGATTAATGATCTCCCGGTCGTGGAGTAGCCAGTAGTCGGCAATGCCGGAAAGGTCGGCGCGTGCCTGATCATTGTCGATGCACTGAGGTTCTCCGCTACGGTTGCCAGAGGTGAGGACGATGGGCCGTTCAACCGCAGCCATCAATAGATGATGAAGCGGCGTATAGGGGAGCAGAAAACCGATGGTCTGCTGTAGCGGGGCGATCCCACTGGCGAGAGCGGTATTCTGCTGTTGCAGAATGACAATCGGAGCGGCCTGGTGTTGTAGTGTCTCCGTCTCCAAATCTGAGAGCACGGCATGCTTTGAGATTTGTTGCAGGTCTCTGGCCATCACCGCCAGCGCCTTGGTCGGACGCTGCTTGCGTTGGCGAAGTCGGGCAACTGCCCGGCTGCTGGTTGCGTCACAGGCAAGGTGAATGCCGCCGATCCCCTTGATGGCGATGATTTTCCCCTGACGCAAAAGCTCTGCGGATTGAAGAATAGGATCTCCATCCAGCAGTTTGCCGTGATCATCTTCTAGCCAGAGCTGGGGGCCACATGCCGGGCAGCAGTTGGGCTGTGCATGGAAGCGCCGGTCTGCGGGATCGCGGTACTCCTGTTGGCAGGTCGGGCACATCGCAAAGGGGGCCATTGAGGTGTTGGGACGATCATAGGGGATGGTATGGATGATCGAGAGCCGAGGACCGCAATGGGTGCAGTTGGTAAAGGGGTAGCGGTATCGGCGGTTACTGGAGCTTTGGGTCTCTCTCAGGCAGTCGGGACAGGTGGCGGCATCGGCAGCGACGCCAGTGGTGATATGACCACTCTGACTCTCAAGGATGGTGAACCCCTCTGCAGGAGCGCCAGAGAGTGATTGGGTTGTGATCTGGTCAATGATGGCGAGTGGTGGCGGCTGCTGTTGTAGCTGTTGCAGGAACTGGTCGATCTGCGAGGTGGTTCCCCATAGCTCAATGGTGACACCGTCGGCCCCGTTCCATACCGATCCAGTCAACTCAAGCTGATGGGCCAGGCTCCAGACGGCTGGGCGAAACCCAACCCCCTGCACCACGCCATTAACCTGGATGGTCACCCCTCTCATCTGTCGGCCTTGTTGCGATGGCGTGCCAGAGTCACCGGGGTACGAGACTTGGGGACCTTGTGGACAAAGTTATAGCGAGCGATGTGGTAGCTGGGGTCGAATCCATAGAAGTTCATCCGCATCCGTTCCAGCTCATGCCGGCGATAGCTGGAGAGTGGCTGGATGGATTCATCGTGCTGTCGCCGTTGCTGTTTCTCTGTCAACTGCTGTGGAAACTTGGGGTGTTGAGTCAGCGTGGTTGCTGCAGTGATGCACTGTTCAACAAAGGTGTCAGGAGATGAATCAAATCGACGATCAATCAGCCCCAAACGTTCCGCCTCGAGAGTTCCCATCGGCAGACGGGCCTGAGTGATCTGTTTGGCCGCCTCTGCGCCACAGTAACGGGGCAGCAGATAACTCCAGTACTCGGAGCCATAGAGGTTCCCCATATCCTTGTAGTGTGGATTGAGGATAACGCCATCGCGGGCCCAGATCTGGTCTGCGGCGCGAGCAAGAAAAACACCGCCTGCAGCGGCATTCCCCTGCAAGACGCTGATGATGAGCTGTTGTTCGCTGTTGATGATCTCAAGTGCCAGATCATCCATCGCCTGAATATTCTCCCAAGAGGCATCGGCGGGACTTTCTGATGCCTCAATCTGGTTCAGGTCCATTCCATTCGACCAGTAATCGGAGCCGCCCAGTAGCAGGATGGCTCGAGTCTCTTCTCTCTTCGCCTGCTGTAGTGCTTGTTGTAGTCGACGGCAGTGGTTGCTGCTCATTGCGCCATTGTAAAAAGGGAAAGAGAGCAGGCCGATTCCCCCCTGTTCCCGGTATTCAATGTCTCCGTATCCACGGCCTGCTGAAGGAAGGTCGCCCGATTGGATGTGCAGAACAGTGGTGGCGATCTGTTTGAATGGGTGTTGGTTCTGTTGATCCCGCAGGTGGCCCACCCAGACCCCCTTCTGATCTGCCGTTGCGATACAGATGGCCCCGTTTTCCTGAGCGATGAGTGTACCGGGTGCACCGTTAAGGTGTGGTTCCGGATGGGCATCATAGAGGTAGAGGGGGCGCCCAAGCGCTGAATCGAGCAGTCCGGGTGCGCCATCGGCACTGTTGATTTTGCGCAGAACGGTCTGCTGGTCATCGGATGCCCAGTTGATGGCTCGATCCTGCTGAGTGATGGCGGGGCGAGTCTGTTGGCGGGCGGCCTCGGCGACCTCGTGTTGTGGCTGAATGTGGAGTGTTTCATCCTGCCACTGCTTGATGGCCTGTAGGGTGACGCGTGTGGCGGCCTCGGTGACCTGTTTGCGGTAGAGGCTCCCTTTTGAAACCTCTCTCATCGTAAAGGTTTCGTAGCCCCAGACATCACCGCCATCCATGGTGGCATTGGCTTGCAGGAGCGTAACGCCCCAATATTTTTCCTGTCGAAGAATCGCCCCATCCAGCGCGGATGGTCCTCGATCTCCTGGTGGACCGGGATGAAGAATGAGGCAGGGGAGCTGGTCCCAAATGGACTCCGGAATGGCTCGTTTCAAAAAAGGGGCAAGTAGCAGATCGGGTTGAAACAGATCGACAGCCTCCTCTGTGACGTGGTCGTGAATGTCGAGTTCAACCGAAACTTGGTGGCCCGCCTCTCTCAGTTCAACAAAGAGCCGTTGACTCAGACTGTTGAAGCTGTGCGTCAGCAGCAGAATGCGCAGTGGTTGATGGCGTGGCGGGGAGCGATCCATTTTCAAAACTATACCGCATTGGGTTCGGAGTCGACTTGCCTTGGATCATTTGAACTATTGGGATGATATGGTTTAAAGTGATATTGGGGATTCAATGGGGAGTGCAGTGATGGCGATGATGGATGGAAATGAGGCGGTTGCTCGGGTTGCGCATCAGACCAATGAGGTGATCGCAATCTACCCGATTACCCCGGCATCCCCGATGGGAGAGCTCTCCGATGCCTGGTCTGCAGCGGGGCGCAAGAATATCTGGGGCAGTGTGCCTGAAGTGGTGGAGATGCAGAGTGAGGCGGGGGCTGCTGGTGCGGTTCACGGGGCACTGCAGAGCGGATCACTGGCGACCACCTTCACTGCCTCACAGGGGCTGCTGTTGATGATCCCCAATATGTACAAGATTGCGGGTGAACTGACACCTACGGTCTTTCATGTGTCGGCCCGTACGGTTGCCACACATGCTCTTTCGATCTTTGGAGATCATAGTGATGTGATGGCGGTTCGAGCCACTGGCTTCGGGCTGCTGGCCTCCAGTTCAGTGCAGGAGGCCCATGATTTCGCGCTGATTGCTCAAGCCGCATCACTCTCCTCCCGGATTCCCTATGTTCACTTCTTTGATGGCTTCCGAACCTCTCATGAGGTCAACCAGGTCGAGGAGATCACCTCAGAGATTCTCCATGCGATGATGGGTCATGAGCGGATTCATCAGCACCGTCAGCGCGCCCTCAACCCGGACCATCCTGTTGTGCGCGGGACCTCACAGAATCCAGACACCTTCTTCCAGCAGCGTGAGGCGATTACCCCGTGGTACCGGCAGGCGCCAGCGCGAATGGTTGAGGCGATGGAGCGTTTTGGTGCGTTGACGGGGCGACATTACAGTCTCTTCGATTATGTCGGTGCAAAAGATGCTGAGCGGGTCATTGTCCTGATGGGATCGGGTGTCGGGGCGCTGGAAGAGGCGGTCGAGCATCTCACCGCGCGTGGTGAGAAGGTGGGGATGATCAAGGTGCGGCTCTATCGCCCCTTCTCTCCAGAGCATCTGCTCAGCGTATTGCCAGCGACAGTCAAGGGTATTGCAGTGCTGGATCGCACCAAAGAGCCGGGTGCGGATGGTGAGCCGCTCTACAAGGACGTGGTGACTGCATTGGCGACCCATCCTGAGCAGTGGCCGCGCCCCATGCCGCAGGTTGTGGGAGGGCGTTATGGGATCTCTTCCAAAGAGTTCACGCCGGCTATGGTGAAGGCCATTTTCGAGATGTTATCCGGGGCGCCAAAACAGTCCTTTACCGTCGGAATCAGAGATGACATCAGTGGCAGCAGTCTGGAGTGGGAGGAGCAGTTTCGACCCGATGCGGTACAGCAGCAATTCAAGGCACTCTTCTACGGCCTGGGTAGTGATGGAACAGTCAGTGCCAACCGCAATGCGATCAAGATTATTGGTGAACACTCCGATCATCATGCACAAGGCTACTTTGTCTATGACTCCAAGAAGACGGGTGCGGTCACCGTCTCCCATCTCCGTTTCGGCGCAGAGCCGATCCGCTCCTCCTACCTGATTACCCCTGGAGAAGCCGATTTTGTTGCCTGTCATCAGGAGCGTTTCCTCGATCGCTATCGCATGGTGGAGATGGCTAAAGAGGGGGCGGTCTTTCTGCTTAACTCCAGTCACCCCCCTGCAACGGTATGGGAGACCTTGCCACGCGAAGTGCAGCAGATCTTGATTGATAAAAAGCTGCGCTTTTATGTCATTGATGCAGTATCCACGGCCGATCAGACCGGGATGGGCAAGCGCATCAATACGATCATGCAGAGCTGTTTCTTTGCCATCTCTGAAGTATTGCCTCAGGAACAGGCGATTGCGGCGATGAAGCAGGCAGTCCAGGAGAGCTACGGTAAAAAGGGAGAGGCGGTCGTTCAGAAGAATTTCGACGCCATTGATGCGGCGCTCGATCATCTGCACCGTATTGATGTTCCGCAGCAGGCTACCTCTACCATGGAGCGAGGTGATCCGGTTCCAGTAGAGGCACCGGAGTTTGTGCAGCGGGTGACGGGGCGGTTGATTGCTGGTGAGGGAGATCAGCTTCCAGTCAGCGCATTCCCCCTGGATGGGACCTGGCCAGTTGGCACCACTCAATGGGAGAAACGGGGGCTCGCGACCGAGATCCCGGTCTGGGATGCAGACCTCTGTATCGACTGTGGCAAGTGTCCGTTTGTCTGCCCTCACTCGGCCATCCGTAGCAAGGTGTTCGATCTTGACCATGCCAATGCGGGTCCGGAAGGGTTTCGATATGCACCGGTCAAGGGAAAGGAGTTTCCGCCCGAGACTCAGATCAGCTATCAGGTTGCCCCGGAGGACTGCACCGGGTGCACGCTTTGTGTCGAGATCTGTCCAGTTCACGACAAGCAAAACCCAGATCATAAAGCGCTCAATATGGTGCCTGTCGATGCTGTGCTGCTTGAGCAGGAGCGTGAGAGTTGGAGCTACTTTCTTGCCCTGCCCGAATATGATCGCACCGCAGTGCGTGCGACTACCATCAAAGGGGCGATGCTGTTCCAGCCATTGTTTGAGTTCTCTGGTGCTTGTACCGGCTGTGCCGAGACCCCCTATGTACGTCTTACCAGTCAGCTCTTTGGAGAGCGTATGGTGGTAGCCAATGCCACTGGCTGCTCCTCAATCTATGGGGGCAACCTCCCGACCACACCATGGACTGTCACCACCGAGGGGCGGGGGCCGGCCTGGAATAACTCGCTGTTTGAGGATAATGCCGAGTTTGGTATGGGGATGCGGGTCACCTTTGACCAGCAGTTGGAGACGGTGAGTGAAGGGTTGCTGCAGATGCGTGAGCAGATTGGTGAAGCATTGGTAGAGCAGTTGCTGATGGCAGAACAGGCTAATGAGGCTGGGATCTACCGACAGCGTCAGGCAGTAGAGCAGTTGCGTAATAGGCTGCAGAAGATTGGAGGAGAAGAGGCTGCTGCGCTGGAGGAGCAGATTGATGTGCTGGTGCGGCGCAGTGTCTGGATTATCGGTGGCGATGGCTGGGCCTACGATATCGGTTTTGGTGGCGTCGATCATGCGCTTGCCTCAGGGCGTGATCTCAATATCCTGGTGCTTGATACCGAGGTCTACTCCAATACCGGTGGGCAGACCTCCAAAGCAACCCCGCGTGGTGCGGTGGCCAAATTCTCCGCAGGGGGTAAGTTATCGGCAAAGAAAAATCTAGCTGATTTGGCGATTAGCTATGGCAACGTCTATGTCGCGCAGGTCGCTTATGGCGCTAAGGATATGCAGACCTTGAAGGCGTTTCTGGAAGCGGAATCCTATCCTGGTACATCGATCATCATCGCCTACGCTCCCTGTATTGCCCACGGCGTTGATATGACCGAGAACCACAGTCGTCAGCGGATGGCGGTGGAGAGTGGACACTGGCCGCTGTTCCGCTACGATCCGCGCCGGACCGCAGAGGGGAAGAACCCGATGCGGCTCGACTCCAAGCCGCCGAAGATCCCCTATATCGATTTCATGAAGGGAGAGGGGCGCTTCAGTGTGTTGATGCGCAGTCATCCGCAGGAGGCGGAGCAGATTCAGCAGCAGGCGCAAAAAGAGGTGGATGCTCGCTTTCGCCACTATCAGGCGTTGGCGGAGTAGTCAGGTCACTTAGGTCAGGGATTCACGTAGCCGCTGGAGGTCGAGGATGTTGATACGATTACCTTTGACCTCAATCATCTGCTCATCCTTCATCTTCCTTAAAGTGCGAGAGAAGGTTTCGCGCTGAATGGAGAGGAGTGAGGCAATTACCGATTTGGAGGTGGGAAGGGTGAGAGCGCAGTGGTTGTTTCCGGGACAGCCATTACGCAGTGGTTGACAGTCAGACTTCTCTTCGCACTCCAATTGCTGAAAGAGGTAGTGGGTGAGGCGGTGTCGGGCATCGGTTAGAGCAAGATTTCCGATCTCTTCGGTTTGGCGGCGGATCTGATAACTGAGATCTGCAATCAGTGGCAGTGCGCTGGCGGGATGTTTCTGTAACGCCTTCAAGTAGGCGCTATTATTAAAACGGAATAGCTCTCCATCTTCCAGCATTTCACAATCACAGGCGTGCTCCGATGCCTCTAGAAACATGGTGACTTCAGCCACTGCGGCACTGGGACGCATCACCTCCAGGGTCTTTTCATGGCCATCCGGTGAGGTGAGGAATTGCTTGGCAGAGCCGGTGCGGATGATGAAGAAGCAATCGGCTGCTTCCCCTTTTCGAAATAGTGGATCACCAGCACGCTTGTAGAGAATTTTTGCGCTTTCGAAGAGTTGGCTGACCGTCTCGGCACCAAGGTTGGAGAAGAGACGAGAGCGTTGAATCTCGTTTTTATAGATGTGGGAGAGTGCCATGTGTCATCGCTGCGCCATTGTAAGGTTTGCCGCATTCTCTTCGCTTTGTTGAGTGCTGGCAATACGCCGGTCGAGTGATGATCCGAGTAATTGGTCGAGTTATAAAAATTGATATAAGTCAGGTGGTCAGCAGATCCGGGGGAGTTGTTCACCAGTCAGCCAATCGATCACCCGTTGGCCCCCTAGTTGGGTCTCCATCTGCACAAAACCCAGATCATCCTCAACTACCTCACCAATGATGGCGGCGTTGTGACCAAGCGGGTGCTGGCGCATAAACGCAAGCAGGGTCTCGGCAGATTCGGCGGGGGCAATGCAGACCAGTTTACCCTCATTGGCCACATAGAGTGGATCGAGCCCCAGAAGTTCGCAGGCGGCATGCACGGCGGGCTGAATCGGCAGATCCGCTTCACGAATCTGAATACCGACCCCAGACTGTTGTGCCAGCTCGTTCAGGGTGGTGGCCAGGCCGCCACGGGTAGGATCCCGTAGGCAGTGAATCTCGGGGGCTGCATCGACCAGATCGGCAATCATCCCGTGGAGTGCCGCAGAGTCGGACTGGATGGTGGTCTCAAATTCCAGATGTTCGCGGCTGGAGAGGATTGCCACCCCGTGATCACCCAATGTCCCGCTGACCAGGATGACATCCCCCGGTTGGGCGCGATCTCCGGAGATATTGACCCCATCGGGCACCACGCCAACCGCAGTGGTGGTGATGAAAACCCCATCGCCACTGCCCCGCTCAACCACCTTGGTGTCACCGGTGACCACAGGCACTCCGGCCTGTTTGGAGGCGGCCCCCATCGATGCGATGATGCGATCTAGGTCAGCCAGTGAAAACCCCTCTTCAAGAATGAACCCAGCAGCAATATAGAGTGGCTTTGCGCCTGACATTGCCACATCGTTGAGGGTGCCGTGGATTGAGAGGGATCCGATATCGCCACCGGGGAAGAAGAGAGGAGAGATGACATGGCCATCGGTGCTGATCGACATTCGCCCGGAATTGATGTCGAAGGTTGCCTGGTCGTTGGCCTGGCGTAGCAGTTCATTGTCAAAGTGGCGGACAAACAGCTCGTCAATCAGCTGTGCCATGGCGCGTCCGCCGCTGCCGTGGTTCATCTCCACCGTGCCATTTTTCAGGTCCAGTTTGGTTGCATAAGGTCTCATGATTTTTCCCTGAATCTTCCGTAGCTCCAATAGGCGGCACAGGCCCCCTCCGAGGAGACCATACAAGACCCCATTGGATTTTCCGGGGTGCAGATTGTGCCGAATAGTTTGCAGTCACTGGGTCGTTTGGCGCCGCGTAGAATCGCGGGGCACTCACACCCCTTGATCTCTCTGGAGGCGATGGTGGGGATCGTGAAGCGCTGTTCGCTATCAAATGCTGCGTAGGATTGCTTGATGCGCAGTGCACTGTAGGGAACCTGTCCCAGACCACGCCACTCGAAGAGAGGGCGTAGCTCAAACATCTCCGCTACCAGTGCCTGTGCCCTGATGTTGCCATCACGGGTCACCACGCGATGGTACTCATTCTCTACCTCGTAGCGCCCCTCGTTGAGTTGGCGGACCAACATCAAGGCCGATTGCATCACATCGAGGGGTTCAAATCCGGCGATCACAACGGGTCGCTGAAACTCCTCGGCAAAGAACTCATAAGGGCGACTGCCGATGATGGCGCTGACATGGGAGGGGCCAAAGAAACCATCGATGGAGACCGTGCCAATCTCTCGCACCTCTGGAGATTCAAGGATGTTCTGGATGGCTGCCGGGGTCAGTACGTGGTTACAGAAGACTGAGAAGTTCTGCAGCCCTTCAGCAGCAGCCTGCTGGATCGCTACCGCAGTGGGAGGGGTGGTGGTCTCAAAACCGATGGCGAAGAAGACCACCTCACGCTCGGGGTTGTCGCGTGCAATCTTTAGCGCATCTTGGGTGGAGTAGACCATGCGGACATCGGCACCGGATGCCTTGGCCTTGAGCAGACTTTTACGATTACTGGCCGGGACTCGTAGCAGATCACCATAACTGCAGAGGATCACCTCCTCATGCTCCAGCAGGTGAAGTGCCTGATCAATGCGTGCAGTGGGCAGTACGCAGACAGGACAGCCGGGGCCGTGGATGAAGTGGACGTTTTCCGGCATCAAGTCCTGAACGCCGTAGCGGAAGATGGCATGGGTGTGGCCGCCACAAAATTCCATCAAGTGATAGTCGCGCTCTGGATCGACCGCCTGCTTGATCTTGGTCGCCAGCTTCTGTGCCAACGCTCCAGAACGGAACTCATCGATATATTTCATGAGGCGGCTGAATCCGGCTCTTCTAACGCCGCCATCTCGGAGAAGAGGGCTAGTGTCTTCTCGGCTTCGGCTTCATTGACCTTGCTGAGCGCATAGCCAACATGGAGGAGCACATAGTCTCCAATGGCCACCTCATCCAGCAGTGCCAGCGAGATCTCTTTACGGATGCCATCCAGTGAGACTGTGCCGTATTGTCGGTCGTCACTGATCTCAATGATTTGGGTCGGGAGGGCGAGGCACATCAGGGATTCACTCCATTTTCGGCAATCTTCAGGTCATACCCAACACAAGGATCAACAGCATGGATGATACGGTGGGCCTGCTCTCGGTAGTCAGGATTCGTTGGATCAAGCTGACGGAGCGCCTGAGCCACAACCCCTTGCGGATGGAAGTTCCACTCGGTTGGAGCGAGGATCTGATAGCGGGCAATGTGCAACCCATCGATTTCAACGCGATGGATCAGTTGCCCGCGAGCTGCCTGAGCAGTGCCGAAGCCAAGACCAGGCTGTAATGCAGGCGTCTTTTCGGGTGGCGTTGGTTCTCCCAGTTCGACCACCTGTTGTGCAAGTTCCGTGAGTCGGGCAATACATCGAGTCAGGAGCCCATTTCCATCGTACTGTTGGAGCTGTTTCAGTAGAGGGCTTTGGGTGCGGGTTAGGGGAGAGCTCTCATGGGGAGATCCATCCCATTCCGGTTTGTGAACAAATGCTGGCCGTTGTTTCATGGCCTGGTTGAGGGTGGAGAGATCAAGCGTCGGTAGCGGCTTGTGATCACAAGCCCCAATAGAGCGCCACTGTTTCGATTCGAGTTGGCGGACGGTGCGTGCAGCAATGGTTGAGTGTTGGTTGCTCCATAGTCGTAAATCATCCAGGGTTTTCAGTGCCAGCCACTGTTCAGTAGAGATGCCAAACAGTTCTTGTTGCAGGATCTGTAATAGTGCGTGCTGAATCTCGCTGGCCGATTTTTGAGGTGCTAACGATGGATTAATCTGGAATGGGGAGTGGTCCTGAGTCAGCGTGGTTCTTAGTTGTTGTTGAAGTGCCATCACCTCCGAGAGCACTTGTTCCGGTGTGGAAAGCTGAAGCCATTGGCTCCAACCCAGAAGGGCCTGCCATAGATGTTCTCGAATGGTCTCCATGGATACCAATTGTTGGCGGATGGATATGACATTCTCAGTGATCGAGACGCCTAGTGCCTGCTCACAGGCCTGCGTGGCTGCTGCTGCCTGAGCAACACCACAGACGGTAAAGAGCAGCGGGAGCCCTTGAAGGGTTTCGGCGATGCTTTTTCCATGAAAAATCTGAGCGGCGTGAAGGGGGCGACTGGAGTGGATGGCGACCCGGAAGCGTTGGCCATCTGGGGTCAGGGTGATCGCAATACGGCCCTCTGGATTCATCATCAGCTGTGATGGTGGTCGTGGTGATGATGTGAGTGAAGTGCCTGACCCTCCGGCTGTAGTGCAGGTGTCAGAGTAGTGCCATTTTCAAGGTGTTGGCGGTAGTGGGTCACCTCGTGTTGCAGCCACTCGATCCAGCGCTCCATGCCTGCTCCACTCTTGGCCGAGATGGAGACCATCTCTGCGGGGTTGGAGAGGTGGCGCAGTGCCTGTTCGGCGCGCTCTGGATTGAACTCTTCCAGATAGGGGAGCAAGTCCATTTTAGTCAGCAGGACCAGATCGGCAGCACGGAAGATCACCGGATATTTGGCCGGCTTGTCGTCCCCTTCTGTGACCGAGAGCAGGGTGATATTGCGGTGGTGGCCAAGGTCAAAACTGGCGGGACAGACCAGATTGCCGACATTCTCGATAAAGAGAATGTCCAAGGGTTCAAGGTCCATCTGATGGAGGGCATCATGCACCATATGGGCATCAAGATGGCAGGCGCTTCCGGTAGAGATCTGGCAGGCGGGGACCCCTTTGCGGCGGATGCGGTTGGCATCATTCTCGGTTTCCAGATCGCCCTCAACCACACCGATCCGTAACTGATCGCCGAGTGCATCAATGGTCGCTTCCAGTAGTGCCGTCTTCCCGGTGCCGGGGGAGGACATCAAGTTGATGGACAACACCTGATGGCTGTCGAAATGGTGGCGGTTGTGGGCGGCTTGGTGGTCGTTTTCATGCAGCAGTCCCTGCAGTACCTCAACGGCCTCACTGCCATTTTTGGTCTTGGCCAGCTTGCCATCATTTACCACCAGGTGTTCGTTGCCGGGGGTGATGTTGCATCCACAGGTATCACACATCAGTTTTCTCCTTGTCCAGCTCTATGCTGCGTAGCAGCATTTCGTTACCGCTAATGAGTTGGGTGCGCCATTCGCCACAATGATTGCAGACCATTCGGTTGGCACTGGCCTCACTCTCTTCTCCACATTGACTACAGCGGATGGTAATCGGCATCTCCTCGATTTCAAGGGCCGCATCTTCTGCAATGGTTCCGCTACGGGCGATGGTCCAGGCGTTTTTCAGCAGGGGTGCCTCAACACCAGAGAGAGGACCAATCTGTACGTGAACAACACGCACGGCACTGGCATCATGCTGAGTAGCAATGGACTCGATCTGAGAGAGAATCGACTGACAGACGGAGAGCTCATGCACCGGGTGGAACCATCTTCTCCTGCATCTCATCATAGAGTGCCCAGGCGATCTCGGCCTCCTCTGGAGTCACCTTCTGGATCGCCTGTCCAAGATGGCTCACCAGGTAATCACCAACAGCCCACTCTTCATGCTGCAACATGAAGAGATTGACCTCGCGCATGGCCCCCTTGGCCTCGCAGTGGGCGATAAAGCGGTCGATCTTCTTGATCTGCATTGGAATACCAAAGCACATGAGGTTGAATACCTGTTCGGAAATTTCTTAACTATACTGAGTTAAAATTGAATTTTGTCAATGGGTAACTCCGGTCTGCTGTGCCATTCTGTGATTGGAGTCAAATAACCGCTGGAGTGGCGATGAAAAAGACACTGGTGCTGGGGCTGGGCAATACCCTGTTGGGTGATGAGGGGGTTGGTGTACGCGTGGTTGAGCAACTGGCACAGCTAGGCGAGCGCCCCGGTGTGGAGTGGATGGATGGGGGGACACTCAGCTTCACCCTAGCGGGACCCATTGCCGAGGCAGACCGATTGATTGTGGTCGATGCCGCCAACCTACAGGGGAAAAGTGGTGATCTGCAGATCTTTATGGATGAAGCGATGGATCACTTCATTGGCAGTGGAAAGATGAGCAGCGTTCATGAGGTGAGTCTGGTGGATCTACTCTCGATCACCGCACTCAGCGCTGATCTGCCCGCACCACGTGCACTCATCGGGATTCAGCCGCAGCAGGTTGACTGGAGTGAGTCGCTTTCACCCTCAGTAGAGGCCGCGCTTCCTGCTGCAGTCGGGGCGGTCCAGAATTTATTGCAGGAGTGGGATCAGTGAGTGGTCTGGATCAGATCGAGGTTGCCGTAGAGTCACCGGAAAGTCCGGAGATGGTTCGCTCAATTCTGGCAGAGATCGGTTCTCGGATAGAGCATTATCTGCATGATGGGACACGGGGAGAGATCGATCTGCAGGGGTTGCCGCTCTCTGCAGCGGATCGACAACATCTGCAGCAGATGTTGGGAGTAGGGGAGGTCACCATGACCCTCGATGTCATGGGGCAGAGCGAGATCAGGGAGACCGCATTTCCGGGGGTCTGGTGGGTAACTCATCGAGATGGAGAGGAGCGGGTTGTGGCGCAACTGATTGAGATCGCAGAGATTCCTCGAATTATCGTGCCCGATCGTTTGGAGATGGAGCAGGCAGTAGTGCGCCTGAAAGGAAAATAACCAACAAAAACGGTAATTTATTGTAATAAAAAAATTATCTCGGGGCGTTTGACAATACCTATTCCAAGGTGTAGAACAGGAGAGGATGTGTGGTTGTTTCCGTTGTTTGACAAGGAGCCGGTCATGAGCAGAGAGATGGATGGACAGGGGTTGAACCAAGAGCGCTTTGCAGATCACTTGCAGCGGCATGGGATCAGCCGAAGAGGTTTTCTAAAGTTCTGCACCACGATGGCATCGGCGTTGGCGTTGCCCGCCGGTTCTGCTCAGGTGATGGCCAAGGCGCTGGCTGCAGCACGTCGGCCTACCGTGATCTGGCTCTCCTTTCAGGAGTGCACCGGCTGTACCGAGTCGATCACCCGCTCCTACAGTCCAACCATTGAAAACCTGATTTTTGATTTCATCTCGCTGGATTACCACCATACCCTTCAGGTGGCAGCGGGCCATCAGGCGGAAGAGGCAAAAGAGCATGCAATGAAGGCCGATTATGGCAAGTATCTGCTGGTTGTGGATGGCTCCATTCCAACCAAAGAGAATGGCATCTACTCCACCATTGCGGGACGAACCAATATCGATATTCTGGAGGAAGCTGCAGCGGGGGCTGCTGCGGTCGTGGCGGTGGGCACTTGCGCCGCCTATGGCGGGTTGCCAATGGCCAATCCTGACCCGACCGGAGCGGTACCAGTAAGTGCGCTGGTCAAGGACAAGCCGGTGATGAATGTCCCCGGCTGTCCACCGATCGGGCTGGTGATGACCGGCGCGGTTGCTCACTTCCTCACCTTTGGTCGGCTACCCGATATGGACGATCTGGGTCGACCCAAGGCGTTCTATGGTGACAATATCCATGATCGTTGCTATCGCCGCACCTTCTATGATCAAGGTCTGTTCGCCAAGGCTTTCGACGACGAGGGCGCACGCAAGGGCTGGTGTCTGTATGAGCTGGGTTGTAAAGGACCTACCACGCACAATGCCTGTGCTACCCTGAAGTGGAACGATGGCGTCAGCTTCCCCATCGAGTCAGGTCACCCCTGTCTTGGTTGTTCGGAACCCAACTTCTGGGATGCCGGTAGTTTTTACGAGGCGCTCTCTGTACCGCAAGGAAAAGTGGGCGAGTCGGTTCTCAAGGCGGGTGCAATTGGTGTTGCGGTCGGTGCGGCTGCGGCGGCGATGAATCGGAGCAAGAAGAAAGCGGCGGTTGAGGAGCGAGAAACCATAGCTGTAGATGACCTCAAAAAGGAGTGATTGATATGGAAGTCAATGAGCTGCTGAACTGGGCGCGCGGCCCTGCCTTTAACGGGGCACTGGTGATCTTTGTCTTTGGCATGGTGTTGCGGCTGTTTGAGATCCTCAGCCTTGGGCGCAAGCCAGACCTCTCAGCGCCGCGCGATAGCGGTGTGAGTGGTGGTATGCGCACCATCTTTAGCCGCTCACTGCCTCGCGCCTCGCTCTTTGCGCGTGAGCCGCTGCGGATTCTGAATGGCTACATCCTTCACATTGGACTCTTTGTGGTGATCTTCCTCTATCGCCCTCACATTGAGTTACTGGGGGTCGGTTGGGCAGGATTGCCAACCGGGATCGTCGATGCGGTTACTGCGGTCACCATCCTCTCACTAGTTGTGGCACTGCTGATGCGCCTCTATAGCCCGGTGCTGCAGCAGATATCGACCTTGGGGGACTACTGGGTCTGGTTGTTGACACTGCTGCCCATGGTGACCGGCTACATGGCTTATAACCATCTGCTGGTGGACTATACGCTGATGCTGGCACTCCATATCCTCAGTGTTGAGCTGTTGCTGGTGGTCGCGCCGTTTACCAAATTGACCCATATGTTCAGTTTTGTACTGGCGCGCTGGTACCAAGGTTATCTTGCAGGCCGCAGAGGAGTTGCATCATGAGCAGACCATCCGTTGAGAAAGGCGTCCAGTTCATCAAGGCGCAAATCGATGCGCCGATTGCCAGCTTCTTCAGCTCATGCGTTCACTGTGGTCTCTGCGCCGAGGCCTGCCTCTTCTATACCGAGACAGAGGATCCCAAATATACGCCCATCAACAAGGTTGAGCCGATGCGCCGTATCTGGGAGCAGGAGTACACCCTGCTGGGGCGTCTGAAGGCGAAACTGGGGCTCTCCAAGTCCGTTGATGAAGAGACCTTCCGTGAGTGGGAGACCATCGTCTACGATGGCTGCTCGCTCTGTGGTCGCTGCTCACTGGCCTGCCCTGTGGGGAATGATGTCTCCGGGATGATTCGCAAGATTCGTGAGGGCTTTGCGGCAGCCGGTTATGCACCCCCCGATCTGATTGGGGCCACCCAACGAGCGGTTGAGATTGGTAGCCCAATGGGCGTCAAGCTCCCCGCCGTGAAGGCGCAGATCCGTCATCTGGAAGAGGATACAGGTCTCAAGGTCGATATCGACAAACAGGGAGCTGAGTACATGGTGCTACTCTCCTCCATGGAGATCATGAACTTCCCCGAATACCTGGAAGGCATTGCCCGTATCATGAAGCAGGCGGGGAAGAGTTGGACCATTGCATCCACTGCCTTTGAGGCGACCAATAGTGGCATCCAGATTGGGGTTTCCGATCTGGCCAAGGTGATTGTCTCGCGCATTGTCGATGCCGCCGAATCACTCGGCGTGAAAACAGTGATCAGCCCCGAGTGTGGCCACGCCTTTACCGCTGTGCGCTGGGAGGGGCCAAACCTGATTGGTCGCCCCTACAACTTTGAGGTGAAGCATATCCTGGAGGTGCTCGATGAGTTTGTCCGTGATGGACTGATCGAGACAGAGGGGATGGAAGAGGCACGTCTCACCTATCACGACCCCTGTCAGATCGCCCGCAAGGGCGGGGTGGTTGAGCAGCCTCGTTATCTGTTGAACAAGGTGGCCAGCAATTTTGTCGAGATGAGTGATGCCGGTACGATGAACTGGTGCTGCAGTGGCGGTGGTGGTGTTAGCGCCAATGAACGTGCAGAGGCGCTGAAACTCACGGCATTCAAGCGCAAAAAATCCCAGCTGGATGCGCTGCAGGTTGATACGCTGGTTACCGCCTGCGCCAACTGTCGTCTCACCCTGGAAGAGGGGCTGGAAGAGAATGGCATGGATATCCCTGTGGTTGGGCTGACCGAAATGGTCGCCGACCATCTGGTTGAGAAGGAGCCCGCATCATGATCAACAACGATACCGAATTCCGACAGGCACTGGATGGATTGGACCTGGAGCAGCAGCGCGTGATCGCCGCCTGCTTTACTGAAAATGTCCTTACGTTGACAACCGATGAGCGCCCCAAGAGGGTCGTTAACTCTGTGATTGACGGGCAAGAGATCGAAGAGGCCTTCAAGCTTGCCAAGGCCGCCAGTCTGGAGGCCCATGCCCGTTGCGGTACTGAAGGGGATTGGAGTGATCAGGCGGGTTATTTCGTTGCCCGTGCAGCGCAGGCTGCAGTGGAACCCCAGGTGCGCAGCGGCGGAAAGAACCCGGCCTGGAAGGCGGCGATGCAGGCGCGGATGGCTCGCACCTGTCTTGCATCAGAGGCGGAGGAGGATTCACACGACCGTGAAACCATCGCCCAGTACCATATTTTGAATGACTATCTCGGACCATGAGGAGAGCCCCATGAGTGAGCGTATTGTTGTAGACCCCATCACAAGAATTGAAGGTCATTTGCGCATAGAAGCCCAAATGGATGGCGACAAGATCGGTGCAGCCTACTCCTCCGGGACGATGGTGCGTGGCATCGAGAATATTCTCAAAGGTCGCGATCCCCGTGATGCCTGGGCCTTTACTCAGCGCATCTGCGGTGTTTGCACACTGGTGCATGGCATCGCCTCGGTACGTGCGGTCGAGGATGCCCTCGATTGGGAGATTCCGCCCAATGCACAGCTGATCCGTAACCTGATGATTGGTGCCCAGTATGTCCATGATCACGTCATGCACTTCTATCATCTGCATGCGCTGGATTGGGTCGATGTGGTCTCGGCACTCAGTGCCGACCCCAAGGCCACCTCCGAACTGGCCCAGTCCCTGAGTAGCTGGCCCAAATCCTCACCCGGTTACTTTTCAGATATTCAAAAGCGCGTGAAAGGCTTTGTCGAGACCGGACAGCTCGGCATCTTCTCCAACGCCTACTGGGGTCACCCCGCCTACAAACTGCCTGCCGAGGCCAACCTGATGGCGGTCGCCCACTATCTGGAGGCACTGGAGTGGCAGCGTGACGTGGTGAAGATCCACGCCATCCTCGGTGGCAAGAACCCTCACCCCAACTTCCTCGTCGGTGGTGCACCCGTTGCCATCAGCGCTGCAGATACCGGTAATACTGCACTCAACATGGATGGTCTGCTCACCATCAAGTCCACCATCGAGAAGATGCAGACCTTTGTTGATCAGGTCTATGTGCCCGATACGCTGGCCGTGGCCGGCTTCTACAAGGATTGGTTCGCCAAGGGCGAAGGGGTCGGCAACTTTA
>CAZKCT010000020.1:0-33138 GCA_964551545.1 uncultured Piscirickettsiaceae bacterium | reverse complement strand
GAGATGGTCTCCTCCTCCATCTCTACCAGTTGAGAGAGCCGCTTGAACATCATTTCACGGAACATGCCGGCAGGGAGCTTCGAGAGTTTGGGGCGAGCCAGGGCGACCAGCTTTGCGCGCCCATCCAGTGAGCGGCTGTCTCCCTGCTCCTCTAGCTGTGCAAAGAAGTATTGAGAGAGTGGCGTGGCCTCACCAATACGCTGCTCGAAGCGGGTGGTGCCCTCTTTGCGGACCAGTGTGTCCGGGTCCTCTCCGTCGGGCAGGAACATAAAGAGAATTTCGCGTCCGTCCCGTAACAGCGGGAGAGCAGTATCCATCGCTTTGCGGGCGGCATCTCGTCCCGCACGGTCCCCATCAAAGCAGAAGACCACGCGACTGACGGTGCGGAAGAGTTGGTTGAGGTGGTCAGCCGTAGTGGCGGTACCCAGTGTGGCTACACTATAACGAATGCCAAATTGAGCCAGTGCGACGACATCCATATAGCCCTCGACCACCAGAATCTGATTGAGTGTGCGGTTCCCCTTGCGGGCCTGATAGAGGCCGTAGAGCTCTTGCCCTTTGTGAAACAGGGGGCTCTCTGGTGAGTTGAGGTATTTGGGTTTCTCATCGCCCAGTACTCGTCCACCAAATCCAATTACTCGACCCCGGCTGTCGTGGATCGGGAAGATGATGCGGTGGCGAAAGCGGTCGTAGTGGCCGCCGCTCTCTTTCTCGATCAACATCCCGGTGCGGGTCAGTTGCGTCGTTGTGGTGGGATCTTCTCCCATCGCCTGATGCAGATTGCCCCACCCTTCGGGGGCAAAGCCAAGTTGGTAGTGGGCGGCGATCTCACCACTGAGGCCGCGCTGTTTCAGGTAGTCGACGGCCGCCTGTCGTTGCGGGTGGGATTTCAACTGCTGTTTGTACCAGCTGCCGACTCGCTCCATCAGGCTATAGAGTGGTGCCAGATTTTCCTTGGGTTTACCGCCCAGCTCCTCCTCTCGGGGCACCTCAATGCCGGCCTTTGCAGCCAGATCCTCCACAGCCTCCGGGAAAGGCATGTTTTCGTACTCCATCAGGAAGCCAATGGCCGTGCCATGGGCGCCACAACCAAAGCAGTGATAGAACTGCTTCACCTGACTGACGGTGAAGGAGGGGGTCTTTTCGTGGTGAAACGGGCAGCAGGCCTGGAATTCACGCCCCTTCTTGGTGAGCGGGACGCGGGCATCAATCACATCGACGATATCGATGCGAGAGAGGAGTTCGTCAATGAATGTGGGGGGGATTCGGCCAGCCATGCTGAGGAGAGCATAGCAGAGGATCGGAGTGGCTGGTTAGCCGAGCAGCACTTTGATCTTGCTGCTGAGCTGCCCCATGTCGGCGCGCCCTTGCACCTTCGGTTTGAGGATGCCCATCACCTTGCCCATCTCTTTCATCGACGTAGCGCCGGTTTCAGAAATGGCCGCCTTGATCATCTCCTCAATCTCTTCGTCGGAGAGAGGTTCAGGCATGAACTCCTGAATGATGGAGACCTCGGCAATCTCAATGGCGGAAAGGTCGTCGCGTCCAGCGGCCTCAAATTGGGCAATAGCATCACGCCGCTGTTTAACCATCTTGTCGAGAATGGCGAGCATTCGGGGCTCGTCCACTTCGATACGCTCATCCACCTCAGCCTGTTTCACGGTTGCCGTGATCATCCGCAGAATTTTGACGCGCGCCTTATCTTTGGCGCGCATCGACGCCTTGACGTTGGCGTTGATCTGCTCGAGGGTGGACACGATCAGTGTTTAGCGGGAGAGCAGTCCGCGGTTACGGCGCATGGTACTGCGCTCGCGAGAAACACGCTTCTGGGTACGCTTCACAGCAGCGGCAGCTTTGCGCTTGCGAACCTGGGTTGGCTTCTCGTAGAACTCACGCTCACGGGCCTCGGCAACAGTGCCGGCCTTCTCTACAGCACGCTTGAAGCGGCGCAGGGCGTAGTCGAAGTTCTCATTCTCTCGTACTCGTATACTTGGCATTCTGGTTGTATCCTTGAATTTCAACCGGTTTTCAATAAAGAGCCGCGCATTATACGGGCCGTGATGGAGGTGTGCAATGTTTTTCAGAGGATTGACGCTGCTGTTCTGGATGGTGGTGGCATCGTGCTCTTGGGCGGCCCCTCCAGTCGATCCTTTATTGGCAAAAGTGTACCGGGAAACGATTGATCTGCGGCAGTGGTGGGTGAGTGAGAAGCTGGACGGTGTGCGGGCTATTTGGGATGGGGAGCAGCTGCGGTTTCGCAGTGGGAAGCTGATCTCGGTGCCGCCCTGGTACGTTGAACACTTTCCCAAACAGCCGATGGATGGGGAGCTCTGGATGGGGCGCAACAGCTTTGATCAGGTATCGGCGGCTGTGCGTCGACAGCAACCACGAGCGCGTGAGTGGAAGAATATCCAGTATCGCCTGTTTGAACTGCCTGAATCTTCAGGAACCTTTACCCAGCGGGTTGAGCAGATGGACCGTCTGGCCGCTGCGGTGGGTGTGTCGTGGTTACGGCCTGTGGAGCAGCGCCGTATTGAGTCCAAAGAGGCGCTATTCCAGTTATTGGATCGTGTGGTTGCTGGGGGTGGTGAGGGGCTGATGTTGCATCGGGCGGACTCTCTCTACCATGGGGGGCGCAGTGGTGATCTTCTGAAGCTGAAGTTGTGGCAGGATGCAGAGGCCGTCGTCGTTGAGGTTCTCCCAGGAAAGGGGAAGTATCGGGGAATGATGGGGGCACTTCTGGTGGAGAATTACCAAGGGCGTTTTCGCATCGGTAGTGGTTTCAGTGACCGGCAGCGTCGTCATCCGCCACCCATTGGCACGGTCATCACCTATAAATACACCGGTACGACCATTAATGGGTTGCCCCGATTTGCCTCATTTCTGCGGGTCCGTCCTTCTCTGTAACTAAATGTAACAAGTAATAGTTTGAAATATATAGATATTGTTGATTCTTGCTGCTAGCTTGATCCCTTCAAAACAGTATGGAGGGAGTGATGATGAAACGTGTGATTCGATGGAGTGTGATGGTTCTCGGTTTGGGATGGGCTGTATTGGGATTTGCCAGCGAAAAGATCAATATCAATACCGCCGATCTGAAAACACTGGATTCACTGGATGAAATTGGCCCGGTCAAGGCGGAGCTGATCATCCTATACCGGGAGCAGCATGGTCCGTTCCAGCGCATTGAGGAGTTGGATAAGGTGCGTGGAATCGGGATGCGAACGGTTGAGACGAATCGAGATCGGATCACAGTCGGACCTCAGGATCCATAGCTTTTTGTCAAGGAGCGGCTGACAATCTCTGATGTGCTGTGTACCCTCTGCGGAGATCTGTTGAGGGAAGACACCATGATTATTCTCGGAATTGAAAGCTCCTGTGATGAGACCGGCATTGCGCTCTATGAGCAGGGCGTGGGTCTGCGTGGACATACCCTCTATAGTCAGGCAAAAATGCATGCGCAGTATGGTGGCGTGGTACCAGAGTTGGCCTCACGCGACCATATTCAACGGGTGATCCCACTGACAGAGCAGCTGCTGAAAGAGAGTGGTGTTTCCAAGGATGAGATCGGAGGTATTGCCTATACCGCTGGCCCCGGTTTGATGGGTGCGTTGATGGTGGGGGCTTGTGTGGGGCGTAGTCTCGCCTATGCCTGGGGCGTTCCTGCGGTTGAGGTTCACCATATGGAGGGGCATCTGCTGGCCCCACTACTAGAGGAGGAGGTGCCCCAATTCCCTTTTGTCGCACTGCTGGTCTCAGGGGGGCACACTCTTCTGGTTCAGGTGGATGGCATTGGCCAGTATCAAGAGCTGGGGGAGTCGATCGACGATGCTGCTGGGGAGGCGTTCGATAAGACTGCCAAGCTGCTGGGCCTTGGCTATCCCGGTGGACCGGCGCTCTCGAAACTGGCAGAGCAGGGCAATCCTGACCGCTTTACCTTTCCGCGCCCGATGGTGGATCGTCCCGGCCTGGATTTCAGCTTCAGCGGACTCAAAACGTATGCCCGGAATACGCTGGAGCAGCATCGAGATGATCCCGCCATTGCTGCCGATGTCAGTCGTGCTTTTGAAGAGGCGGTGGCTGACACCCTGGCTATTAAGTGTCGAAGAGCGCTGCGACAGTGTGAGATGAACCGGCTGGTGGTGGCTGGTGGAGTGAGTGCCAACCGTACCATTCGTCACCGCTTGGGTGAGATCGCTGCTGCAGAAGGGGGCGCTGCCTATTTCCCGCGCCTGGAATTTTGTACTGACAATGGCGCGATGATCGCCTTTGCTGGCGCATTCCGTCTGGCTGCTGGAGAGCAGGCAGGCCTGGGAATTGAAACGCGTGCCCGTTGGCCGCTTTCTGAACTAGGAGTCTGTCGGATTTAGGATGCCGTAGCGAGAGAAGCCTGATTTGAGACAAATTTTTCCATCGCTTGAGGCGAATAGCCGCCGCTATTTAACGAAAAGGATGGGGGAATTTGGCCAAACTCAGGTTTTTCGCAGTAGGTATTCATACACCCGACAGGCTCCTATCAATAGTTGCAAAAGTAATTGCAGTCCAAACGCCCTCCCCCTTGCAGGGGGAGGGCAGGGGTGGGGGTAGAGGCTGCAAATACTTTTGAAACGATTAATAGCTGCGCTTTAACGCTTTTTGCTGCCGATCTTATCCTCTTTGCCGGCAAGCAAATTCTCTATATTGCTGCGGTGTCGCCAGTAAAGTAGAGCCGTGATGAGGGACATTGTGGCTGTCAGTGTGGCTGATTCAGTGATCGGGAAGAGGAGCCAGACATAGAGTGGCGCGAGCAGAATGGCGGTGAGGGCAGAGAGCGAGGAGTAGCGGAACAGCGCAGCCATCGCCAGCCAGGTGCCAATGGTGGCCAGCCCAATGGTCCAGTGAAGTCCAATCAATCCGCCCAGCGCAGTGGCAACCCCTTTGCCCCCTTTAAAGCCAAAGAACAGGGGGTAGAGGTGGCCCAGAAAGGCGGCCAGCAGAGTCAGCGCAATGGTCCACTCATCCGTACTGATTTGCACCGCAATGGCGACCGGAATCAGCCCCTTGAGCATATCTCCCAGTAGAGTCAGCAGTGCCGCCTTCTTGCCGCCAAGGCGGAGCACGTTGGTGGCCCCTGGGTTCTTTGACCCTTCTGTGCGGGGGTCTGGTAGCCCGAGTAGCTTGCAGACCAGGATGGCAGCCGAGAGCGAGCCAACCAGATAGGCAGCAATAACCAGGATGGGCGTGGTGAGTTCATTCATGGGGTAGGAATTATGGGATAATCGCCAGCCAGTTACAAACCAAGTGGAAACGGGCTCTATGGATATCGTCTATATCAAAGATCTGCAGATCAAAACCGTCATCGGCATCTACGACTGGGAGCGGGAGATCAAACAGACCGTGAGTATCGATCTGGAGATGGGGACCGATATCCGCAAAGCGGCAGAGAGTGACACCATCGAACATACGCTCGATTACAAGGCGGTTGCCAAGCGCATCATCAGCTTTGTTGAGGAGAGCAGCTTTCAGCTGGTGGAGACGATGGCGGAGCGCATTGCCGAGATTATTCGGAATGAATTCAACGTGCCGGGGCTGCGGCTACGGGTCAGCAAGCCCGGTGCTGTCACCGGTTCTCGCGATGTGGGGGTGATCATTGAGCGGGGTGAGAAGATCTGATGCCCCGCATCTATCTCAGTATCGGTAGCAACATCGATCGGGATCGAAGTATTCGGCAGGGGGTGGCGGCGCTGCAACAGCAGTTTGGCGAAATGACCATCTCCACCGTCTATGAGAGTGAGGCGGTTGGTTTTGAGGGGGATGCTTTCTACAATTTGGTGGTCGGCTTTGATGCTGAACTGCCGTGGAGAGAGATCCAGCAGCAGCTGCGCCAGATTGAAGAGGAGAATGGCCGCGAGCGTAGCGCAGAGAAGTTCAACCCAAGAACGCTCGATATTGACCTGCTGCTCTATGGGGATCTCGACCTGCAGCATGAGGGAATCGACCTGCCCCGTGCGGAGATCTTTGAGTATGCTTTTGTGTTGAGGCCACTGGCAGAGATTGCCGGGGATGAGTGTCATCCGCAGACCGGTGAGCGTTATCGGGATCTGTGGGGGCAGTTTAATCCAGAGAAACAGCCGCTCTGGCCGGCACCGCTGCAGTTCTGAATCTTAATTGCTCAGTGTTCGCCCCCCATCCACGCTGAGGATCTGCCCGGTGGTGTAGTGGGCATCCTGAATCAGAAAGCGTACCGTCCGGGCAATGTCGGCAGGTTCTCCACTTCGTTTTAGTGCGGTGCGGGAGAGAATGTCCGCCTTGGTTTCATCGTCCATCTCATTCTCCGGCCAGAGAATCGCGCCAGGTGCAATGCCGTTGACCCGCACCTCTGGTCCGAGTTCTCTCGCCAGACTTTTGGTCAGCATGGCCAGTCCCGCCTTGGCGATGCTGTAGACCGTGTGCTCTTTCAGTGGGCGATCAGCATGGATATCGACAATGTTGATGATGTTGCCGTTCTGTTGTTGTAGATGGGGCGCTGCAGCCTGGGCGAGGAACAGGGGTGCTTTCAGATTGGCACCGATCAGGTCATCCCAATTTGATTCGGTGATGGTGCCCAGTGGCGTTGGATAGAAGGTGGAGGCGTTGTTGACCAGTACATCGAGTCGTCCCCAAGCCGCTGATGCCTGTTGGATCAGAGTGGGGAGCTGATCAGTCTGATGCAAATCCCCCTGAACCAAGGCAACGGATTCAGGGCGTTCCGCCTCCAGCGTCTGCTGCAGTGCCTTGGCCGCGCCATCCGAGTTGCGGTAGTGAATCACGATATTCATCCCGGCGGCGTGAAGGGTGTGCGCGGTGGTTGCGCCGATGCGGTGAGCGGCCCCGGTGATCAATGCCACTTTACCGTTCAAAGAGTTGGTATCATTGCCCATCTAATGCCCTGTCCATTGATTCAATCCCAATAGTCTATCAGATGACTCTCTCCCTTCCTGATCCCAGTGCCAAGATGGCAGCGCGTTCTGCGCAGCTGCAGGCGCTTATTGTTGAAGAGATTCATGCGGCGGGAGGGTGGATCCCTTTTGGTCGTTATATGGAGCGGGCGCTCTACCATCCTGAGTTTGGTTACTACAGTCAGTTGCAGGGGCTGGGGGCCGAGGGGGACTTTGTGACGGCCCCTGAGATCTCCCCGCTCTTCTCCCGCGTGGTTGCGCGACAGATTGCTCCGGTGTTGGAGAGTGTTGGGCAGCCGGTCGTGATGGAGCTGGGGGCGGGCAGTGGGGCGATGGCGGCAGAAATTCTATTAGAGCTGGAGCGCATGGGACAGTTGCCCCAGCAGTACCAGATTCTAGAGTTGAGTGGAGGGTTGCGAGCCAAGCAACAGCAGACCATTGCGGCACGTGCCCCGCACTTGCTGGATCGGACGGTTTGGCTTGACCGGCTGCCGGATCAGTCGTTTTCCGGGGCGATTGTTGCCAATGAGGTGATTGACGCGATTCCCGTGGAGCAGTTTGTGATCCGCTCGGATGGGCCGGTCCCGTTGGGGGTCTCTGCAAACCCTGATGGTGGGCTGATCTGGAGTGAACGGCATGATCCCGCGAAAGTTATTGAGGTGCCCGCTGTGGAGTGGGAGGGTGTAGAAGAGGGGTATCGTTCTGAGGTACGTCCGGGGATTGCCCCGTGGGTCGCGTCGCTTGCGGACCGACTGCAACAGGGGATGATTCTGCTCATCGATTATGGGTATGGGCGTGATGAGTACTATCGGCCAGAGCGCAACCGGGGCACCCTGAGTTGTTTCTATCGCCACCACCGGCATGAAGATCCGTTGTTGTGGCCGGGGCTGCAGGATATTACTGCCCATGTTGACTTCAGTGCAGTAGCCGAGGCGGCAGATGGGGCTGGTCTCACGGTAGCTGGTTTTTCCAGTCAGTCCTACTTTCTGTTGGGGGGGGGAATTACTGGATTGGCAGAGCAGGAGGCGCTGGATGATTTGCAGACTCGGGTCGAGACCTCGCGGGCGATTCAGCAGCTGACGATGCCGGCCCAGATGGGTGAAGTGGTGAAGGTGATGGCGTTGACCCGAGGGGCGGCGCTGCCGGAAACATTCACCCTGCACGATCAGCTGCATACGCTATAAGGAGCGAAATCGGGCATGGAAACACTTCAGATTATTATGTTGTCACTGCTGCAGGGGCTGACCGAGTTTCTGCCAATCTCCAGTTCTGCCCATCTGATTCTGGTGCCACAGCTCACCGATTGGACTGATCAAGGATTGGCATTTGATGTTGCGGTCCATGTGGGGACCTTGATTGCGGTGGTGAGCTATTTTCGCCAAGAACTGCAACGGATGGTCGTGGAGTGGTTTGGATCAATGCTTGGCAAAGGGATGACCCCCGATGCGCGGTTGGCCTGGGCTGTTGGATTGGGAACGATTCCGGTGGGGCTGGCGGGGCTGCTCTTCAAGGAGGGCATCGAGCTCTATCTGCGCTCTCCGCTGGTGATTGCCACCACGACACTACTGTTTGGAGGGCTGCTTTGGTGGGCCGATCGCAGTAGCCGTCACCAACTGGATGAGCACCAGATGGGCTGGAAGACGGTACTGGTGGTGGCACTGGCGCAGGCCGTTGCACTGATTCCTGGAACCTCCCGCTCGGGGATTACCATGACGGCTGGTTTGATGATGGGGCTGACCCGTCAGGCGGCAGCCCGTTTCTCGTTTCTACTATCAATTCCTGTGATTCTTTTGGCGGGTGGCCTGGAGACCAGGGAGCTGATTCAGCAAGAGGCCCAAGTCGACTGGAGTGCGTTGTTGATGGGGATGGCGCTCTCGGCATTCAGTGCTTACCTCACTATTCACTTCTTTCTGAGATTATTGGACCGAATGGGCATGGTGCCGTTTGTCCTTTACCGGTTGTTGCTGGGGCTGTTCCTATTGGTAATGTTTCTCTGATTCCGCTGACACTCCACTAGAGGGTCAACAGAATCAGAAAAACGGTTTAGATCGCAGCGGCAGCGTTTGCGCCTCGCATGCTAGGGAATTTCAGCTTCTCAAAGCGTTCGGCGACCTTGCGAATGCAGATCATGCAGCCCTCTTTTCCGTACAGTAGATCCGAAAATTTCTTACGGACCGAGTTCCCGTATTGGTCAGATATCTCGATCTCTTCGAGATTGGGCAGGATCTCCCCCGTGAGCCCAAACTCTTTCAGGACCTCACCCAATTCAATGAAACTGCTGACATCGTAACGATTGCTCTTTTTTGCCATGTTTTCCTCCTTCAAATCACCATAGGCTTCAAATCGAGCAGTCATCCATAACTTGATAGAGTTACTTTTGACTGAGAGGGAAAGGTAACAAAAAAACAGTAAATGTCAATATAACAATTATTAATGCTCTGCTGGCCAGTGTTAGGTTCGCCTTCCCTCCAGGCGAACCCACTCTTTCCGTGTGGTAGGGGGTGCCATCTCAAACCATGGCGTGTAGGCATCAATGACTGACTGGGCCTGTTCTTGCAAGATCCCGGAGAGAACAATGGCCCCACCGGGAATGAGATGGTGTGCCAGTATTGGTGCCAGCTCAATCAATGGTCCTGCGAGGATGTTGGCCAGCAGTAGCTCAACCTGAAGGGTTTCGTCGAAGCTTTCGGGAAGGGCGGTATGGATGTTGTGATTGACACCATTTTTCTCGGCGTTGTCCTTGGTTGCAGTGAGCGCCTGTGGATCATTATCGATCCCGTGAACGGTGGCTGCACCGAGCTTGGCTGCAGCAATCGCAAGGATGCCGGAGCCGCAGCCATAGTCGATGACGATTTGGTTCTCTGGTGGATGAGCATCGAGCCATTCTAAGCAGAGCGCTGTGGTGGGGTGGGTACCGGTACCGAAGGCGAGGCCGGGATCGAGCAGAATGTTGACCCCACCAGTCTCTACGGGATCACTCCATGAGGGGACGATCCAGAGTCGTTGGCCGAACTGCATTGGATGGAAATCGTCCATCCACGCGCGAACCCAATCCTGCTCTTCCAGATCCTTAATGGAGAGTGTTTTCTGGCTATTGTGGTCGAGCTGTTCGGTCAGTTGTTGTTGGATGGTCGAGCGATCCAGGGCGCGATCAAACAGCCCGACCACCACAATCTTTTCCCACAGCGGAGTTTCACCGGGCGCGGGCTCAAGTATGGGCTGATCCTCAGCGTCCTCAAAGGTGACTGAGGCGGCCCCCAGTTCCATCAGTAGATCAGAGAATTGCTCTGCTTGCGGCTGGTCGGTGGTGAATCGGGTCTGGAACCAGGCCATGGAAAGAGAGTGTTTTCCGGTGGCGCTGGGGCCACCGGAGAGATGGATAGTGGATCAGAGATCCAGCTTCTTTTCCAGATAGTGGATGTTGGTGCCACCTGCCTCAAAGTTGGCATCGCGGATGATATCGCGGTGGAGGTCAATGTTGTTGCGGATCCCTTCAATGATCATCTCATCCAGTGCGGTACGCATGCGCGCGATGGCGGTGTTGCGATCCTCACCATAGGTGATCAGCTTGCCGATCATCGAGTCATAGTGCGGAGGAACACTGTAGCCGGTATAGAGATGAGAGTCGACCCGAACCCCAACACCCCCTGGTGCATGGTAGGTGGTGACCTTGCCAGGAGAGGGGATGAAGGTGCGAGCGTCCTCAGCATTGATACGGCACTCAATGGCATGGCCGTGAACCTGAATCTCATCCTGAGTGTAGGCGAGTGATTCACCAGAGGCGATTCGCAGCTGCTCTCGGACGATATCAACACCGGTAATCATCTCGGTGACGGGGTGTTCAACCTGAACACGCGTGTTCATCTCGATGAAGTAGAACTCGTTATTCTCGTAGAGGAATTCAAAAGTGCCGGCGCCACGGTATCCGATCTCCTGACACGCCTTGGCGCAGCGTTCACCAATCTGTGCGCGTAGCTCTTCAGTGATTCCGGGCGCAGGGGCCTCTTCGACCACTTTCTGGTGGCGGCGCTGCATAGAGCAGTCGCGCTCCCCAAGATGGATGGCATTGCCATGGGTGTCGGCCAGTATTTGAATCTCAACGTGGCGTGGATTTTCCAGGAATTTCTCCATATAGACCACGTCGTTGTTGAAGGCGGTCGCCGCCTCAGTGCGGGTCATGGTGATGGCCTGCAGTAGGGTCGCCTCACTGTGGACGACACGCATGCCGCGGCCGCCGCCGCCGCCAGCTGCTTTGATGATGACCGGGTAGCCGATCTCACGCCCAAGACGGAGGTTGGTTTCATCATCTTCCCCGAGCGGGCCATCGGACCCAGGAACCGTAGGGACTCCAGATTTCTTCATCGCCTTGATGGCTTCCACTTTATCGCCCATCATGCGGATGGTCTCTGCCTTTGGTCCAATAAAGGTAAAGCCGCTCTGTTCGACGCGCTCTGCAAAGTCGGCGTTCTCGGAGAGAAAGCCATAGCCAGGGTGAATGCCCATGGCATCAGTGACCTCTGCGGCGCTGATGATGGCTGGGATATTCAGGTAGCTCTCGGTGGAGGGGGGCGGTCCGATACAGACTGACTCGTCAGCAAGGCGGACATGCTTTTGTGTATGGTCGGCAGTGGAGTGGACCGCAACGGTCTTGATGCCCAACTCCTTGCAGGCGCGCAGAATGCGGAGTGCGATCTCGCCCCGGTTGGCGATGACAATTTTATCCAGCATGGCAGTCCCTCTGTTTATTCGATGACGAAGAGTGGCTGCTCGAACTCAACCGCATCGGCGTTGTCGACCAGAATCGCCTTGACGGTGCCGGATTTGTCGGCCTCGATCTGGTTGAGGATCTTCATCGCTTCGATGATGCAGATGGTGTCGCCTGCGGTCACTGTGTCGCCTATCTCGACGAAAGGCTTGGCGCCTGGAGAAGGGGCACGGTAGAAGGTGCCAACCATCGGTGATTTCACCTCATGGCCATTGAAGCTTGGGGCAGCAGGTGCGGCCTCGGCAGCCGGTTCTGCTGCTGGAGCGGGTGCTGCGATTGCAGGTGCGGCAATTGCTGCAACAGGTGCGGACTGGCCATAGCGACTGATGCGTACGGAATCCTCGCCCTCCTGGATCTCAATCTCGGCAATGCCGGACTCCTCCAGTAGCTCAATTAGCTTCTTGATTTTTCGAATATCCATGTGCGTTATCCTTGTTTTAGTTGCTCGGTTGCGGCCTGCAGTGCCAGAGAGTATCCCTGTGCCCCCAGGCCGGTGATCACCCCTCGAGCGATGTCGGAAAAGTAGGAGTGGTGACGGAACCCCTCTCGTGCGTGGGTATTCGAGAGGTGAACCTCAATGAATGGGATGTTGACCCCAAGCAGGGCATCACGCAGTGCGATACTGGTGTGGGTCAATGCCGCCGGATTGATGAGGATGAAATCGATCCCCTCGTTGCCTGCCTGATGAACCCGCTCAATCAGTGCGGCTTCGGCATTACTCTGTAGAGAGAGAAGTTGGTGGCCAGCGTCGGTAGCCTCCTGCTCCAGCCCCTGAAGAATCGACTCCAAGGTGTCGTTGCCATAGTGGCCGGGCTCCCGCTTACCGAGCAGGTTGATGTTGGGGCCGTTCAGAACCAGTATGGTTGCCATAGGTCGAGGTTTAGGTGCTGTTTCAGGGTGATCTCAGATGGGACTATTCTGGCGCAGATGTGCGGGGATGTCTACAAAATGTCGCGATTTGTTGTGTAATTGCGGCCAAATCGGGGCGAACTACAGTAGCGGAGTGAGTTGAGTCATCAGTGCGCTGTGGGTCATCTCGCCGGCGTGTTGATCGATAATGGTGCCGCTGCGGTCAAAAATGACGGTGTAAGGGAGGACAGAGCGTCGGTTTCCGAGCGTAATAGAGAGATCAAGCCCTGCGCCATCGCCCTGTAGATTGGGGTAATTGATGCCATGCTCATCGCTATATTTCTTGGCCAGCTTCGGGTTGTCGACGGCCACCCCAACGAATTGAACGCCTTGCTCTCCCAGCTGCTCTTGCAGCTCAATAAAGGCGGGGATCTCCTTGCGACAGGGAGGGCACCAGGTGGCCCAGAAGTTGAGGATCACGATTTTGCCTTGCCACTGCTGCAGGTTCTGAGGGTTGCCGTCGAGATCCTTGAGTATGGTGTTGGGGAGTGAGACGGCGGGAATGGTGGTGCTGGCTGCTGCGGCTGGCTTAATGGTCTGATCCAATAGATAGTGGGCAGAACCGCCAGCCAGTAGTGCAATCAATCCGAAAGCAATGAGGGTGCTCTTTTTCATTGTAGTGCGCCCTGAACATGTTGGGCAAAGGCCTCCGCTTCCATGAATTGTACTAGGCGAGCGGCAGCGACCTCGTTTCCGGAGCGGTCAAAGAAGAGCAGAGCGGGCGGGCCAAAGATTCCCAATTTCTTCATCAGCGCCTGGTCCTGATTATCGTTGGGGGTGACATCGGCTTGCAGCAACATCGCTGGGGCCAGTGCCTGCTGGACCGTTGGGTCGGTAAAGGTGAGGGCCTCGTACTCTTTGCAGGAGATGCACCAGTCGGCATAGAAGTCGAGGAAGACTGGTTGGTTGTTGCGTTTGGCCTCAGCCAGCGCCTGCTCCAACCCCTCAATTCCCTTGATCTGGCGGAAAGTGAGGTGCTGCTCCTGCATTGCGGCACCACTGCTGCCACCGATCCCCTTTAGTGGCTGGAATAGGTCCTTGCCGCCAGAGGCAACGCCAATGATCAGCAGGGTGCCATAGATCAGCATCAGCAGTCCAATGCCCTTCCACAGTTTCTTCCAGCCGCTGGCAGGAGAGGGGAGTGGGTCAATCGCCCCCATATAGATGGAGGGAATGATGAGCAGTGCAGCCCATAGCAGCATATTGACGCTGGTGGGGACGATGCGCTCCAGCATCCATACTGCAACGGCCAGTAGCAATACACCAAATACAGACTTGATGGCATCCATCCAGGCGCCCGCTTTCGGCAGCAGTTTGCCAGCCGAGGTGCCGATGGCCAGCAGTGGGAGCCCCATGCCGATGCTGAGCGCAAAGAGTGCCAGACCGCCGAGCACTGCATCACCGGTCTGACCGATATAGATCAGTGCCCCGGCTAGTGGCGCAGCAACACAAGGGCCAACAATCAGCGCTGAGAGCAGTCCCATGATGGCAACGCCAGTCAGTGAGCCGCCCTTTTGGCGGTTGCTCGCCTCAGCCAGTTTGCCCTGCAGGCCGGCGGGCATCTGTAGTTCATAGAAGCCAAACATGGAGAGGGCAAGGAGGACAAAGATGAGGCTGAAGGTGCCAAGAATCCAGGGGTTCTGGAAGGCGGCCTGCAGGTTTTCACCAAACAGCCCGGCCAGTACGCCAGCAGCGGTGTAGGTGAGGGCCATCGCCAACACATAGACCAGTGACATGGTAAAGGCCCTGCGAGTGGTGATGCTTTCGCCCTGTCCGACAATGATGCCGGAGAGGATTGGAATCATCGGGAAGATGCAGGGTGTAAAGGCGAGCAGAAGCCCAAAGCCGAAGAAGCTGATCAGGGTCAGTAGATAGTTGCCTTCGCTGAGGGAGGCGGCAATCTGGTCCTGTTCACTGAGTTTGGGGGCGGCTGTGGTCGTCGGTGCAGCCCCTGCTGCAGGTGTCGGGGCTGCCTTTGTGGCAGTGGCAGTTATTGCGGGCAGGTCGATTGGGACCTTCTTGTTGACCGGTGGGTAGCAGATGCCGCGTTCGGCGCAGCCTTGGTAGCGCACTTTGAGGGTGCCGCTGGAGGCATCATTGGTCGCACGGATCAGTGGGATACGGATGATTTGGGTGTTATGAAATACCTGCAGTGTGCCGAAGAACTGATCCTCCTTGGTCTCACCGGGGGGGAGCTCGGGAGCGCCAAGCGTCAGGTTGGTTGCCCCCTCGTCCAGTTCAAACTTGAATTTGTTGCGGTAGAGATAGTGGGCCTCGGCGATGTCCCACTGCAGCTCGATGGCGTCTTGCTGTGGGCTGAGGTGAGAGAAGACAAAGGCCTCATCGGGATGTAGGGGGTCATCATTGCCCGCATCCAGACCGAAAGAGTCTATTAATCCGCCGAGCTGCTGAATGGGGGATTGCTGTGCTGATGTGGCGGTGCTGAGCCCAAGGGTCAGCAGCAGAAAAAGGAAGGCGATGTGGCGATGGTTGGTTTTTATCATGTTGGCTTGATGGTTATTTATTATTGTGCGGTTGATTGTGCGATCCAGTCCAGATAGTTGGGGGCTCCGCCTTCAATCGGCAGCGCAATGACCTCTGGAACCTCATACGGATGGTGTTGTTGGATGGCGGCCTCAATCGATGCGTAGTGTTCTTTTCTGCTTTTAATAAGGAGTAGAGTCTCGGAATCCTGCTCTATTCCACCTTGCCATCGATAGATTGAAGAGATGTTGTCGATCAGGTTGACGCAGGCGGCTAGCTTCTCTGAGACCAGCATCCCGGCAATTTGTTCCGCGCTCTCCCGGTCGGGACAGGTATTGAGAATCAGAAGGGTTTCACGATGGCTCACGGAAAGAGAGAGTACAGATAGAGAGATGATGAATCAAATGGGGCGGGCCGTTACAATAGCGCCAACATGACTCCATTTCGCATCCTTTTTCTCCTCTTCATTCTGGTGCCACTGGTAGAGATCTATCTGTTGATTCAGGTGGGTTCGGTGATCGGTGGTTTACCGACGGTGTTATTGATCATTCTGACAGCAATTGTTGGGGTGGGGCTGTTGAAGCAGCAGGGGCTTTCAACGCTGATGACAGCGCAACAGAGTCTTGCTCGAGGGGAGCTTCCGGCACTTCAGTTGTTGGAGGGGGCTGCGCTATTGGTCTCTGGCGCGCTGCTGTTGACGCCTGGATTTGTGACTGATTTTATTGGTTTTATAGGGTTGATTCCGTTGACGAGGCAAGCGCTTCTGAGTAGCTTCCTGTCGCGACGCAATGCGGGAGCATCCCACCCGTTTCACACCACAGAGCGAGATCGTGGGGTGACCATTGATGGTGAATTCCAAGAGAAACAGGAACCACCAGACCCGTGGCTGAAATAATCTCGGCTTATTCCGCTATTTGATTTTATTTTCATTCTGCTCCCTTGACTTCGCTTCGGTCGACCCTATGATTAGCACTCCCAAGGGGAGAGTGCTAAAAAATGGATGTGCTCTCCGGGTCGAAAGAACTGAATTTTTTAAATACTAACAAGGAGTGAACCTTATGAATTTGCGTCCTCTGCATGACCGTGTTGTTGTTCGTCGCACGGAAGAAGAGCGTATGTCTGCTGGCGGTATCGTCATCCCTGATTCAGCAACTGAGAAGCCAAGTCGTGGCGAGATCGTTGCGGTTGGCAACGGCAAGGTGCTGGATAACGGCAACCGTCAAGAGCTGGATGTTAAAGCGGGCGACACCGTACTGTTCGGCAAGTTTGCAGGCACTGAGATCAAGGCCAATGGTGAAGAGCTATTGGTGATGAACGAAAGTGACATCATGGCTGTTATCGAAGCCTAATTGACTGAATTCATAAAGGATTAAAGAAGATGAGTGCAAAAGAAGTAAGATTTGGTGATGACGCGCGTCACGCCATGCTGGCGGGTGTAAACACTTTGGCGAACGCCGTTAAGGTAACGCTTGGCCCTAAAGGCCGTAACGTTGTATTGGATAAGGCCTTCGGAGCCCCAACTATCACTAAGGATGGCGTCTCTGTTGCGAAAGAGATCGAGTTGGAAGACAAATACGAGAACATGGGTGCGCAGATGGTGAAAGAGGTTGCCTCTCAGACCTCTGACGTTGCCGGTGACGGTACCACGACTGCAACTGTTCTGGCACAGGCGATCATGCGTGAAGGCATGAAGGCCGTTGCTGCGGGCATGAACCCAATGGATCTGAAGCGTGGTATCGACAAGGCTGTCGTTGCTGCAGTTGAAGAGATCAAGAGCCTTGCAACGCCATGTACTGATACTGGTGCGATCGCACAGGTGGGTACGATCTCCGCAAACTCTGATTCATCTATCGGTAACACCATTGCTGAGGCGATGGAGAAGGTCGGTAAAGAGGGTGTGATCACTGTTGAAGAGGGCAAGTCCTTCGAGAACGAGCTCGACGTGGTTGAGGGTATGCAGTTTGACCGCGGTTACCTCTCTCCTTACTTCGTCAACAACCAGCAGAATATGAGTGCTGAATTGGAAGATCCATTCATCCTGCTGTTCGACAAGAAGATTGCCAACATCCGTGATTTGCTGCAGATTCTGGAAGGTGTTGCCAAGTCGAGCCGTCCACTACTGATCATTGCTGAAGATGTAGAGGGCGAGGCACTGGCGACTCTGGTCGTCAACTCCATGCGTGGAATCGTTAAGGTCGCTGCTGTGAAGGCACCTGGTTTCGGTGATCGTCGTAAGGCGATGCTGCAGGATATCGCGATTCTGACCGGTGGTCAGGTGATCTCTGAAGAGGTTGGCCTTTCACTGGAGAAGGCAACGTTGGAAGATCTCGGTACGGCCAAGCGTGTTGTGGTCGAGAAAGAGAACACCACCATCATCGATGGCGCCGGTGCTTCTGACGAGATCGAGGCACGTGTTGCCCAGATCCGTGCTCAGGTTGAAGGGACGACTTCTGACTACGATAAAGAGAAGTTGCAGGAGCGTGTTGCCAAGCTGGCTGGCGGTGTTGCCGTCATCAAGGTTGGCGCTGCGACTGAAGTGGAGATGAAAGAGAAGAAGGCGCGTGTTGAAGATGCACTGCACGCAACTCGTGCTGCGGTTGAAGAGGGCGTGGTTCCTGGTGGTGGTACTGCCCTGGTTCGTGCCCGTGCCGGTATTGCTGACGTGAAGGGTGACAACCACGATCAGGATATGGGAATCAACATCATGCGTCGTGCGATGGAAGAGCCACTGCGCCAGATCACCAGCAATGCGGGTGATGAGGCCTCTGTAGTGGTCAACAACATTGAGGCGGGTGAAGGTAACTACGGTTACAACGCGGCCAATGCTGAGTATGGCGATATGATCGAGATGGGTATTCTCGACCCTGCCAAGGTAACCCGTTCTGCATTGCAGTATGCGGCATCTGTGACGGGTCTGATGATCACCACTGAGGCGATGGTTGCTGAGCTTCCACAGGACGCAGCACCAGCAGCGATGCCAGACATGGGTGGGGGTATGGGAGGAATGGGCGGCATGATGTAAATCGCTGTCCATCTCACCTCCATGCGGCCACATAGCTGCGTTGGAAAATGGTCATTCACATGCGTGAACTCACATTTTCTGCCTTGCTCTGTAGTCGCCTGAAGATGATCTGAACAGCGATTTGATTGCTGTTATCTGAGAGCCCCGACCATTGGTCGGGGCTTTTTTGTTAGAATCCCTTCCGTTTTTTGGTTGCAAGGTAAAAGAAAATGATCAAGGCAGGCATTATTGGTGGTACCGGGTATACCGGTGTAGAGCTGTTGCGGTTACTCGCGGCCCATCCCGAGGTGGAGCTGGCGGTGATTACCTCCCGTTCTGAGGCGGGCAAGCAGGTTGCGGAGCTGTTTCCCAATTTGCGTGGTTATCTTGATCTTGCCTTCAGTGAGCCAGATGTGGAGGCGTTGAAGCGGTGTGATGTGGTCTTCTCTGCGACGCCCAATGGGGTGGCGATGACCGCTGCGCGCGAGTTGGTGGATGCTGGAGTGCGAATCATTGATCTCGCTGCCGATTTCCGTCTTGCCGATCCGGCGGTATGGGAGAAGTGGTATGGCATGCCGCATGCCTGTGAGGACTTGCTGACCGAGGCGGTCTACGGTCTTCCGGAGATGAACCGCGAACAGATTAAGAGCGCCCGCGTCTTGGCCAATCCTGGTTGTTACCCAACAGCGGTACAGCTTGGTTTTCTGCCGTTGGTGGAGAAAGGATTGGTCGATCTGGATGGGTTGATTGCGGACTGCAAGTCCGGCGTGAGTGGTGCCGGGCGCGGGGCCAATGTGGGGACGCTGCAGGCGGAGTCTGCCGAGAGCTTCAAGGCTTATGCGGTTCCAGGCCATCGTCACTGGCCGGAAATTCATCAGGGTGTGACCCGGATGTGTGGTCATGATGCGGTGGGGCTCACTTTTGTGCCGCATCTGGTCCCAATGATTCGAGGCATTCATGCCACGCTCTATATGCGTCCCACCGGAGATGTGGGGGATCTGCAGGCGCTCTATGAGGAGAAATATAGCAACGAGCCTTTTGTCGATGTGCTTCCTGCGGGGTCGCACCCAGAGACTCGCTCTGTGCGTGGCAACAATACCTGTCGTATGGCCATCCATCAGCCTGCCGATAGCGACCAGATTGTTGTGCTGTCGGTGATCGATAATCTGGTGAAGGGAGCCTCAGGGCAGGCGGTGCAGAATATGAATATCATGTTCGGGTTTGAGGAGCGTGCAGGGCTTAACAATATTGCCCTAATGCCATAACTTGACAATATTAGTGGGAAATTAAATAATTGCCACAGCAACGTTTTTTGGAGAATTGTGATGAGTGAAGCAGCAACAGAGATTCCGGTAACCAATGATCCGGTGGTCTTTACTGAGGCCGCAGCGACTAAAGTGAAGGCGCTGATTGAGGAAGAGGGAAATGACAACCTGAAGCTGCGGGTCTATGTGACCGGTGGTGGCTGTTCCGGTTTCCAGTATGGCTTCACTTTTGCGGAGGAGCTTGAGGATGGGGATGTGGCTGTGGAGCGGGATGGTGTGACTCTGTTGATTGATCCGATGAGCATGCAGTACATGACAGGCGCAGAGGTTGATTACCATGAGGGGTTGGACGGCGCTCGCTTTGTCATCAAAAATCCGAATGCCACCACGACGTGTGGTTGTGGTTCTTCATTTTCAGCCTGATTTTCCCGGGATTTCATCAAAAAGGCGGTGCGCAGGCATCGCCTTTTTTGTTGCGTCAATGGTTAAGGGTTGACTCATTCAATAGAATGTGTGATTATTGATGTGCTATGCCAGTAAAAGATTACAAGAAATCGATTTTTGAACAGTTTGCCCGTACCGGAAAGGCGTTCAGTAATGCTCATCGTATTGAATTATTAGAGATTCTTGCGCAGGGAGAGCGGACTGTGGAACAACTCTCACAGGCTGCTGGGCTGACGGTTGCCAACACCTCGCAGCATCTGCAACTGCTACGGAATGCCGGATTGGTCACTGCGCGTAAGGTGGGGCAGTACGTCCATTACAACCTCTCTGATGATCTGGTGATTGATCTGCTGGTTGCACTGCGTAAGCTCTCCGAGCGTCACCTCGCCGAGGTGGAGCGTCTGGTAAACACTTATCTGACCGTCAAAGATGATCTTGAGCCGATTCACATGCAAGAGCTGATGGAACGTGCTGGTGATGGTGTGGTGACGGTGCTCGATGTGCGCCCTGAGGCAGAGTATAAAGCGGGCCATATTAAGGGTTCTGTGGGCATTCCACTAGATCAGCTTGAAGATCGGATTGATGAGTTGAAGCCCGGCCAAGAGGTCGTCGCCTACTGCCGAGGCCCTTACTGCATGCTGGCCTATGATGCAGTGGCTAAACTGCGTGAGAAGGGCTTCACTGCACGCCGTCTGGATGAGGGTTTCCCGGAGTGGCGCAAGGCCGGTATGCCGGTTGATCTCAAGCAAGACTAGGTTTTCCCGGTCGACTCAATGCTCCGGTAAAATAGCCGGATGAAAACACCAGAACTTCTTTCCCCTGCGGGTACTCTGCAGCATATGCGTGCGGCATTCGCCTATGGTGCTGATGCGGTCTATGCCGGTTTGCCCCGTTATGGGCTGCGGGTGCGTGAAAACGACTTCAATTTGGCCGGACTGGAGTCAGCCATCAATGAAGCGCATCAGCAGGATAAGAAGCTCTATATCACCGCCAATATCCTCGCTCACAACAGTAAGGTGAAGACCTTTGAAGAGGATATCGCTCCTGTGGTCGCACTGAAACCGGATGCGTTGATAATGGCCGATCCGGGGCTGATCATGTTGGTGCGGGAGCGCTGGCCAGAGCAGACGGTCCACCTCTCGGTGCAGGCCAATACCGTCAATTATGCGGCTGTGAAGTTCTGGGAGAAGCTGGGAATTGAGCGCATTATTCTTTCCCGTGAGCTGTCTCTGGAAGAGGTGGAGGAGATTCGTCAGCAGTGTCCAGAGATGGAGCTGGAGGTCTTCGTCCATGGCGCACTCTGTATGGCCTACTCGGGTCGCTGCCTGCTCTCCGGCTACATCAACCACCGCGATGCCAATCAGGGTACCTGCACCAACGCCTGTCGCTGGGAGTATCACGAGGTGGAGAGTGAGGTGGATGATAATGGAGACCTTAAATCGGCCGCATCAGCAGTGCCACCAGAAGCAGAATCCTCCAATACGGTACAACGCATCCTGATTGAGGAGATGGGGCGTCCCGGTGAGGCGATGCCGATGGAGGAGGATGAGCACGGTACCTATATCATGAACTCCCGTGATCTGCGTGCAGTCGAGCATATACAGCGTCTGGTCGATATTGGTATTGATTCACTGAAAATCGAGGGGCGCACCAAATCGATCTACTATGTCAGTCGTGTCAGTCAGGCCTATCGTAAGGCGATTGATGATGCAGTGGCAGGGCGTGAGTTTGATACAACCCTACTGGCAGAGCTGGAGAATCTCGCCAGTCGTGGCTATACCGACGGTTTCTTTAAGCGTCACCATAACGAGGCGTACCAGAACTATATTCAGGGGAACTCGCAGGGCCACCGTCAGCTCTATGTGGCGGAGATTAGCGATTACGACTCAGAGAAAAAATTGGCCACACTGGTCGCCAAGAATAAATTTGGTGTCGGGGATCGACTGGAGCTGATTCTCCCTAGCGGCAATCGAGAGGTTACCCTGCAGAAGATCTACGGCAAGAAGGGCGAGCTGATGCAGGTGGTCCCCGGTGGTGGCTATGTGGTGCAGGCAGAGCTTGATCTCACGCCGGAGCAGGGGAAATTTCAGTTCGGGATGGTGGCGCGGTTTCTATAAAGCGTTATATGATCCACCCCTGTTCAAAAACTAGATGGATGAGGGGTAGATGTGACTGATTTCGATACCGGCCGAGGCCAATTCCCGCAGACCCGGATGCGCAGAATGCGCCGTGATGATTTTTCTCGCCGCCTGATGCGTGAGAATGTGCTCACCGCCAATGATCTGATCTATCCAATGTTCGTGATTGAGGGAAAGGGGCGTCGTCAAAAGGTGAAGTCGATGCCTGGTGTGGAACGGGTCTCCATTGATGAGCTGTTGAAAGAGGCCAAGGAGTTGGTGGCGCTGGGGATTCCCACGATTGCACTGTTTCCGGTTGTGCCCAAGAACAAGAAGTCACTGCTGGCTGAAGAGGCCTATAACCCAGAGGGGTTGGCGCAACGGGCGGTGCGTGCACTGAAGAAGAAATTCCCTCAGCTGGGGGTGATGACTGATGTGGCGCTCGACCCGTTCACCACCCATGGCCAAGACGGCATCATCAATGATGATGGCTATGTGATGAATGATGAGACGGTTGAGGTGCTGATTCAGCAGGCGCTCTCTCATGCTGATGCGGGGGCCGATATCGTGGCCCCTTCCGACATGATGGATGGACGTATTGGCGAGATCCGTTATGCACTGGAGGGAGCAGATCAGATCCATACCCGCATCATGGCCTACTCTGCCAAGTATGCCTCCAGTTTCTATGGCCCATTTAGGGATGCGGTCGGTTCAGCCACCAATCTCGGTTCGAGCGATAAGTCGACCTACCAGATGGACCCAGCCAACAGTGATGAAGCGCTGCGTGAGGTGGCGCTCGACCTGGAGGAGGGCGCCGATATGGTGATGGTGAAGCCGGGCATGCCCTATCTGGATATTGTGCGTCGGGTCAAAGATCAGTTTGGTGCTCCCACCTTTGTCTATCACGTCAGTGGTGAGTACAGCATGCTCAAGGCCGCGGCAATGAAAGGGTGGTTGAATGAGCAAGCGGTGGTGCTGGAGGCACTATTGGGCTGCAAGCGTGCCGGTGCCGATGGCATTCTCACCTACTATGCGAAGGATGTGGCGCGCTGGCTCAAGGCTGGTTAAGCGGGGTGAAGTCGTGAGCGACCATTACATGGTGGTGGGCAACCCGATTGCCCACAGTAAATCTCCGCAGATCCATACTCTGTTTGCCGAACAGACCGGACAAGCGCTGGAGTACAGCAAGCAGCAGGTCGAGGCGGGTACCTTCCTTGCTGTGCTGGAGCAGTTCCAGAAGAGTGGGGGAAGAGGGCTCAATATCACCGTTCCCTATAAGCACGAGGCGTGGGATGCGGCAGATGAGCGTTCTGTGCGGGCAGAGCGTGCCGGTGCGGTCAATACCATTCAGATCCGTGAGGATGGCTCCTGTTATGGAGACAATACCGATGGTGCGGGGTTGTTGCGGGATTTGACAGAGAATCAAGGCGTCTCCCTTGCAGGCAAACGGGTATTGGTGCTGGGTGCGGGTGGTGCGGTACGTGGGGTTCTAGAGCCGCTGCTTGAGCAGCGACCAACTCAACTGATGATTGCTAACCGTACGCCATCTCGCGCCGTCGAGTTGGCGGAAGTTTTTTCTGATCTGGGGGCTGTCGAAGGAGGAGGGTTCGATGTGCTGGATGGTCAGTGCTTTGATCTGGTGATCAATGGGACCGCCGCCAGCCTGCAAGGTGAGTTGCCGCCCCTGCCTGCTGATCTACTGGCGGAAGGGGCAGTCTGCTATGACATGATGTATGGCGCAGAACCGACCCCGTTCATGCGGTGGGCCAAGGAGCACGGAGCCGTTAAAGTGTTGGATGGACTGGGCATGCTGGTGGAGCAGGCTGCAGAATCCTTTGTGCTCTGGCGTGGGGTGCGACCTGATACGGCCCCAGTGATTGAGGTGCTGCGTTAACTGTTTACACGCTGATTGCTCTGTATCTTGATGGGGCGTGCGCCCCTTTTCTCTTGCTGTCCATTTTCATCTAAACCCCGGTCCCCTGCACAGCACTTGTGCTGGAGAAGAGGGGAATCTCTATGTTGCTGATGAGTGCTCTTTGGGCGAGGGTATATCGGCCACCTATTAAGTAAATCCACACTGTTCCCGTCATGTATTGGCTGGGTGAATAGCTCTTATTTAAGGAAATAAATGATATTTCTCAAAAGCTGGAGCTATATTCTGGTCTCAATATTGAAAAAAACAATTACAAAAATTTTCATCATTTGAAAGGTCAATTGTTGGGGCGGTGACCCGATACTTCGGGTAGGAACCAGAAATGACCTTTTGGGACAGGAGGATGGTTGAGGTCATGACAATGGTAGAGCCGACCAGCTCAAATATCGATTTAACGGCGATCCAGAATCAGGAGCAGCTCACGCAAGTATTGGGTGGGTACTGGCCTGGTATCCAGATCTACTATCCACCGATCAAGTTCAATCCGCTGGATGGTAGCTACGAGAGTATGGAGCAGGCGAAGCTGAGATTGCAGAAGCACGCCTACAAGACCAATGCGCATACTTTGCTGTTTGATCTGGAGGATGGCTGCCGACAGAAGGCGATGAGCCGAGAGCTGTTATTGCAGGAGCTGCCGAAATTTCCGCAACGCAACTTCAAGATTGCGCTACGGATCAATCAATTCCGTACCGCTGAGTATGAAGAGGATCTGAAGCTGATCAAGCAGATCTACCCCTATATCGATGTCATCGTGTTGGCCAAAGCGGGTGAGCTCTATGGGGATGCAGAGATTCGTGATCTCTCCTCCTGGCTGCTTTCGCTCAACAGCAATAGCAGTATTGAGATCCAGCCCATCATCGAGCACCCTAAATCACTGCAGATTGCAGGGCGTTTGATGCAGTACCCCGCAGTTCGTCATGTGGTGTTCGGTATTCATGATTTCTCCAAGGCGATGGCCTACAAGATTACGCCTGATAACTGGATCAGTGAGTTGGGCACCTTCTTCAATCTGCTCATTATGGAGGCGCGTATCAACGGTGTCGGTGTGATCGGTGGTGTTGAGGTGATGCTGACCCCACATATGATGCCGGACAAGGTGGTTGAGCAGAAAGATATCCGTCGCTGGCTCGATCTGCATGGTGATGATGCCTCACGCTGTGTCTATGATCACGCCAAGCGAGAGAATGCGATGGGGCTGACCGGTAAGCAGGTGATCCACCCCAACCATATCAATATCTGCAAGGTGGCATTCACCCCATCCCCGAATGAGGTGGATCGCGATGTTTCGATTTTGAGAGCCGCCATCGCTGCAGATGCGCTACTGGGCGGTGCCATCCGCTTTGAGGGCGAGATGTTGGATCCGCCGATGTTCGGTAAGGCGCTACAGAATATTTTGCGAGCCTATGCGCTGCGCTCGCTGAAAGAGGAGTACCACCAGTTTGCACTTGAGGTGTTGAGCATGCTGCCGGTCCATGTCATTCGTGAAAACTGGCCTTACGGTCAAATCTAACAAGGGGAGAGGAGAAATGGAGATGACAACCTACCCTGAATGGGAATTTAACGTACCCGAATTTTTGAATATCGGTGTTGCTTGTACCTCACGCCATCTCGGCACGGAGAGAGAGGAGAGCGCCGCAATGATTATCGAGGATAGTGACCTCGGTACCTCGGAGATCAGTTACAAGGGGTTGAGCGAACAGTCGGATCAGTTCGTTAACTTTTTGGCCACCATTGATGTCAATGTGCGGGACCGTGTACTGATCTGCCTAAAGAACTCACTGGCCTATCCGATTGCTTTCTTTGGCTGCATCAAACGGGGCGCAGTCGCAGTGCCGACCTCAACCCTGTTGAGTGGGACCGAGGTGAAGTATCTGGCGATGGACTCACAAGCCAAGGCGTTGGTGCTCTCCCTCTCTGGTTATCAGTCGCTGCTCCCCTATCTGGAGAGCTTTGACAACCTGGAACATGTGATTATCGATGGCATTGATTCCGTCGATGAGGTCAAGCAGCCGCAAGGTGTGGTGATCCACAGTCTGCGGGAAATTCTGGCCACCACCGATGCGACCCCCAACCACTACAAATCCCGTGCTGGAGAGCCTGCTTATCTGGTCTATACCTCGGGAACCACCGGCTTCCCCAAAGGGGTACTGCACTCACATCGTTCGCTGATTGGTCGTGAGCCTGCAAGTCAGTACTGGTTCTCCTTCGAGAAGCAGGATCGCATCATGCACTCGGGTAAGTTCAACTGGACCTATGTATTGGGTTCAGCGCTGATGGACCCGCTCTATCATGGTCATACGGTGGTTGCTTATGAGGGGAAGAACTCCCCAGACATCTGGATTGATCTGATTCGACGTCACCAGTGCACCATCTTCATCGGGGTGCCGACCATCTATCGCCAGATTATTCAGAAGAGTGATGCAACGATTGCTGATGCCCCCTCGCTGCGCCACTGCATGAGTGCCGGGGAGCACCTCTCCAGTGAGATGATTACCGCGTGGCAGGAGCGCTTCCAGCAGGATATCTATGAGGCGATCGGGATGAGTGAGTTCTCTTACTACATCTCTCACTCGCGCTTCCGTCCCATCCGTCCCGGTTCGGCAGGGTTTGTGCAGCCGGGGCATCAGGTGAAGATCCTCAACCCAGAGACCCTGGAAGAGGTCGGACCAGAAGAGGAGGGGATGATCTGTATTGATGAGAATGATCCAGGTCTCTTCCTGGAGTATTGGCAGCTAGAGGAAGAGACGCGCCAGGCACGTCGTAACGGATACTTCTTTACCGGCGACTACGCCAAGATGGATGAGGATGGCTATATCTGGTTCCTAGGTCGCAAAGACGACATTATCAATACCTTCGGTTATCGAGTCTCTCCGCATGAGATTGAGCGGGTGATGAAGACCCACCCGCAGGTGGCAGATTGTGTTGCGTTTGGATTGGATGTCGCCGCAGGGAAGACCATTGTTGCGGCAGCCATCATTGCGCACAGTGAGGTGACGCCCGAGCAGGAGGAGGAGATTCTCAAGTATGGGCAGGACAACCTGGCTCGTTACAAATCTCCAAAGCAGCTCTATGTGATGAAGGAGTACCCCAAGACCAAGAATGGCAAGGTGCTACGCAAGGTGCTGGTGAAAGACATCCATGAGATGGAGGCTCAAAAAGAGCTCCATCAGCCGGAGATCTATCGTGCGCGCCGCTCCATGCTCTACACCTCGCCGAGTAACGCACATCATGTGCAGAAGGCGCGAGGAGTTCTGGCTGATGCAATCATCTTTGATCTGGAAGATATGTTGCAGGAGGACAAGACGACCGCACGCGAGACATTGAAGCAGGCTTTTGATGAGAGCAGTGACTTCGGTTATTCCGAACGTGTGCTGCGTGTGAACCGATTAGGAAGTGAGGGCCTGCAGAGCGACTTGGATCTGGCAAAACAGCTAGAGATTGATGCGTTGCTCTTCCCCTATATCGAGACCGCTGAAGAGGTGATAGAGGCAGGCAAGATTGTTAAATCGCTGGGGAAAGATCTGGAGTTCATGATCAATATTCAGACCCCACTGGGTGTGCTCAATGCACAGCAGATCTGTGCGGCCTGCCCGACGTTGAAGGTGATTGTGATTGGCACCAATACGCTCGCCAATCGCATGCAGATCAATATCAAGACCACAACGGGCATTATCTCTGGCTACCTTTCTCAGGTGGCGTTGGCGGCGCGAGCTTACGGCAAGGTGGTGATTGATGGGGCCTACTACAATGTCACCGATGAGTTCTCATGTGAGGGCTCAACCCGCCTCGCCTATGAGCTGGGGTTTGATGGCAAGGCGCTGATTCACCCGATCCAGATCGAGTACATCAATGATATCTTCACCCCGAAGAGAGAGGATGTGGAGAAGTCGATCCGCATGCTCGATGCCTATGAGAAGGCGCAGCAGGCAGGAAAATCGGTGATTCGTTTCGAGGATGGGTTGGCCGATATCTATCAGGTGAAGTGGTCGCAGCGGATGATTACCCTGTACGACAAGTACAAGGAGCTGGGGCAGGATAATTTTGTGTGAGGAGTGAGAGCAATGAGTAATACCCTTTCAGAGAAGATTAGCCAAGGGCGGTTCTTCGAGGATTTTGAACTGGGCGAGAAGATCGTCCATCCACTGCCGCGTACAGTCACCGACGGTGATGTTTCACTCTATATCGCGTTGACCGGTAGCCGCTTTGCGCTCCACTCCAGTGAGCCATTGGCGCAGTCGATGGGGTACAGCGTGCGCCCGCTCGATGATGTGCTGGTCTTCCATCTGGTGTTCGGAAAATCGGTCACCGATGTCTCGCTCAATGCCATCGCCAATCTTGGCTATGCTGAGGTGAGCTTCCCCGCTCCGGTCTTTGTTGGAGACACGGTACGACTGGAGTCCGAGGTGATTGGCATGCGTGAGAACCGTAACGGCAAGAGCGGTATCGTCTACGTTCACTCTACCGGTTACAACCAACGTAATGAACGGATTCTCAGTCTCAAGCGCTGGGTGATGGTGCACAAACGGGATCATGATACCCAGACGGATATCAATGAGGTGCCTGAGACTGAAACCGTGTTGCCGATCACAGAGCGGCTCACTGTTCCTGTCATCGATTCACTCGACACCACACAGAGTGGAAGCAACTGGTTCTGGGAAGACTACAGCGTGGGCGAGCGACTCAACCATGCAGAGGGGCTCACCATCGACAATAGTGACCACACGCTGGCAACCAAGCTCTACCAGAACAACGCCAAGCTCCATTTTGACGATCACATGATGAAGTCCTCCCGTATGGGAGAGCGCCTCATCTATGGCGGCCATGTGATCTCACTCTGCCGCAGCATCTCTTTCAATGGTCTGGGCAACGCGATGTGGATGTACGCCATCAACGGTGGCACCCATGCCAATCCCACCTTTGCTGGCGATACCATCTACTGTTTCACTGAGGTGGTCGATGTGATTGAGCACAGCCGTAAAGATGTAGGGTTGCTCAGGTTACGCAGCTATGGCCTGAAAAATATCACGCCGGACGAAGTGGAATCGGTCAAAGACGAGGACGGAAAGTACCAGCCGTATGTTGTCCTCGATCTTGACTACACCGTCATCGTCCCAAGAAAACAGTAACAATATTGATCAAAGGAAAACATCATGATCCATCCAAACGACGCGCTCTTTGAATCCGGGAAATCTCTCCCCATTATCCCCAGCTGTGAACACTTTGCCGGTAGCGAAAAGCTGATCGGTAAGGCGATGCAGATGCAGGAGAAGTTCGGCCCCATTTTTGATATCACCTGTGATTGCGAAGATGGCGCACAGGCGGGCAAAGAGGTGGAGCACGCCGAGATGATCGTCCGCATGGTCAACTCCGAGGCCAACAAGTACGGCATGGCCGGCACCCGTATCCACGACTACTCCCACCCTGACTGGAAACAGGATGTCGATATTCTGGTCCCGGGTGCCGGTGAGAAGCTGGCCTACATCACCATTCCGAAGACCAACGCCTATGAGAATACGCTGGAGATGGTGGAGTACATTCAGGCCAAGTGCAAAGCCTCTGGCATTGAACGCGAGATTCCGATCCATGTACTGATAGAGACCCATGGCGCACTGGGTGATGTCCACAAGCTGGCGACCTTGCCATGGCTGCAGGTGCTCGACTTCGGTCTGATGGATTTTGTCAGTGGCTATCAGGGCGCGATCCCTGCAATCAACATGCGTAGCCCCGGTCAGTTTGAACATAAGCTGATTGCACGCGCCAAGGCAGAGCTGGCACAGGCGGCCCTCTCCAATAATGTAATCCCGGCGCATAACGTAACACTGGACCTGAAGAACCCGTACCAGACCTATCTGGACGCCTCTCGTGCTCGTAACGAATTTGGCTTCATGCGCATGTGGAGCATCTACCCCACACAGATCCAGAGTATTGTGGATGCGATGAAACCGGACTTTTCAGAGCTGGAAGATGCGCAACATATTCTCATTGCGGCGCAGGATATGGACTGGGGACCAATCCAGTATGCCGGTGAACTGCATGATCGTGCTACCTATCGTTATTTCTGGGAGCTGGTGCAGCGAGCCCACTTCAGTGGGGATACGCTGATGGAAGAGGTCCAGCGCCGCTTCTTTAGCGAATAAGTCGAATTCAGAAACCTGTCAGATACTCATCCTTCAGCCGGACATAGTGTTCGGCTGAGGCTTTGAGAAAACGGATATCCTCATCTGTGAGGGGACGTGCCTTGACGGCAGGGGTGCCGCGCCAGAGGTAGCCCCCCTCCAGCTGTTTTCCCGGTGGGACCAGACTTCCTGCGGCCAGTAGCAGGTCATCTCCCAATACTGCGCCATCAAGCACTTTTGCCCCCATGCCGATCAGGTTGCGGTGGCCGATGGTGCAGGCGTGCAGGATGGCGCCATGCCCGACAGTGACATCATCGCCAATAATCAGCGCAAACCCCTCGGTATTGTGCTCGGTGGGGCGCGCTACATGGAGCACGCTGTTATCCTGAATATTGGTGCGTTCCCCAATCTTGATGAAATTGACATCACCGCGCACCGCAACCATCGGCCAGACGGAGCTGTCCTGGCCGATGGTGGTACGCCCAATCACCTGGGCAGAGGGGTCGATATAGACACTCTCATCAAGTTGGGGAGACCAGTTGCGGTAGGGGCGGATGTTGTTCATAGTGGCGGGATGATTTTGGTTCGTTGGTCTGGTTTTGGTATCTATGCACATCTATTCTAAATTCTGCTACTGCACGTCATGCGTGTTTCTTATAAAGACTGCATAATCATTGTGTTGTTACTGTTTGTGGTCTCCTGAAACTATTCCTGATGGTACTACTTTTATGCTGTTTCGGTAGATTTTGAGCGATTCGTCAGGCGGGTAACGGCTTGCAATAGTGTATTCTGTAGGATGCAGTTAGGGGGTGTGGAATATGAAATCCACAGTACCAAGGCGTTCAATCAGTGGTTCAAGAGTTTGAAAGATCCAGTCGCTAAACGCAAGGTATTGGCCCGTATTGAAAATGGCAATTTTGGAGACCATCAATCGGTTAGTGGAGAGCTGTCTGAGTTGCGGTTGTTTTTTGGTGGTGGACTGAGAATCTATTACACCATCCGCAATGGGAGAATGGTTCTCTTGCTGGGAGGTGGCGACAAATCCACCCAGAGTCGGGATATTGAAAAGGCGAAAACCCTGTTGAGTGAACTGGAGTAGAGCGATGACTATAGAGACAACGATATTCGATATTGCAGAGCACCTCGAAACAGAGGAGGATGTTCAGGAGTTCATCAAAGAGGTGGCCAATACTGGTACCCCTTCTGATCTGATTCATGCCCTGAACATTGCGGCCAGAGCCAAGGGAATGAGTGAGGTGGCGCGTCAGGCCGGTGTGACCCGGGCCAGTCTCTACAAGTCCCTCTCTGATGACGGTAACCCACGGTTTGAGACCGTCAGCAAGATCATTGAGGCTCTGGGTTGTAAGTTAGTCGTTGCCTAATTTAGTAACCTCTCAGCCAGTAATTGACCCGGTAACATATGACAGTTCAGGTCTATGAGTCTAGCGCTTGTGGGGTGCTGGAATGTTAGATCTGGTGCCGGATGTTTACATAAGTTCTGAGTCTAACACTCGATCTCACGTCGATTATTAAGAAAGCGCACTATTCCTACATTACCTGAAACTGTTTAGCGACAGTGTTTGTCGTTATGGCTTCATATCATAGATCTCCAACTCAAATCGGAAATGGAGATCATCAATGACGATTGTCTTTACCGAAGCGCCACCAGATGAGTCAGATCGAGCGCGCCTTGAACGTCGAGAAAATGTGCTGGCAGATGCTGTGCGCAAGTTTATGCAAAGGCCTGGTGCCAATATCCTGGTGGTTGGAATCGGGGGTATGGGTAGAAATGCAGTCCGGAACCTGCGGGACCTGGGGCATAACCCAAGTGTTGAACTCAGGGTCTTAGATACTCAGGTTGGTAGCGATGACGAGCTTTACTCCTGATCATGCTGCCTCAAGACGACATGGAGATGATGTTGCCACTAGCTGTGCGTTGGGCGCAGAAGCTGGAGGAGCGTGTTGCCCTACAAGGTAGGGCGCTCAAAGAGTATGGGGTCGATGTCGCTCGTTCAGTTGGTGTTGTTCGACCAGACCTTATACGCGTCCAGGTGGTAGATGAGATGCCGATGCCTGCAGGACCGATGCTTCGAGAGATGTCAGATGAGATCGGTATCTTCACACCGAGAACGATTGGTATCACCGTAGGGCACTCAATTGTTGTCAAAGAGGGAAGGGTGACAGATCGACTGCTTCAGCATGAATTCAGGCATGTCCACCAATATGAGGAGTCCGGTTCACTAGAGCTGTTTCTGGAGAAATACCTTCGACAGGTGAATGCATTTGGGTATCGCAATGCACCGCTTGAAGTTGATGCAAGGAAGCATGAGGTCCTCGATGATCGATAAGATCATCATTGAAGACCTTGGCCCTGAGTACAACTACAAGCGACTTGATCAATGCCCTGGTAACGTTCCAGTTGATGCGTTTACGATTGATGAGATCGATCTTCAGTGTAAGCCTACAGGTGTTCTAACTCCTGAACTTATCCAGCAGGTCGTCACGCAGTATCCCCTTGACTCAAGAGGTTTGCATGGCACTGCTCACTGGATGAGAGTAAGAAGAAATGGTCTGATACTATCCAATCGCAGTGGTGGAAACCGTAAGGTTGTTGAGCTGTTTGCTCTATTTCATGACTCTCTTCGAATGAATGAGGGGTGGGATGAGTTCCATGGAGAACGAGGCGCACAGCAGGCGTACAAGTTCTGGAAGAGGGGGGCGTTCCCAGCTTCTCCATCTGAGTTTGAATTACTTGAGTGGGCATGCGCTGAGCATACAACAGGCGGTAATGAGCCAGGTGATGATACGGTGGCTACGTGCTGGGATGCTGATCGTTTGGATCTATGGCGTGTTGGCATCCGGCCCAATCCATATAAGCTTTGTACACCGACCGCGAGAAACAATGAGTTGATAGAGTGGTGCATCCAGAGCAGCGAGCAATGGGTGAGGCGGTACTATCAAAGATAGGACTGTATAAGAGCGTTAGATGTCTCTATTTGAGGTCGCGATACTCAACTGCTACCCTCGCGCTTCATATGAAATTGAAAAGACCAGTTCCATGAAGAACCTCCTTTACGTCGGATTGACGATGCTGGCGATCTATCTCGTGTTCGATAAGTTGCTCGAGAGTCCGCCTGCTCAGATATTGATGACGCAGAATGGGCTCGAGGTAACTCTGACAGCAAAT
>CAZKCT010000019.1:23519-33192 GCA_964551545.1 uncultured Piscirickettsiaceae bacterium | reverse complement strand
ACATTCCAACATCATCCAGCCCCTCCCTGCTCCTGCTGTATCGATACAAATGTTGCTTTGTTAACTGCCACCGTCCTGCTTCGATAAGATGAACACCCGGTACCGGATCTAACATTCAACATCACCCAACCTCCTACTCCAAGAAAACAGGGTCAATTCTCACATTTTAACTTCCGGCATTTTCTGTAGACAAACTCAGGGTCAAGATCTACCCCGTTCTCCCACTCGATGGTATCGAAAGCAATCTTTATCTTGTTAAATGCCTCTGGTTTTTTGATCCGGCTGAATACCCCAAATGAGAGATAAGGTTTCATATCCAGTATCCCGCACTCCCCATTATCAAACTCAATATTAATTTGATAATCATTTGTTGGGGATGCCCCTTTTACAGATGGGTAATTCATAATATTGTTTACTGTAGTGGCTGTATCTTAAAAGGCTCTTCACCATTCATAAGTAAATCCCAGTCAGCCATAAGCTCTTCCTGATGCAGTTCAGCCCATGCGAGAGCCAATTTCTGTTGCTTGGTCGGTAACTTTCCATCCATCATCTCGCAAGTGCGAATATCTACAGTGGCTCTGAACTCTCCATAGTAGACATGAAAATGAGGGGGCGGGTGTTCGCTGGGGGCATAGTACATCCGAATGATGATCCCGTAGAACATGGATATTGTAGGCAAAACAAGCTCCTTGTCATGAGGTAACTTACACTGGAACTATACACAATCCCTTGTTCTTGTTCTAACATTCCGGCGTGATGTGCAGTCTGGTATTTCTCCTGCGCTGCCGCAACAATCTATTGGCCTGAAGAGAGACTGGTACGGTTGACTGCTCTACTTGAATGGATCCACCGACCAGTAGGTCACATGACCCACCTTGCGCCCTTCACGTGGCGCTTTGTCGTAGTCATGCAGGTGCGCCCCCGCTGAGGAGAGTGTTTCAGCAGACGCCGGAACCGCACCTATAAAGTTGACCATTTTAGCGTAACCAACCGCCTCGGTGCTGCCGAGCGGCAGGTTGGCGGCCGCCCTGATGTGGTTTTCAAACTGACTCGTCTCAGCCCCCTCGATGGTCCAGTGACCGGAGTTGTGGACACGGGGTGCCATTTCATTGACCAGCAACCCCTCTGCCGTATCGAACAGTTCGAGCGCCATGACACCCACGTAGTTCAGCTCCTCCAGAATGCGCTTTGCCAGCCCCTCTGCCATCGACTGTTTGGGGTCATCGGGCAGACTGTGTGCCGTATCGAGAATGCCATCACGATGGTGGTTCTCAGAGAGGGGGTAGTAGCGAATCTCGCCACTGCGACTGCGCACACTGATAATGGAGATTTCACGCTGAAAGTGGGCAAACCCTTCCAAAACCAGAGGGACACCACCCAGCTCACTCCATGCAGCGGCCATATCCGCTGGCTCACGCAACAGCGCCTGCCCCTTCCCATCGTATCCCATGGTTCGGGTCTTGAGGATGGCAGGCAGACCAATGGTTTCCACTGCCTGTTGCAGCGCCTCCAGCGTATCGATGGCAGCAAAAGGGACTGTAGGAATTCCCAAGTCCCGGCACAATGTTTTTTCGTTCATCCGATCCCGCGCAGTCGCAAGCGCCTGTTCGGAGGGAAAGACATCTACCTTCTGAGACAATATAGCAATCGCCGATGCTGGCACGTTCTCGAACTCGTAGGTGACCACATCGGCCCTCTCGGCGAGCTCATTGAGCAGTGCCTCATCATCATAGGCACCCCACAGATGTTCGCCCAATGGTGTGGCACATGCATCTTCTGCGGGATCGAGAAAGATAAAGCGCATGCCGAGCGGGATGCCAGCCAGCGCCATCATCCTTGCCAGCTGTCCGCCACCAACAACGCCAATGATCATCCCTGAGCCCTTGGATCAGGGTTGGCCAGTACGGTCTCAGTTTGTGTTTTACGGAAATCATCCAGTGCCTGACGCACAGCTTCATCATGGTTCCCCACAATGCTCGCCGCCAGCAATGCAGCATTGATGGCCCCGGCACGCCCGATGGCCAGTGTGCCGACTGGAATCCCTGCAGGCATCTGTACGATCGAGAGGAGCGAGTCCATGCCATTGAGCGCTTTGGACTGCACCGGAATCCCCAACACAGGTACCGCTGTTTTCGCGGCGACCATGCCCGGAAGATGGGCTGCGCCACCTGCACCGGCGATAATGACCTCCAATCCTCTTTCAGAGGCACTCTCTGCGTAGGCGAAGAGTTTATCGGGGGTACGATGAGCAGAGACCACCTCGACCTCGTGAGGCACTCCCAAACGCTCCAACGTATCGGCAGCATGCTTCATCGTCTCCCAGTCGGAGGAAGATCCCATGATGACGCCTACTTTCGGTTGAGATTCTGTTTGTCTGCTCATTTGCTTTGCCTTGAGGTTCAGGAACTACGGCGTGCAGTGGATGTGCTACGCCTTCTTTTTGGCCGCCTTTTTCTTGGCTGTTTTCTTCTTTGCCGCTTTTTTCTTCACGGCCTTTTTCTTGACGGCCTTTTTCTTAGGCGCCGCTTTTTTCTTGGCCGCTGCCGTAACCGCACGCTTCTCGGCAGCACGAATTGCAGCGGCACCGTTGGCCGAGATCAGCCGAATCGATTTGCCCGCATTCTCCAGTGCCTCGACAATCTCCAGCGCCTTCGCCTCTTTACCCTCTTTCACCTTCAAGGTGGCATTGGGGGCAGAAGCCGACTCCCGCAACAGCGTGAAGCCACCACCGTGGAACTGTTTAGAGAGGCGCTTACGCTCCTTCTCACTCGCGTCCAGCAACGCCTGGCACTGCTCCAGCGTCAACGAGGCGGGATCGGTGTCAGCAGGGGGCTTGACGTTCTTGAAACCGTTGGTAATAAACGGCCCCCAGCGCCCATCCAGCACCTGAACTGGGGATCCTTCAAACAGACGAATCTCCTTCTCTTGGTCGCTCGCCTTCTTCTGCTCGACAAATTCGGTGGCTCGCTCCAGCTCAATGGTGTGTGGATCTTCCGGCTCGATGGAGACGTTCTGTGCCACCAGATCGATCCCCTTGACCGGATTGGCCTCCAGATGGTCGCGCACCATCTCATCGACAAAGCCCGCATAGGGACCAAAACGCCCCGTATTGACCATGACCACCTCCCCATCGGGGGTACTTCCCAGCTGCCGTGGCAGCTCAAACAGTGGCAATACATCCTCCAGCGTAACGGTATCTTTACGCTGGTCAGGACGCAGGCCTGCGAAGAGCGGCTTCTCTTCATCGTCGCGGGTACCGATCTGCGCATAGGAGCCAAAACGGCCAATCTTGACGCTGACCGGGCGACCCGTTTTCGGATCGATACCCAGCTGACGAGTCTGCGAGGCCTCTTCTCGCGAGATATCGGCAGAGCCCTCTACATCTTTATGGAACGGACCATAGAAGCGCTCCAACATCTCCCGCCACTCCAGCTTGCCCATCGCGATCTCATCAAACTCCCCCTCTACCCGCGCGGTAAAGTTGTAGTCGATAATCTCAGAGAAATATTTAACCAAGAAATCGGTCACCACTCCGGCAATGTCCTGCGGGATCAGCTTGCCCTTGTCAGAGCCGGTCATCTCGGTCTTGTCTTCGTTGGCGATTTCATCCCCATGCAGGGCCAAAATCCGTACCAACCGTTCACGCCCCTCCTGTTCACCGCGACTGACATAACCACGATTCTGGATGGTCGAAATAGTGGGCGCGTAAGTCGATGGACGGCCGATCCCCAGCTCTTCCAGCTTCTTCACCAGACTCGCCTCGGTAAAGCGGGCGGGTGGACGAGTGAAGGACTCCTGCGCACGCATCACTGCCAGACCAAACTGCTCGCCCTCACTGATATTAGGCAGACGCTTGGCATCCTCTTTTCCACGATCCTGATAGACCTTGAGAAAGCCCTCAAAGGTGAGGATCTCCCCTTTCGCCACCAAGTGCTCTTCAACACTGGAGATATCGATGGTGGCCGTAGTGCGTTCAAAACGGGCATCGGACATCTGCGAAGCAATCGTGCGCTGCCAGATCAGCTCATAGAGACGCTGTTCGTTCTTCTCACCCTTGGTCGTCGACTTACTTAGATCGGTGGGGCGAATCGCCTCATGTGCCTCCTGCGCCCCAGCTGCTTTGGTCTTGTAGTGACGTTGCTGCGCATACTCACTACCGTAATTTTTCTGGATCATGGCCTCCGCCTGCGCATGGGCCAGATCGGAGAGGTTGACCGAATCGGTACGCATATAGGTGATCTTGCCCGCCTCATAGAGACGCTGCGCCACCATCATGGTCTGACGGACCGAGAATCCTAAGCGCTGTGACGCCTCCTGCTGCAGGGTCGAGGTGGTAAATGGCGCACGCGGTGAGCGGCTGGCTGGCCTCTTCTCGATCTTGCGAATGGTGTAATCCGCACCCTTCACCCGGCTGAGGAAATCTTCCGCATCCTCAATTCCTTGTCGATCTTTGGGGAGCTTAGCCTCAAGTTTGGTGCCTTCACCATTGGTGAGCTGGGCAGTCACCTTGAAGGAGGAGACCGGCTCAAAGGCATCAATTTCACGCTCCCGCTCAACCACGATACGTACCGCAACCGACTGTACGCGGCCGGCAGAGAGGCCTGTCTGAATCTTCTTCCACAACACCGGCGACAACTCGAAACCGACCAGTCGGTCGAGGATACGACGCGCCTGCTGCCCGTTCACCAGATCGCGGTTGATGTCACGTGGACTCTCGATTGCTGCCAGAATGGCTGGCTTGGTAATCTCATGGAAAACAATGCGTTGGCTATTGTTTTCATTCAGCCCCAATACCTGCTCCAGATGCCAGGCAATGGCCTCTCCTTCGCGGTCCTCATCCGATGCGAGCCAGACCATCTCGGCTTTTTTGGTGGCCCGCTTGAGCTCATTGATCACCTTGGTCTTGTCTTCGCTCACCTCGTAGGTGGGCTCGAAGTTATTCTCAATGTCGACCGCCATCCCCTTGCCCGGCAGGTCGCGGACATGGCCGTAGCTCGACATCACCGAGAACCCCTCACCGAGGAATTTCTCAATGGTCTTGGCCTTGGCCGGTGACTCTACAATGACAAGATTCTTACTCACTCTATATGGATCCAGTTGAGGGACAGATGTCACCTTTATCTATTTTTTCAGTCCGTTAGTGGAGACGCGTTACCCGACCGCCAGGCGCGGAGGCAACCTCTCCCAGAATTTCGAGGCGCATAATGATCGAGGAAACTGCCTCTGCCGTCAATCCAGAAAGTGAAACCACCTCATCAACCAACATTGATTCATGCCCAACCACCTCCAATACGCGCACCATTTCCGGCTCCAGTTCTGATTCCAGAGACTCGTCGTGCCCCACCTGCTCCTCCAGTTGAGACTCCAGCAAATGAAACATCCCCCCCAGTTCCTCAACAATATCCTCTGTCGTCTCCACCAGCTTTGCGCCCTGGCGAATCAGCAGATGGCTACCTCGCGCCAGTGGATTGTGGATCGATCCGGGAATCGCAAACACCTCTCGCCCCTGCTCCATCGCCAGGCGCGCGGTGATCAGGGAGCCACTCTTCTTGGCTGCCTGCACCACCAAAGTTCCCAGAGAGAGGCCACTGATAATACGGTTTCTGCGAGGAAAGTTCTCGGGTCGTGGCTCGCTGCCAATGGCCAGCTCCGAGATAATGGCCCCCTGCACGGCAATTTCATGGGCCAATTCTCGATGCTTTGCCGGGTAGACCCGGTCCAGTCCAGTACCGGTGACCGCAATGGTCGCCCCACCCTGCAGCGCCCCACGGTGCGCCTCGGCATCAATTCCCAATGCCATGCCGCTGGTGACAACCATCCCGGCTGCCGCCAGCCTGCGAGCAAAATCATGCGCCGTCTCCCGCCCTGGGCGATCCGGGTTGCGGCTTCCCACCATCGCCAGCTGTGGCATCGACAGCAGATCGACATCTCCCCGTACATATAAGAGTGGCGGCGGATCAGTAATCTCTTTCAGTAACGATGGATAACGCTCATCCGAGAGCGTGAGCAGATGAGCGCCCTCCTCTTCCAGCCAGCGCAGGTCTGGCTCAATGGTCGCTACCTGCTGCGCTTCTGTCTGCGCCAGAAAATCGAGCGCTGGCTGACGAAACAGTCCACTTCCGCGAAGTTGCGCCGAACTGCTGGCCAACACCGCCTCTGGGGCACCAAAGTAGTCGAGTGCCTTGAGAAAGGTCACCGGTCCTACCGTGGGGGTATGGTGAAGTATCAACCATGCCGCAATCGACCCGCTCATCGCGCCCCCTCCATTATCATTTGCCGATCCATTTGCGTTATCATCGCACGACGTAACTTCATGAAACAACGATTATGGCACTGTTGGAAATTCTGAAACACCCGGACGCCCGCCTCCGCAAAAAAAGCATCGCCGTGACGGAGGTCACCGATGAGATTCGAAAAGTGGTCGATGACATGTTTGAAACCATGTATGCCGCGCCAGGCATCGGCCTCGCCTCCATTCAGGTCAATGAACCCAGCAGTATTGTGGTGATTGATGTCTCGGAAGAGAAAAATGAGCCGCTCTGTCTCATCAACCCGGAAATTATCACCTCTGATGGCGTAGAGGAGCATGAGGAGGGGTGCCTCTCTGTCCCCGGCATTTATGAGTCGGTCAAACGGGCAGAGCAAGTGACCGTCAAGGCTCTGGATCGTGAAGGGATGCCGTTTGAACTGAAAGCGGATGGCATTCTCGCCATCTGTATCCAACATGAGTTGGAGCATCTGGATGGAAAACTGTTTGTGGACCACCTCTCCCGACTCAAACAGCAGCGCATTCGCACCAAATTGGCAAAACAAGCCAAAGAGACGATGTAACCCACGCTCATGAAGATCCTCTTTGCTGGAACTCCTGATTTTTCGGTTGCTGCCCTGAATGCACTGATTGACGCGCCGCATGAGGTCATCGGGGTCTACACCCAGCCTGATCGCCCTGCCGGACGTGGACGCAAACTACGAGCAAGCCCCGTCAAAGAGCGTGCACAGGAGGCCGGAATTCCGGTTTTCCAACCCGGCACTCTGCGCGATCCCGAGGAGCAGGAAAAGCTGCAGACACTCGATGCAGATCTAATGGTGGTGGTTGCCTACGGGCTGATTCTGCCCAAAGCAGTGCTCGACGCCCCAAAGCATGGATGCCTCAATATCCACGCCTCCCTGCTCCCGCGCTGGCGTGGCGCTGCACCGATTCAGCGCTCAATTCTTGAGGGGGATGCGGAGAGTGGTGTCACCATCATGCAGATGGATGAGGGGCTCGATACGGGCCATATGCTCCACAAGGTAACCACACCTATCTCATCCGAGGACAACGCACAGTCTCTCCATGATCGGCTCGCCACATTGGGTGCGGCGGCACTGCTCACCACCATCGAACAGATTGAGGCGAACACCCTGCGTCCCGAGCCACAGGGTGAGGCTGAGGTGACCTACGCCGAGAAACTCAACAAAGCAGAGGCAACCATCGACTGGGGCACGCCTGCAACGGCAATTCTCCGCAAAATCAACGCATTCAATCCCTGGCCCGTGGCACAAACGACATGGAACGGGGATGTCGTTCGCATCCGGCGTGCAGCGCTCTCCACAACGCCTGCACAAGGCGCGCCAGGACAGAGCAGCGCCATCTCTGCGGAGGGCATTGATATCACAACAGGAGACGGCACCTTGCGGGTACTCGAACTACAACTCCCCGGAAAGCGCTCAATGGCTGTCTCCGATTTTCTCAATGCACGCCCACAGCTGAAAGAGAGTGGACTCCAGTTTTCATGAACCACACCTTAGCACCCTGCTGATATGCCCCAATCCTGGAATCCTCGCGCGGCCGCTGCCCGTGCCGTTGCCGGCGTCCTCTCCCACCACTCCCTCGCTGCCACGCTACCGAAGGCTACGCACAACCTGGAGCCTGCGGATCGCGCATTGGCTCAGGAGATCAGCTATGGGGTATTACGCCACTACTATGAGCTGGATGGTCTGGCCAAACAGCTGCTGAAAAAACCATTCCGCAAGAAAGATCATGACCTCCATGCACTGCTACTGGGAGGGCTTTATCAACTTCACTACATGCGAACTCCGGACCATGCCGTACTCTCCGAAACAGTTGGGGCAACCGCATCCTTGGGCAAAGAGTGGGCTCGTGGGGTGATCAATGCCGTGCTGCGACGTTTTCAGCGGGAGCAGGAGCCCATCACCAGTGCCCCGAAAAAAACGCTGGCCGAAAAAAACAACCACCCCGACTGGATGGTGCAACGGATACGCAACGACTGGCCGCAGCAGTGGCGCACCATTCTGGAGGAGAACGGGAAACGTCCTCCCATGACTTTGCGTACCAATCCGCAGCACATCACGGCCCACGACTACCTGCAGCAGCTAAAAAGTGCTGGAATCAACGCAACTGCCTCAGTACACACCCCGACTGCCATCACCTTGAGTCGTGGCGTTCCTGTGGCACAGCTCCCAGGCTTTGAGCAGGGAGTGGCCTCCGTCCAGGATGAGGCCCCCCAGCAGAGCGCCCGCCTGCTCGATCCACAGCCCGGTGAGCGCATCCTCGATGCCTGCGCTGCCCCCGGTGGAAAAACCATGCATCTACTGGAGCAGCAACCCGACCTTGCAGAGCTGGTGGCCCTCGACCATGACCAGGAGCGACTGCAGCGTATTGAGGAAAATCTACAGCGCATCAATCGACAAGCGACACTGCGACAAGGAGACGCTGCAGAGCGCTCCTGGTGGGACGGAAAACCCTTCGACCGTATTCTGATCGATGCCCCCTGCAGTGCCAGCGGGGTGATCCGTCGCAATCCTGACATCAAACTACTGCGCCGCAAGGGGGATATCGCCACGCTGGTCGACACCCAATCTGCTATTCTTGAGAACTGTTGGGCGCTACTGAAACCGGGGGGAACACTGCTCTATGCCACCTGCTCCATCTTTTCTGATGAGAACGAGGCACAGATCGAACCATTTCTGGCGCACCACCATGATGCCTCCGTGGTTTCCATCGATCACCCCTGTGCCGAAACCATCAGTACCGGCATCCAGTTCCTGCCCGGTAGCTGTGGCATGGATGGATTCTACTATGCCCTATTACGGAAGGTAGAGACGCCCGATTCGACATGAGGATGCGCACCCCGCTTCTGCTGTTTCTAATCCTGCTTCCAGTGCTCACCGCACAGGCCGGAATCACCGTAACCCATCCGGAGATCCGTGAAACCGACCACCACTATCTGATTCATGCCCAGTTCTCCTATCAGCTTGAAGATGGAGTGGTCGACGCCGTGAAAAATGGCATCCCACTGGTCTTTGTCACCGAGTATGCACTGGAGGAAGAGGTCCCATTTTGGGAAACAGCCCGCACCATTCAGGAGAACAGCCACCGCTTCGTCCTCAGCTATCGAGCATTCAATAATCGTTACTATCTGGTGAGCCTGAATAATAAGAGCCATGGCACCTACGACACGCTGGAACAGGCCCTCAGCCGAATGGAGATGCGCCATGACGCGCTGAGCGTAGAGAAATCCCTGCTCAAAGAGGGGAAACCGTATCAGGCAAAGATCCGTTCCTCACTCGACTCATCAGCCCTGCCAGGGCTGATCCGCCCTTATGTCTATACCCCTTGGCTCTGGCCAGAGTGGAAACTTGATAGTGGCTGGCACACCATCCAAATTGGGGC
>CAZKCT010000019.1:0-23419 GCA_964551545.1 uncultured Piscirickettsiaceae bacterium | reverse complement strand
AACCTTTATGAGCTGGGCCGCAACCTCTCCGCCTCCCCGCGCAGCATGGTAGATCTGGTGCTGGAGGAGGCCCGCGAAGAGAGCAAGGCGATGGAGCTGGTGCTCTACGACTTCTCTGGCAACCAGATCGGGTTCAGCAGTCTGCTCTCTGAGCCAGAATTGGTCCCCAAACCACTGGACCCTCTGATTCTGAACCAGATTCAACAGGGGCTCGACTACCACAAAGAGCAGGGGCATGAGGAGCTGGACCAGATTCTCCATATCGTCATCCCGGTCCACAACTATCAATCTGAGGGAGGAGAGAGCCGCGTCCTCTCCACCTTCTATTCGATCCCCAAGCAGCTGGAACTGGGGCAGAAAAAGATCAGCGATGCGGTCATGCGTAACAAGAAACGGCTCTATCTGGATGATCAGCGCAATACGGTCTACAACATCACCTTCATCCTGTTGCTGCTACTCTCGCTACTCACCGCGCTCTGGTTTGCCTTCTACTCCACCCGTCGCCTCACCGCACCAATCCATCAGCTGGCGCAAGGAACCCGCTCCGTAGCGGCCGGCGTCTACAACAAACCGATCCCCCACGCCTCTCATGATGACTTGGGGTTCCTGGTACAGTCCTTCAACGACATGGTGATCAATCTGGACCACACCCACCAGAATCTACAGCAGAGCCGGCAGGTGATCGAACACCAGAATTCATGGCTGGAAGGGATCCTCTCTCACCTCTCCTCCGGGGTGATTGTGCTCGACTCCCAGCGTCGCCTGGATCGAGTCAACAATGCCGCCTGTAATATCCTCGACAGCCGCATCACGCCCACCCCTGGCACACCCATCGGGGTCATTGCACAGCACAACCCCATCACCCAACCACTGATTCAGGCGCTGCGTGGTCACGTTCAGGCCGGAGAGGAGGAGTGGACCGACTCCCTCACCATCACCACCTCCCGTGGGATCCGACACCTCTTCTGTCGTGGCAGCTCACTCTCTGAGGGGGGGCAGCTGGAGGGGTATGTGATGGTCTTTGATGATGTGACCCAGCTAGTCTCCGCACAGAAGAATGCCGCATGGAGCGAGGTCGCTCGCCGACTCGCCCATGAGATCAAGAATCCGCTAACCCCGATTCAACTCTCTGCAGATCGGCTGCGCCACCGCTACCTCTCCAAGATGGATGAGGAGGAGGGCGCTGTCCTTAATCGCGCCACTCACACCATCATCCAGCAGGTCGACACATTGAAACGGATGGTGCAGGCCTTCTCCGATTATGCACGTGCACCGAAGATGAAGCTCTCAAGCTTCAATCCAACTACCCTGCTGCAAGAGGCGGTCGACCTCTTCCATGCCCAGCACCCTGACCACATCCAGCTCTCGATCCGAGGAGCACTCCCTGTTCTGGAGGCGGACAACGATCGCCTGCGACAGATCCTCAACAATCTGATCAAAAACGGACTCGAGTCCTGCGGCGAGACGTGTGTTGCCGAAGTCACCGTCTCTGCGGTTGCCAACGAAGAGTCGCTGCAAATCAAAATCTGCGATAATGGCAGCGGCATTGACGAGGAGATGCGTTCGCGGATCTTTGAACCCTACGCCACTACCAAACCGAAGGGAACCGGATTAGGATTGGCGATTGTGAAACGGATGATTGACGAACATAACGGCACCATCGAGCTGACCAGCTCGGAACAGGGAAGCTGCTTTGAACTGAATCTACCCTTACAACAAACTGAGGAGCAGTCATGAGGCCCTACGTACTGGTGGTGGATGATGAACCGGAGATCCGCTCCACCGTGCAGGAGATTCTAGAGGATGAGGGGTTTGAGGTGGAGACCGCACAGGATGGCGCCTCTGCTCGCACCGCCCACCAGAACCGACGCCCCGATCTGATTCTGCTCGACATCTGGATGCCAGACATCGATGGCATCACCCTACTCAAGGAGTGGGGCTCAGAGGAGAATGCCGAGGAGCTACCGATCATCATGATGTCGGGCCATGGCACCGTCGAGACCGCTGTTGAGGCAACCCGCCTGGGCGCCTATGATTTTCTCGAGAAACCCCTCTCTCTGGCCAAGCTGCTGCTGACCATCAACAACGCCCTGAAGGCCTCCCGCCTCAAGCAAGAGAACCTCACCCTGCAGCAAGTGAGTAGCCACGCCATCACCGAACCCACTGGCAAGAGCGCACAGCTCTCTCAGCTCAAAGAGCATGCCGAACGCATCGCCCAGCATGGTGCCCCCGTACTCATCACAGGCGAAGCCGGTGCCGGCAAAAAGCTGTTCGCCCGCTATATCCACCATCACAGCGCCCAGCAGAGTGGCCCCTTTATTGTGGTGCCAATGGGATCTATCGCCGCCGAAAACACCAATATGGAGCTATTCGGCAGCGAGTCTGATGGCCAGATTCACTACGGACGACTGGAGCAATCCAATCAGGGAACACTGTTTCTGGAAGAGATCGGCGATATGCCACTGGAGACCCAGACTCGATTGATTGGCGCACTGGAGGCCGGCAGCTTCCTCCGCATTGGGGGCCATGAACCCATCGAGCCCCACTTCCGCATCATCGCCTCCACCCAGAAAAATCTGGTCGAAGAGGTGGCGCAGGGGCGCTTCCGGGAAGATCTCTACTTCCACCTCAATGTGGTCCCACTACAGATCATCCCGCTACGTGAGCGCCCGGAAGATGTGGTCGATCTGCTCCACTACTATGTCGACCACTTCAACCGCCAGTTAGCCCTCCCCTATCGAAACTTCTCGATGGCAGCCATCAACCAACTACGACAGTACAGCTGGCCCGGCAATATCCTTGAGCTGAAAAATCTGGTGCAACGACTGCTGATCATGGGCAGTAGCGAAGAGGTCACCCAGGAAGAGGTCGGCCCAATGCTCGCCCAAGGGGGTGCTGCAGAGACCAGCGCCACAACTGCGCCCGCCGCCCGCGACAGCTATAACCTGCCACTGAAAGCGGCAAGAGAGCGCTATGAACATGACTATCTACTCCACCACTTGATCGATACCAACGGCAATGTGTCACAGACCGCGGAGCGCGCAGGCGTGGAGCGCACCAACCTCTATCGTAAAATGAAGGCGCTGGGGATCGACCCCAAGAACCTCCCAAGCGGATAACTCCCCATGAACATCATCATTCTCGGTGCAGGTCAGGTCGGCTCTTCCGTCGCGGAGAATCTGGCCGGAGAGTCCAACGATGTCACCATGGTCGACCTCGACAGTGAGACCCTGCACAACCTACAGGATCGCCTCGACATTCGCACTGTAGTCGGCCACGCCTCCCACCCCAAGATTTTGTCCCAGGCCGGTGCTGAAAATGCAGAGATGCTGCTGGCAGTAACTGATAGTGATGAGGTCAATATCGTCGCCTGTCAGGTCGCCTCAACCCTCTTCAACACCCCCAACAAGATCGCCCGGGTTCGCGCCTCGGAGTATCTGGAGCGCCAGGAGCTGTTCCAGCAGGAGAGCGCCCCGGTCGACATGCTGATCAGCCCCGAACAGGTGGTGACCGACTACATCCGCAAGCTACTCGACCTTCCCGGCTCACTTCAGGTGCTCGACTTTGCCGATGGCCGGGTGCAGCTAGTGACCGTACGCGCCTACTATGGCGGCCCACTGGTCGGCCATGAGCTACAGAATATTCGCGACCATATGCCCGATGTCGATATGCGCTTTGTCGCCATCTTCCGCAAGGGACGCCCCATTCTGCCGAAAAAAGACACCATCATTGAGGTCGACGACGAGGTTCACTTCATTGCTGCACGCGAGCACATCCGCCAGGTGATGAGCGAACTGCGCCGCCGCGACCGTCCCTACAACCGCATCATGGTGGTGGGCGGCGGCAACATCGGCACCAGTCTTGCCAGCTCCATTGAGCATGACCGCGAAGTGAAAATTATTGACCACAATGCACAGAGTGCCCAACACCTTTCGGAAGAGCTGGAGGAGAGCATCGTGCTACTGGGCGATGCCGCCGACAAAGAGCTACTGCTGGAGGAGAACATTGAGGATATCGATGTTTTCATTGCGGTCACCAGTGATGACGAGGCCAACATCCTCTCCTCCATGCTGGCCAAGCGACTGGGGGCCCACAAGGTGATGACCCTGATCAACCGCCCCGCCTACGCCAACCTGGTAGAGAGCGATGTCATCGATATCGCCATCTCCCCGCAACAGGTCACCATCAGTTCCCTGCTGGCACGGGTGCGCGAAGGCGATGTGGTTGTGGCCCACTCTCTGCGTCGTGGTGCAGCCGAGGCGATCGAGGCGATCGCCCACAAAGAGTCGAAAGTGGTCGGGCTCCCCATTGAGAAGATCAAGCTTCCACGCGGCGCCTCCATTGGTGCCATTGTCCGTGGCGATGAGGTGGTGATTGCTCACCACGATACAGTGATTGAACCAGAGGACCACATCATCCTCTTCCTGATCGACAAGAAGCGCATCCATGAGGTCGAGAAGCTGTTCCAGGCCAAAAAGGGCGGCTTCTCCATTTTCTGACCCCCTCGACTGATGCAACCTCAAGTCATTCAACGCATCCTCGGTCTACTGCTGATGATCTTCAGCCTGACCATGGTGCCACCCATCGGGGTCTCTCTTGCCGCCCAGGACGGCACCACATTCCCCTTTGTACTGGGGATGGCCATCACTGTCATCAGTGGGTTTATCATCTGGTATCCGGTTCGCACCATTCGGCGTGAACTTCGAATCCGCGACGGCTTTCTAGTTGTCGTCCTTTTCTGGGCTGTACTGGGCATCTCTGGCGCCCTTCCCTTCGCACTCGGCACCACGCCTCACATGAGTGTGATGGATGCACTGTTTGAATCACTCTCCGGGCTCACCACCACCGGGGCTACCGTCATCACCGGCATCGATCAACTACCAGTGTCGATCCTCTACTACCGCCAACAACTGCAGTGGTTCGGCGGCATGGGAATCATCGTACTGGCCGTTGCTATTCTGCCCATGCTCGGCATTGGTGGCATGCAGCTCTATCGCGCAGAGACCCCTGGCCCAATCAAGGACAATAAGCTGACCCCCCGCATCACCGAGACCGCCAAGGCGCTCTGGTACATCTATCTGGGGCTCACCATCGCCTGCGGTTTCGCCTATTGGCTGGCTGGCATGACACCATTTGATGCGCTCGCCCACAGCTTCTCGACCGTGGCGATCGGCGGCTTCTCCACCCACGACGCCAGCATCGGCTTCTTCGACAGCCGCGTGATCGAGGGGATTGCAGTGGTCTTCATGCTCCTCTCCGGCATCAACTTCTCGCTCCACTTTCTGGCACTGAGTCGATTCAGCATCCGCCCCTACCTGCTCGACTCTGAATTCCGCACCTACATCGGCATTCTGCTGACCGTTGCCGTGATTACCAGCAGCTTCCTCTTCTTCTCCGGCACCTTTGGCACCGTGGGTGAATCGATCCAATACGGACTCTTCCAAGCCGTCTCCATCGGTACCACCACCGGCTTCACCACCGCCCAGTATTTCGATTGGCCCAGTTTCCTACCGCTGCTCCTGCTCTTCACCAGCTTTGTCGGTGGCTGTGCAGGATCAACAGGCGGCGGCATGAAGGTGATCCGCTTCCTGATGCTATTCCGTCAAGGAATGCGCGAGGTGGCCCGACTGATTCATCCCAATGCACAAATCTCGGTCAAAATTGGCAACAAGCCGCTGCCTGAGCGGGTGATCTCAGCAGTCTGGGGATTCTTCTCCCTCTATGTCGCCAGCTTCAGCATCATGCTGCTACTACTGATGGCGACCGGGATGGATCAGGTGACCGCCTTCTCTGCACTGGCCGCCTGCATGAACAACCTGGGACCCGGTCTTGGGGACGTGGGTGCCCACTACGGCAACATCAGCGATCTGGCCAAAGGCATCCTCAGCTTCGCGATGCTGGTTGGAAGACTGGAGGTCTTCAGTATTCTGGTGCTGTTTACCCCGGCTTTCTGGAAGAAGTAACCTTTATAAGCGGGCAAGAAAAACCCCACTCACGGTATCCAGTGAGCAGGGCTTACAGTCTCAGCTACTGATAGCAATCTTTAGTGATCAACAACCCAAACATCAAAAATGCAATGAGTAACAATGGAGCAAAGAGCGCCATGGGTTACTGCCAGTAGCCATTTTCTTCATTACGGCTTAACACCTCTTGATCCCACTCCTGAAAATAACCATTGCTCTCATTTTCAGCTGCGATCTCATCCTCACTGAGTGTGATCTGATGTAATTTTGCGCTTTCATAAACAGTGCCAGAATAGAACTCATTGAGGTAGTCAAATGAGGCCGCATTTACACTTAATGTACTGATTCCAATTAAAATTCCGAAGATCTCTTTTTTCATTTTGATAGTCCTTTCCGTTAAAAATAAACTTAACCAACCGTCAAGGGGGAAGCGACGGCCAACCATATTGATCGCCTCCCATATCAATCAATGCTAATATTAGAGCATACTAATATTTCTTAATTGTTTCTGCGCACTCCTTATCACTGTTAGCCATCCAGGCATCGCAAGGGGCCATCTATCGTCATCTGAAGCTGCTTGCAACAAATCTGTCTGAACAGCGATACATTCAGTTATTACTGAGCCTTCCCACTCTTCACTCCCCACTGAGTAAAAAACACCCCCTATCAACAGCAAAACTTCTCTATTTCGCTGACTCTCCCATCAACGGCCGCATCGTAGAGAGCAACGTTTTAAAAAGGTGTGCCGTCTGCGCCTCCTCCTGCGCCAACAGCTCTTTCATGTGGGCGCGCTGGGTCGGTTTGGTGTAACAGGCGGGACAGTTCTCAATCACAATCGGCAGTGCTGCCTCTGCCGCAAAATCGCGTAGCTGTCGCTCCCTTGCGTAGACGAGCGGTCGGATCACCCGCAGATCACCTGCATCAATGGTGTAGTGGGCCTTCATGGTATTAAGCCGTCCCTCGTGGAAAGCTGACATCAGAAAGCTTTCGGCCAGGTCATCAAGGTGTTGTGCCAGCGCCAGCACGTTGTAACCTTGCTCACGCATAGTCGTGTAGAGAATCCCCCGCTTCATACGGGCACACCAGGAGCAAAAAGAGTCCCCCTTCATATGCGTCTCAGCCTGCTCCATGATGGGCTGGCCGACCAAGTGCCATTTCACTCCCAACTGCTCCAGATAGTCCCGTAGCACCTCTGGCCTGAAGGTCTCCATCTGTGGGTCGACCGTTACCGCAACGACTTCAAAGTTGATCGGCGCATGGCGCTGCAGGTGGCGCAGGACATGGAGCAGCGAGAGGGAATCCTTCCCCCCGGAGAGGCCCAGCGCAATTCGGTCCCCTTCCCGGATCATGCCGTAGTCGGCAATGGCGCGCCCGACCTGTCGCAACAGGGCTTTCGGTGGGGTGATGAATCGATTTTTATCCATTTTTCTACTTTGATGAAACGCAAAAACCATATACCCTTGTCGGGAATCTTCAGTCGATCAATCTTCAGGGGGAGCACGATGACGAACGATGACATCACCTCGATTACACCAGCCGAAGCATGGCAGATGGTACAGGATAATCCCCGTACGCTGCTGATCGATGTCCGCTCCAGTATGGAGTTTCTCTTTGTCGGTCATCCGGTTGGTGCCATCCATATCCCCTGGATCGATGAGCCGAGCTGGGAGATCAACGACCAGTTCTCAGTAGAGATCCGCAAGCTGATTCTAGGGGGGGTTCATGAAAATGACACCATCTCCAGCGCACCGATCATTCTCATCTGCCGAAGTGGCAAGCGCTCGCTAGAGGCGGGACGCAAACTAGTCGAGGATGGGCTGACTGAGATCTACAATATTGATGAGGGCTTTGAGGGAGAGCTGGATGAGAATCACCAACGCAGTACTGTGGGTGGGTGGCGCTTTCGTGGACTCCCTTGGGAGCAGTGCTGATGAGTGAGCCGATCCCAAAAGAGAAACACACGCCACTACTGCTGGCCGCCATCGTCGCGGGTGGTGGAATGGCGCTATTCATGCTGAGCATGGGATACAACATGCACCAGATGACCGCCTCGGTGATCCAGATGGGACAAGATGTCTCCAGCATGTCAAAAGATATGCGCGAGATGCGTGGCCGCATGAGCGGGATGGCCCAGAGCATGGAACAGGGGCAGGCAGGGATGTCGGAAGATTTCCGTCAGGTGCGCATCGGCATGCAGTCGATGTCTGGCAACATGAACAACATGAGCAAGGACATGCACCAACTCAACCGCAATATCGGCGCCATGTCCGGGCAGATCAATGGAATGTCCGAGAATATCGGCACCATGTCCAACGCCATTACCGGCATGAGCAGCGACATCAACCAGATGAACGGCGCAATGAACAACATGGATCACAACATGGCGCGGATGGCCTACGACATCAACCAGTTCACCGAGCCCGAAAAGCTGATGATGCCATTCATGCGATGATTGGACTGTTACAGCGAGTCTCTTCTGCATCGGTGACAGTAGAGGAGCAGCGAATCGCTGAGATCGACACCGGTTTGCTAGCACTGATCGGGATCGAGCCAAACGATGATGAGACAACACTCAAGCGACTACTGCAACGCATCCTCGGATACCGCATTTTCGAGGATGACGAAGGCCGCATGAACCACTCTCTTCAACAGATCAACGGCGGGCTACTACTGGTCCCTCAGTTCACCCTCGCTGCAGATACTCACAAGGGGATGCGCCCCGGATTTTCTACCGCTGCCCCCCCTGCACTAGGCGAAACACTATTTCATCAACTAGTAGCACAGGCACGCATCGAGCACCCTATCGTCGAACAGGGACAGTTTGGTGCCGACATGCAGGTGGCGCTAACCAATGAGGGACCCGCGACTTTTCTGCTTCGCAGTTAAGCCCGGCCACATAAACGCCGCTACGGTCTGAAGGGTGATAATCGACGCCATCATCTCTCCATCGGGCAAAAACTGAACTTGTCTCAGCAGATAACCAAGAGCAATCAGGACAACAATGGGAAGGAGTGCAGCGGAGAAAAGACCCAAATCAGGCGAAGCCTTGCAGTGCGTCGCGATCCTTCAGCACTACATTACGCCCACTGACCTCAATCAACCCGGAACCCTTCAGTTTCTGGAATGAACGACTCACCGTCTCCACCGCTAACCCAAGGTAGCTGGCAATGTCATCTCTGGACATCGGCAGACGGAACTCCATTGCTGGAAATCCATGAAATTCGAATCGTTTTGACACCATATAAAGGAAGATCGCAACACGTTGCTCTGCACGGTGTGCGGCCATCAGCCCCGTCCACTGCTCATTCTTGACCTGATGACTCATCGCGACCAGCAGCCCCTGACGAATCATCTTGTGCGTGGTATCGGGGGTAAACGAGCTGGCCGGGAAGTAGCAGAGCTGTCCCTCCTGCAGGGCAACCACGGTACGTCCATACTGGCCGGTGCTAGGCCCTTCCGCGCCGATAATCTCCCCAGCAAAATAGAAACCGGTAATCCGCTCCTCTCCGCCCGGCAGGGTCACCAGGCTTTTGAACGCGCCTGCATGCACTGCGTAGAGGTATTCAAATGGCTTCCCCGCCTGACAGACTCTGTCCCCTTTCTGTACCTGCTGTTGTGGCGTTACCTCTCCCTGAGTCGAAACATCATTGGAGTCCACCACCACACCATACTCTTGACAGACATCATTGAGTTCACATTGGGGACAGAGGACAGGGGAAGGTTTTGCTGCAGCCATGGGTCAGTTACAAGGGTTGATCAGGTTTGAGGGAATTCAATCATTTTATTGCGCATCAGTATACCGCAGTGAATAAACGCTCTATTGATCTTCGTCAATTTTTCCATCCGCCTCCCCCAGGCAATTGTCTTACCCCAGAAAACAGCGGCGAAGCTAGCGGAAAGTCAGAGCCAGAAATAGGCGACTACCCCACTCTCCTTTCAGTTGCAAAAGCCTGAATATACCGGGAAAATAAGACGATCCTGCACAACTCAATTCGCATGTGCACCAACAGAAAATCATCTCATGAGCAACCGAACCGCCACTGCCGAACGCAATACCCTAGAGACCCAAATCAAACTCTCGATTGATCTGGATGGAACCGGCACCTCCAAACTAGAAACCGGAGTCCCATTCCTTGAGCACATGCTGGATCAGGTAGCCCGCCACGGCTTGATGGATCTTGAAATCAATGCCAACGGAGACCTCCACATCGATGGCCACCACACGGTAGAGGATATCGGGATCACCCTGGGCCAGGCATTTGCTGAAGCACTGGGAGACAAGAAGGGCATTCGTCGCTACGGTCACGCCTATGTGCCGCTGGACGAGGCACTGTCACGCGTGGTGATCGACTTCTCTGGTCGCCCAGAACTGGTCTTTGCCGTGGAGTTCCCTGGTGCCGCCATCGGTGGCTTTGAGACGGAGCTCTTCTATGAGTTCTTTCAGGGCTTCGCCAACCACGCAGGGGTTACCCTCCACATCGACACCATTCGTGGGCGCAACAGCCACCACATTGCCGAGACCATCTTCAAGGCTTTTGGCCGCGCACTACGGATGGCGATCGAGGCGGATACACGGATGGCTGGGCAACTACCGTCGACCAAAGGGGCGCTTTGATGTCCACCGTTGCGGTCATCGATTATGGGATGGGCAACCTGCGCTCCGTCTCCAAGGCACTGGAGCATGTGGCCCCTGACCTCAATATTGTGGTCACCGATGACGCCCAAACCATCCGCAACGCAGAGCGCATCGTCTTCCCCGGCGTGGGGGCGATGCGTGACTGCATGGCAGAGCTGGAGCGCCACCACCTCACCGAGCTGGTGAAAGAGGTCGCCAGTGACCGTCCCTTCCTTGGCATCTGTCTCGGGATGCAACTATTGCTCGACCACAGCGAAGAGAATGGCGGCACCGATGGCCTGGGCATTCTTCCCGGCAAGGTCAAGCAGTTCCCTAACCCACTGATTGACCCAAAAGATAGCGCCGAAGAGCGGCTGAAAATCCCCCATATGGGATGGAACCAAGTCCATCAACAGGGCGGCCATCCGCTCTGGTCCGAGATTGAGGATGGGAGCCGCTTCTACTTTGTGCACAGTTACTACGCGGTTCCCGAGAGTTCCGACGAGATTGCCGCAACCAGCCGCTATGGCTTTGAGTTTGCCTGCGCCCTCAATCAAAACAATATCTTTGCTGCCCAGTTCCACCCGGAGAAGAGTCAGCACGCTGGACTGCAACTGCTGAAGAACTTTACCCGCTGGAACGGACAAATTTAACGAGTAAACACTATGCTGATTATCCCCGCCATTGATCTGAAAGATGGAAAATGCGTCCGCCTGCGCCAAGGCATCATGGAGGATGAGACCGTCTTCTCCGACGACCCCGTTGCCATGGCTGCCCAGTGGGTTGAGCAGGGGGCTCGCCGCCTCCATCTGGTGGACCTCAACGGCGCCTTTGATGGAGAACCGAAGAACGCCAATGTGGTGACCGCCATTGCCGCCGCCTACCCCGAACTACCCATCCAGATTGGTGGCGGTATCCGTACCCGCGAGACGGTACAAACCTATCTCGACGCCGGAGTGCAGTATGTCATTATCGGCACCAAGGCAATCACCGAACCAGAATTCATCCGTGATCTCTGCAAGGAGTTCGCCGGTCACGTCATTGTTGGCATTGATGCCAAAGAGGGCATGGTGGCGATCAACGGCTGGGCCGAGGTCTCCGATCAGAATGCCACTGATCTCGCCAAATCCTTTGAGACTGACGGCGTCTCCGCCATCGTCTACACCGATATCAGCCGCGACGGTATGATGCAGGGGGTCAATGTCGAGGCGACCCAAAATCTGGCCGATGCAGTTAATATCCCGATCATCGCCTCAGGCGGCATCACCAACATGAATGACATTGAGGGGCTCTGCGCTGTCGCTGACCATGGCATCAGTGGAGCGATCACTGGACGAGCGATCTACGAAGGCACCCTCGATTTTGCACAAGCGCAGCGCTACGCCGACGAGGCCAAATAGAATGGGCCTGGCAAAACGCATTATTCCCTGCCTGGATGTTGACCAGGGCCGCGTGGTCAAGGGGGTCCAATTTGTCGATATCCGCGATGCCGGTGACCCGGTCGAAGTGGCCAAACGCTATGACGATGAAGGGGCCGATGAGATCACCTTCCTCGACATCACCGCCAGCCATGAGGGGCGTGACACCATCGTCCATGTGGTCGAGCAGGTCGCCAGCCAGGTCTTTATCCCGCTCACCGTCGGTGGTGGCATTCGTGAAGTGGCCGATGTTCGACGCATGCTCAATGCCGGGGCCGATAAAGTTGCCATCAACACTGCGGCCGTCTTCAATCCGGAATTTGTGCGTGAGGCCTCAGACCGCTTTGGCTCACAGTGTATCGTGGTTGCGGTCGATGCCAAACGCGTCTCTGAAGAGGGTGAGCCGCTGAAATGGGAGATATTCACCCACGGTGGGCGCAAACCTACCGGCATCGATGCCATTGAGTGGTCACAGAAGATGGTGGAGTATGGCGCAGGGGAAATCCTACTCACCAGCATGGATCGCGACGGCACCAAACAGGGATTCAACCTACCGCTCAACAAGGCAGTCAGTGAGGCGGTCTCGGTTCCACTGATCGCCTCTGGCGGCGTAGGAAACCTACAACACCTGGCGGACGGCGTACTCCAAGGGGGCGCCGACGCGGTACTGGCCGCCAGTATCTTCCACTTCGGAGAGTACACCGTCGGTGAGGCCAAGGCCTATATGGCAGAACAGGGCATCGAGGTGAGACAATGAGCCAATCGACAGAGTGGCTCGATGCCATCCGCTGGACCGATGATGGCCTGGTACCGGTGATCGCCCAAGAGAAAGAGAGTGGCGACATTCTGATGTTTGCCTGGATGAATCGAGAGTCCCTGCAGCTGACCGTAGAGACCGGCCATGCCGTCTACTGGTCCCGCTCTCGCCAGAAACTCTGGCACAAGGGGGAGGAGTCCGGTAACCAACAGGTGATTCACTCCATCCGCCTCGACTGCGATGAGGATGTCATCCTGATCACCGTCGAACAGCGTGGCGGTATTGCCTGCCACACCGGTCGTCATAGCTGCTTCTATCGAGCACTCAATGATCAACAAAAGTGGGAGGCCACTGCTCCCGTACTGAAAGACCCAAAGGAGATGTATAAGTGAGGAGGATCCTGCTGACCCTACTTCTGGGTACATTGCTACCCCTACAGGCTTCTGCTGGAGGAAAAGAGACGGCCACCATCTGGTCGGCCGTACAGGTACTGGAAGATGTGCTCAACGACAGCTCGGAAGAGACGATCCCCACCAATCTGCTGCGGCGTGGTGATGGTGTGGTGATTCTGCCCGGCATGATCAGCGTCGGTTGGGGCGTGGGCGTCAGCCATGGTGGCGGTATTATGCTGTTTCGTGAAAAAGGAAGCTGGAACAACCCCGTTTTTGTCTCCATGACCGGAGCCAGCTTCGGCTACCAGATTGGCGCCCAGTCAAGCGATGTCATACTGGTTTTCAAACGCCCCAATACCATTCATGAACTGTTGGATGGAAAGATTACCCTTGGGGTTGATGCCGCAATCTCTGCTGGCCCTGTCGGCCGAGACACCTCCATGGCGACCGATGCCACCCTGAAAAGCGAGATCTATTCTTGGTCTCGCAGCCGCGGGCTCTTTGCTGGCGTGGCACTCGACGGCTCTGCACTGGCGGTCGACGATGATGCCAATGCCGCATTCTACGACCAACCTGAGATCACTCCAGAACAGATCCTCGAACAACCTACGGACAACCGCTCCAGTGGATTACGTCGCCTGAAGGCGCTACTGGACCAGCCACGCAGCAGTGGAGACCCCTCATGAGCGAAGTACTCAATCAACTGGCTGCTGTTCTGGAGGCGCGCAAACAGTCGGATCCTGAATCCTCCTACGTCTCCCATCTCTACCACAAAGGGCTCGACACCATTCTCAAGAAAGTGGGTGAAGAGGCCACCGAAACGGTCATCGCTGCCAAAGGGGGAGATCGTGAACAGGTGATCTATGAGATGGCAGACCTCTGGTTCCACTCCATGGTTCTGCTGAGCCAGCAAGAGATTTCACATAATGAGGTTCTGCAAGAGCTGGAGCGCCGCTTTGGCCTCTCCGGTCATGAAGAGAAGGCATCGAGGAGTTAATCAATGAGCGACGACTGCCTATTCTGCAAAATGGTCGTGGGCGAAGTCCCTGCTGACGTGGTCTATGAGGATGATCAGGTCCTGGTCTTTAAGGACATCTACCCCAAGGCGGAGGTTCATCTGTTGGCGATCCCCAAACAGCACACTGAGAGTCTGGCTACACTGACCCCGGATGAGGATGCCGTGATTGCCCACATGATGAGACTGCTGCCCAAACTGGCTGAAGAGCAGGGTCTGGAGGAAGGGTTTCGCACCATCATCAATACCGGCGCTGGAGGCGGACAGATAATCTTCCATCTCCACATGCATCTGCTGGGCGGGAAAAACCTCCCCGGATTTGGGTAAACCCATTATAATCGGTCGTTCTATTTCATTGGGTGCCGCAACGGAAACGACACCCACCACCAAGAAAATTGAGTTAGGGAGTATCACATGGGTGTAGGGGGCATTGGCATTTGGCAGCTACTGATCGTTCTGGTTTTGGTCATTCTGATCTTTGGAACCAAGAAGCTGAAGAACGTCGGCGGTGATCTCGGTGGCGCCATCAAGAGCTTCAAGAAGGCGGTCAAGGATGAGGACAAAGCGGGCAACACCACTGCGGATGAGCCCGCTCAGTTGAACCAGGCCGAGGAAGAGGTCATCGAGGGCCAGAAGGTCGAAGAGAAAGAGAAGGCCTAAAGGTCTCTCCATCGTCCCCGCCTTAGCCAGGGGGCACACCACTTTTTCTTTACGGATCACTCCCCATGTTTGATGTTGGATTCTGGGAACTAGCCATCATTGCCGTTGTCGCCCTGCTCGTCATAGGGCCCGAGCGGCTACCTGGCGTTGCCCGAACGGCAGGGAAGTGGTTTGGCAAAATCTCTCGATTCGTCACCTCCGTCAAGGCCGACATCGACCGCGAATTGAAGGCGGACGAGATGAAGCGGGTGATGGAGAAGCATGCCTCTACCGCAGGCATGCACGAGATCATTGAGGAGACTCAGGCCGACCTGAAAGAGATTAAGGAGGCCACGACCGAGGCCGTTGAGGAGACCAACAAGGCCGCTAAAGAGGTCGAAGAGAGTAACGACAACGCGACAACCCACACACACGACTTTGATGATGCCGATGACGGAGACGATATTCGCCGATGAGTGACCGCTCCTCCAGCGAAATGGGCTCCGAAGCCCCCTTTGTTAGCCATCTGATTGAGCTACGTGATCGCCTATTGCGAATCGTGCTGGCCATTCTGATCGTCTTTCTTGCGCTCTTTGGCTTTGCCAATGACATCTACCACTACATTGCCAGTCCATTGATGGAGCTGCTGCCAGAAGGGCAGAGCATGGTAGCGACAGGGGTCATCTCCCCCTTCCTCACCCCATTCAAGCTGACCCTGGTACTCTCCTTCTACATCGCCATCCCCGTCATCCTCTATCAGGTCTGGGGTTTTATTGCGCCGGGCCTCTACAAACATGAGCGTAAAATGGTGTTACCACTGGCCGCCTCCAGTACCGTCCTCTTCTATGTCGGTATGGCCTTTGCGTATTATGTGGTCTTCCCGCTGATCTTCGCCTTCCTCACCACCACGGCTCCGGAGGGCGTCGAAGTGATGCCCGACATGAAGGACTATCTGGACTTCGTGCTCAAACTCTTCTTCGCTTTTGGCGTGGCCTTTGAGGTTCCAATTGCAACCATTCTGCTCTGCTGGATGGGCACCACCACCCCAGCAAAACTGCGAGAGAAGCGCCCCTACGTCATCGTCGGCTCCTTCGTCATCGGCATGCTGCTGACTCCCCCCGACATGATTTCCCAGACACTGCTGGCCATTCCAATGTGGCTGCTATTCGAGGCGGGCATTATTTTTGCGCCACTCTTTATGTCGAAAGATCGCGATGAAGAGGAGGAGGAAGATGATCCCTCTCCAGAGACACCTCCCTCTGCACCGAATCCCACCAAGAGCGAGAGCGAGAAAAGCACTGCAACAAAAGAGCCAGATCAGAAGCCCTTTGACCCCACAGAATTCAAGAGCGACTACTACAGCCCATCAGATAAGGAGATGGACGCTGAGCTTGACCGTATAGAAGCTGAAGAGGCCGATGAAGAGGCGCAAGAACGAGAAAAGCGCGCCCGCAAAAAGGCACAAAAAGAGGCGGACAATGTACGCATGGATCACTATGAATCTCCCATCTCTGATCGTTACGAGCCTCTGGATGAGGAGAGTGAACGGTTGCTGGACGAAGAGCTGGAGCTGATGGATGGCACCAATGAGTCAGAGCCTGCCGCCAAAGAGCCGCCCACCGAGAAGGGATGATCGCCGCAGGATGGCCAGGAAACAACTAAGAAAAAAGGGAGTCTGATGACTCCCTTTTTTCTTAGCGCGCTTTCAGCAGACTCTGTCCCGTCATCTCGGTCGGCACTTCCAGCCCCAGGATATGGAGCAATGTTGGGGCCACATCAGAGAGCGAGCCCGACATCACCTCCTCCACATCAATGCTGTTCCCGAGATAGATCAGCGGCACCGGATTCATGGTATGCGACGTGTGGGGCTGGCCGGTCTCACGGTCACACATGGTCTCACTATTGCCGTGGTCTGCAGTGAGGATCATATCCCCATTGACCTCACGAATGGCGCTCGCCACCTTCTCCAGACAGTGGTCAAGCGTCTCGATCGCCTCAACAGCTGCCTCCATCTTCCCGGTATGGCCCACCATATCGGAGTTGGCAAAGTTGCAGATGATGACGTCATAATCTCCCCCCTTGATCTCATCAACCAAGCGAGCGGTGACTTCATAGGCACTCATCTCCGGTTGCTGGTCATAGGTCTGCACATCCGGAGAGCAGATCAGTAACCGATCCTCATAAGGGAATGGCTCTTCTCGTCCACCATTGAAGAAGAAGGTAACGTGGGCATACTTCTCCGTCTCTGCAATGCGCAGCTGGTGCATGCCAAACTTGGAGATGTACTCTCCAAAAACATTGTTCAATCGTTCGGGCGGGAAGGCAACGGGGATCTGATACTCCTTTTTGTACTCAGTCAACGAGGTGACCGAGCCGAAGTTGGGCCAGCGCTCACGCTCAAACCCTTCAAACGCCTCCAGAATCAGCGCCTCGGTGAGCTGGCGCGCGCGATCTGACCGATAGTTCATGAAGAGGATGGCATCCCCATCCTCCATCTGAGTCGGCACCTCACCCTCAGCAGCGATGACCGTTGCATCGACAAACTCATCGCTCTCCCCTCGCGCATAGGCCATCTCCAGCGCCTCTAGCGCACTGCTGGCACGATGATCGGACTCTCCCTCGACCATTGCACGGTAGGACTTCTCAATCCGCATCCAGCGACGATCCCGGTCCATCGAGTAGTAACGTCCTGTGATCGAGGCAAAACAGCCCACCCCAGCCTCAGAAAAAACCTGCTCCATCTGCTCCAGAGAGGCGGTCGCACTCTTTGGCGGGGTGTCACGCCCATCAAGGAAGGCGTGAAGATAGATCTTCTTTGCTCCACGGTCTGCGGCCATCCGTACGATGGAGTGGATATGCTCCTCGTGGCTATGGACGCCCCCTGGTGAAAGCAGCCCCAATACATGGATCGCCTTGTTATTGTTGATCGCTGCATCAATCGGATCAACCAGCGTCTGGTTATCGTAGAAGGAGTGGGTTCGAATCGAACGACAGATGCGTGTGTACTCTTGATAGACTACACGGCCTGACCCCAAATTGAGATGCCCCACCTCAGAGTTACCCATCTGATCCGCAGGAAGGCCAACCGCCGCCCCGTGTGTGGTGACTAAAGCATGCGGGTTTTCCTCCCAGAGCCTGTCCCAGACTGGAGTATTAGCAGCATCGATGGCGTTACAGTCGGCCGACTCCTTGTATCCCCAGCCATCCAGAATACAGAGCAAGGTAGGGCCACGCTTGGCACTCATAGGAAATAGGTGCATCCCAAAGTAGACATTAATCGCAATATTATATAATGTCGCTGTTTATAGATGTAAAGAAATCAACTCAAGGATAGAGGGGAACCGCAATAATGAGCGAGGCGTCAACACCAGAGAACGGTGGCTGTGAAGAGACAGAGAATCTACTAGGCAACGATAAAGATATCGAGCGTGCCTCGCAGTCTCTGAAGGCGATGTCTCACCCATTACGCCTGAAAATCCTCTGCGTGATTGGCAACAAGGAGCTCAGCGTTCAGCAGATTGTTGATGCCGTGGGCACCTCCCAGAGCAATATCTCTCAGCACCTCTCTACCCTGCGTAACCGCGGCATTCTCGACTCCTACAAAGATGCCAACCGCGTCTTCTACACTGTAGGCGACAGCCGCACCCTGCGCCTGATCAGCATGATGAAAGAGGTCTTCTGCCGCTGCTGATTGTACCGTCGTTTATAGGTATACTACCTGCCACATAAATAGCATGAGCACTTTGCTCTGCCCTGGTTAACGACTTCAGAAGGAAATCATCATGACTAGAGAGTCTATTCTGCGCGCATTGGCTGGCGCTATTATCCTGCTTTCCGTATTCCTCGACGGCACCATCTCCATGGATATCAGCTGGCTCTGGCTGACCGCATTTGTTGGCTTCAACCTGCTGCAGAGTGCATTCACCGGGTTCTGCCCCCCTGAGATGCTGCTCAAGAAACTCAACATCGGCAAGCCTTGCGGCGACGCCAGCTAACTGCAGTATCACCTATGGAAGAGCTATACACCTTCTCTCTCAACCACTGGGAGCTGGTTGCTGCATTTCTGATCACATTGATCATGTTGATCTTCAATCTCTATGGAGACCGGCTCCGTGGATTTGAGTCGATCACCCCAGAGGCAGCCTGTCGTATCCTCAACGAGGAGAACTCCCTGCTGCTCGATGTTCGGACCAAAGATGAACTGTCCAAGGACGGCCATATCAAAAATGCCTCCAACATCCCTCTAAATCAGCTGAAAGGGAAATTGGAGTCGCTGGAGAAACACCGTACCGGCCCGGTAGTCGCCATCTGTCGCTCTGGATCACGTTCTGGCGTTGCCTGCTCTCAGTTGAAAAAGAACGGTTTTGAACAGGTCTATAACCTGAAAGGCGGGATTCTCTCCTGGAAGAGCGCTGGCCTGCCTGTCTCCAACAAGTAGTCGCAAGAAGAGCACTGATAACATGGCCAAAATTGAAATCTACAGCACCCAGACCTGCCCCTACTGCCGCATGGCTGAGGCACTGCTGGAGCGTAAAGGGGCCGAATTCACCAAGATCATGATCGACGGCGATCAAGAGGGATGGAAAAAGATGGAGGCGCGCAGCAAGCGTAAAACAGTGCCTCAAATCTTTATCAATGACCACCACGTCGGCGGCTTTGATGATCTCTCCGCACTCAACGCAGCAGGAGAGCTGGACCCACTACTGGAACAGTAGCGCATGAGTGATGCCATCCATATCGTCTGCCCACACTGCGATGGCACCAATCGACTGCCCGCAGAGCGGCTTAGCGATGGAGGAAAGTGCGGCAAGTGCCGCCAACCCCTGTTTGATGGCCAGGCCATCGAGCTCAATAGCAGCAATTTCCAGCGCCACATCACCAACAGTGATGTTCCGGTTGTGGTCGACTTCTGGGCCAGCTGGTGTGGCCCCTGCAAGATGATGGCCCCTATTTTTTCTCAGGCAGCCCAGCAACTTCAGCCCCACTACCGCCTCGCCAAAGTCAACACCGAGCAGCACCAACAGCTGGCCGCACAGTACAAAATTCAAAGCATTCCTACCCTTGCCATCTTCAAACACGGGCAGGAGATCGCCCGTCAGGCCGGGGCCATGCAGCTCCCGCAGCTGATGCAATGGATTCAGCAATACCGATAACCCTCCACACTTACCCTGGACACCAACCATGAGCGAAGAAGCGCAAGACCAAGCCCCCGAACAGACTTTCGAGATTCAGAAGATCTACCTCAAAGATGTCTCTTTCGAGTCTCCACAGGCCCCTGCTATCTTTCAGAAGCAGTGGGAACCCACGACCAATCTTCAAGTAGGCACTAAACACAAGCAGCTGGCCGAGAATGTCTATGAGGTGGTCCTCAGTCTCACCGCAACCATCACCGTTGAGGAGCAGACCGCCTTCCTTACAGAGATTGAACAGGCTGGAATCTTCACTGCCGCTGGGTTTGAAGAGGATGCACTGGGGCACCTCCTTGGTGCCTACTGTGCCAACGTGCTCTTCCCCTACGCTCGTGAAGCGGTCTCCGACCTCAGCACCAAGGGTGGATTCCCTCCCTTACTGCTGGCCCCTATCAACTTTGATGCCATCTACATGCAGAACCAGAAGAATCAGCAGGCCGAAGCCGAAGCTGGCTCAGAGACCACTCACTAAACCGCTTGCCCCTGTGCCAGAGCCATCATGAGCCACCAACAACAAGTCACCGTACTCGGAGCCGGTTCATGGGGTACGGCACTCGCCATCCAGCTTGCGCGGAATGAACATCAGGTCACGCTCTGGGGGCATCGCAAAGAGCATTTGCAACAGATTCGGGAACGGCGAGAAAATCAGCAATACCTGCCAGGCATCTCACTGCCAGAGAATCTACACATTGAATCAGCACTGGATGCATCAGTCAGCCGTGCCGACATGGTGCTGATTGCGGTCCCCAGTCAACCATTCCGCTCGACACTGCAGTCTATTCAGCCTTTTCTGTCCCAAGAGACAACCATCACCTGGGCCACCAAAGGGGTCGAGAAGGGGAGCCTGAAACCACTTCATCAGGTGATTGAGGAAGAGCTTGGAGAAAACCACCCCAAGGCACTACTCTCAGGGCCAACATTTGCTCGCGAGGTTGCCAAGGGGCTCCCTACAGCCGTCACCATCGCTGCAGAGAGTAGCAAGACCGCACAATCTGTTGCCTCACTGTTTCACAGCGAGACCTTCCGCTGCTATACCAGCAGCGATATCCAGGGCGTCGAGATTGGCGGCGCAACCAAAAACATTCTCGCCATTGCTGCCGGTATCGCCGATGGGCTCGGCTTTGGGGCCAACACCCGCGCCGCACTGATGACTCGTGGACTACATGAGCTGATGAAGCTTGGAACAGCTCTGGGGGGGCAGCAAGAGACCTTCATGGGACTCAGTGGCTTGGGCGATCTTATACTCACCTGTACCGACGACCAGTCCAGAAACCGAAGAATGGGGCTAGCCATGGGCAGCGGTGCGACTGTTGAAAGCGCACAACACTCCATTGGCCAGGTGGTTGAGGGGGTCGATGCTGCACGAGATGTCTATCAACTAGCGCAACAGATGGGAATCGAGATGCCCATCACTGAGCAAGTGATGGAGGTACTCCACAAGCAGAAAGACCCCCAAGAGGCGGTGCGCAACCTACTGCAGCGGAACCGGAAATCCGAACATTAGTGCATCCCTTGCCAATCTGTCTGACGTAGTGCCTCGTAGAGCACAACAGAGACCGCATTGGAGAGATTCATACTCCGACTCTCTTTGACCATCGGAATGCGAATACGCTGTTCGGCTGGAAATGACTCCCTTACGGCAACGGGTAGACCCCGACTCTCCGGACCAAACAGCAGCACATCGCCCAATTGATAGTTCGATTTTGAGTGTGCGCAAGAACCATGGGTGGTCAACGCAAAGATCCGAGAGTGCTCAAACAAGGCAAGACACGCATCCAACGAGTCATATTCTTGAACATTCACAGTCTCCCGATAATCCAGACCCGCACGCCGTAGTCGCTTCTCATCCATCTCAAATCCGAGCGGATGAATGAGGTGAAGTTGCGCACCGGTATTGGCACAAAGACGTATAATGTTGCCCGTATTGGGTGCGATCTCGGGCTCATAGAGAACAATATGCACAGTCACTCCAGATAAACGGAAATTTCCAGATGAACAAACCTTCACTTGCCATCGACTTTTGCGGTATCGAAATGCAAACCCCGGTCGTACTCCTCTCCGGATGCGTCGGCTTTGGCGAAGAATACACGCGTGTGAATGGATACTCCAATACTGATATTGGCGCAATTTGCCTCAAGGGGACCACACTCGAACCTCGACTGGGTAACACCCCACATCGCGTCATCGAGACCCCCGGCGGAATGATCAACTCTATTGGGTTACAGAATCCAGGAGCACAACACGTCATCGAGGAGATTCTCCCCACCCTACCCAGCGATGAGACCCGCTACATTGCCAACATCTCTGGATCCAGCGTTGAAGAGTACGGGGAGATCGCAGCACAATTTGATCAATCTTCCGTTGACGCGATCGAAGTCAATATCTCTTGCCCCAACGTGAAAGAGGGCGGCGCAGTATTTGGCAATGACCCCGACGTCTCTGCCCGAGTAGTCGAAGTCTGTCGCAAGGCAACCAGTAAACCGCTAATCACCAAACTTTCCCCCAACCAGACCGATATAGCAGGCAATGCACGCCGCTGTATTGAGGCGGGATCCGACGCCTTTGCAGTGATCAATACCCTGATGGGGATGTCGATTGATATTCACAAACGCCGCCCCATCATTGGTAACAACATGGGGGGGCTTTCTGGGCCTGCGATCAAACCCGTTGCACTAAGAATGGTTCACCTGGTTTATCAAGTCTGCAAAGCGCACAACGTCCCGATCATCGGTCAAGGTGGAATCAACTCTGCGGAAGATGCGATCGAATTCCTCATCGCAGGAGCCACCACCGTTGGCATCGGTACCGCTCTATTCAATGATCCGCTGATCTGCAAATCAATCAATGAGGGCATTCTGGCCTATCTGTCTGAATACAAAATGGAATCTCTGAATGAGTTGATTGGCTCCCTGAAACTCAACCAGCCAGCCCCCGTCACACCAGCCTGCGGCTGCTGAGACAGCAAACAATTACGCCAACAGAAAGGGAACATTTGCTCCCTTTTTTAATGGCAAACGCTCAATTTTCTTCCAAGAAAAAACCCCATCCAGAAAACTGAATGGGGTTTTAGAATATAAGCCTAGCAATGTCCTACTCTCACATGGGGAGACCCCACACTACCATCGGCGATGACCCGTTTCACTTCTGAGTTCGAGATGGGATCAGGTGGGACCAGGTCTCTATGGTCACTAAGCAATCTTTGATGATCGGATGCTTCACAAATTGTGTTGCAAAAGATCAAATTCGGAAAAATGTTAAAGAGTGTGGGTTACTTTCAATTGTCACATGCGACCCAAATACTTTGGGTGTTATATGATCAAGCCTCACGGTTAATTAGTACAGGTTAGCTTCACACATTGCTGTGCTTCCACACCCTGCCTATCAACGTCGTAGTCTTCGACGGACCTTTAGAGACTTTAAAAGTCTAGGGA
>CAZKCT010000018.1:26156-36471 GCA_964551545.1 uncultured Piscirickettsiaceae bacterium | reverse complement strand
ACTCGATCTATTATTTTGACCATGGCGGGGATGTTTCTGTTAAGCCACTCGGTGATGGCTGCTGAACCACAGGTTCTTACATTTGGTGTGGTTCCCCAGCAGGCAGCTAACAAATTAGCCAAGAAGTGGGGGCCTCTTTTCAAACATCTTGGAGAGAAAAGCGGTTACACCATCCGCTTCAAGACGGCGCCCAATATTCCGGAGTTTGAACGACGATTGAGCCGGGGAGAGTATGACCTCGCCTATATGAATCCCTATCACTACACGGTGTTCGGCGATCAGCCAGGATACCGTGCATTTGCCAAGCAGAAAGACAAACGAATCAAGGGGATCATGGTGGCTCGTAAGGATACCTCGCTGGAAGACCTGAGACAGCTCAATGGCTCCAAACTGGCATTTCCTGCACCAGCGGCATTTGCGGCAAGTATCCTCACACGAGCCTACTTGAAAGAGATTGGTGTCGATTTTAGTCCGAAGTATGTTAAATCCCATGACTCGGTCTACCGTTCTGTGGCGAAAGGGCTCTTCCCATCTGGGGGCGGGGTGGTACGCACATTCAAGAATGCAGAGCCAGAGATCCGTGATCAACTGAAGATTTTCTGGACCACTCAGCCTTATACCCCACACGCCTTTGCAGCCCATCCAACGCTTGCTCCTGAGATTGTTGGCAAGATTCAGCTGGCAATGCTGGAGATGAATGGTAGTGCAGAGGCGGCACCTCTGATTCAAGCGATTAACTTCAAAGGGTTCGAAAACGCCAACCACGCCGACTGGGATGATGTCCGTGCTCTAAAAATTGATCTGCTGGATGATCTGAAGAGGTAGGCACTCAATCCGGAGATAGAGAGTGTCCTTTCGCCTCAAAACCATACTCGGTGTTGCTTTCATTGAGATGACCCTGCTGGTGATATTGGTTTGGAACGCTAACCAATTGATGAGGGACTCGGGCGAGGATCAGCTGGTACAGCGCGCATCAACCGCCGTAACACTATTTGCCTCGATGGTTAAGGATCCAGTGATCTCCTACGATCTCGCCACCCTCGAGACTTTTGTCACCGAGCTGATGAAAAATGAGGGGCTTGTCTATGTTCGCATCTTTGATCAGGATCAGATGCTCGCCTCTGCTGGAGACCAAGAGGCCCTGCTGCGCCCCTTTGTGGCCGACTATTCACTGGAGAGTGCCAGTGATCAGATCTATGATATTGAGTCGGGAATCTCAGAGGCAGGAGAGCAGTATGGCCGCATTGAGATGGGGCTCTCTACAGAGTCGTTGCAGCAACGCCTCTATTCGGCAACTGTTAAGAACAGCTCCCTAGCAGTGGTTGAGATCATTCTCTCGGCACTTTTCTCTTTTCTCCTGGGAAGCTGGTTGGTGAAACAGTTACAAGTACTGCGCCAGGCCTCCAGTGAAATCGCCTCAGGAAAATTGGGTACACAGATTCCGATTGTGGGAAGTGACGAGATTGCAGAGACGGCGTCCTATTTTAACCAGATGTCGGCGGCACTGGCCCTCTCAACGAACAAATTGAATCGTCTGAATGTCACCCTAGAGGAGCAGGTCAAGCAACGTACCGCTGAGTTGGAGTATGCCCATCAGTCGCTCCAGAGTATTTTGCAATCGATGTCGGAGGTGCTGTTGGTTGTTGATGAGCAGGGAGAGATTCAGATGAGCAATCCTGCCTGTACCCGCCTGCTGGGAATAGAAGAGCATCAACTCATTGGTACTGATATTCATCGACTGGTTGACTCCAGTCAGCAGGAATCTTTTGATAGGGTAATCGAACAGCAGTTGTCCAGTGGTGAGGAGTTCACGCTGCTCGCTGCTGATGGGCGGCGTCTTCCAGTGCTGATGATGGCCGCAAAAATTGAGGGTGGAGGGGATGGACGTTCGGTGGTGACTGCACAAGATTTGCGCGAGCTAAAGCGTGCAGAGGAGGGGGAGCGTTTTCTCTCCTTCCAGGAGGGACTCAATGAGATGAGTGCCAATATCCTACACAACATCGGTAACAACCTCTCTGGAATTGGTGGTCACCTGATTATTATTCGTCGACAAATGGATCAGCTCGAGAAACTCTCCAAAGTGCTTCATCAATTCCAGGAGAGGATGGTTGAGGAGCCCGAGTTGGTCATTCCGGATGGAGATATGGAGAAAGTTACGCAAGTTCTTCAGTTTGGAGCCAAGAACATTGAAGAGATTGCGCTCAATAAAGTAGGAAAAGCGGTTAATAGCGTTGAACGCCTTGCGCAGCATATAGGCTCAGTGATTCGTGTTACTCCAATTGGTGGAGGGCGGATGCGAAGTGGAAGCAGTTTCGATCTGTCCAATCTATTGAGAGATGTTGAGATTCTTGTTGCAGACAGGTTACAAGAGAAGCAGATTGCCTTTTCATGGCAGCTCTCCAGCACGGTGGGGCGACTGCCGTTCTCACGAAACCTCCTGTTACAGTCGATGGTTCATTTGATTGAAAATAGTATTGAGGCGATTGCCGCAGGAAAGCAGGGAACAATCAAGGTGTTTGCCGAACAGACTGATCAGAAACTATTGATTCGCATCATTGATAATGGTTGTGGTATTGACCCTGAATATCTCGATGAGGTGGTTCGTGCCGGTTTCAGTACAAAGGGGAAAGGGGGAAATGGTCTGCATGCGGTAGGGAACTATATAATCTCGATCTTTGGAGAGATGGACATTGTGAACCGAACAGATGGGCAGGGCGTTGAGGTTCGACTGGAGATTCCCTTTCCAGCCTAGGCAGAATAGACAAACCCCACTCTTTGGTGCCTGTAAGGGCAAGGGTGTCGTTTAACTCCTAGAGTCGATATACTTTCATCATGGCTCTAGGACTTGAACTGCGTATCGGCCTGCGTTACACGCGCGCTCGACGCAAAAACCACTTTATCTCCTTTATCTCCCTCACCTCCATTTTGGGGATTGCGTTGGGCGTGACTGCGCTGATTACTGTGCTCTCTGTGATGAATGGGTTTGAGAAAGAGCTGCGGGAGCGGATTCTTGGGGTCGCCTCCCATGTCAGTCTGCTGGGGCTGGATCACACGTTACCGCGCTGGCGTCAGGTTGCCGAGCAGGCAATGGAGCATGAGAAAGTCCTAGGCGCGGCCCCCTACATTGAGGGGCAGGGAATGGCCAATCGTGGGGATCGCTCTGCCGGAGTGATGGTGCGCGGTATTGATCCTTTCACAGAACAGAAGGTCTCAACGCTTGCAGACCATATGGTCGAAGGGAGCTTGGAGCGACTCTCAGAACAGCGTTTTGGCATGGTGTTGGGCCTTGAGCTGGCACAGAAGCTGGGCGTCTCTGTTGGCGACAAGGTGAGCCTGATGGTACCCAAAGGGAGTGTGACTCCGGCAGGGATGGTGCCTCGGATGAAGCGTTTTGAGGTGGTCGGCCTGTTTGAGATGGGGATGTATGAATTTGATAGCGGACTGGTGCTGCTCTCACTACGGGATAGTGCCAAGCTGTTCCGGCTTGGGGAATCGGTCACAGGTGTGCGCTTGCGATTGAGTGATCTATTTGATGCGCCGCTGATCGCGCGCGAGATCGCGGAGCGGTCTCAACGCTCCTTCCGGGTCACCGACTGGACTCGCCAACATGCCAACTTCTTCCGGGCCATTCAGATGGAGAAGCGGGTAATGTTTATTATTCTGACCCTGATTGTTGCGGTCGCCGCCTTCAATATCGTCTCGACCATGGTGATGGTGGTTACTGACAAAGAGTCCGATATCGCCATTCTGCGCACACTGGGAGAGCGTCCACGGGACATTCTTACCATCTTTCTGGTTCAAGGGGTGGTGATTGGGGTGCTGGGCACATTATTGGGTGTGGTCGGAGGCGTCTCTCTGGCGCTCCATGTAGAGACATTGGTGCCGGCGATTGAACAGCTCTTTGGGGTGCAGTTTCTTGCAGCGGATGTTTACTACATCTCTTCGGTTCCCTCAGATCTGCGCTGGAATGATGTAGGGCTGATTGTCTCGGTCTCTTTGGCGATTAGTCTGCTGGCTACGATTTATCCGGCATGGAAAGGGTCAAGAGTTCAACCTGCAGAGGCATTACGCTATGAGTAGCTCAGCTGTGCTTCAGTGTCGAACTCTCTCAAAACGTTTCGAGGATGGCGCCAATCGAGTGGAGGTGTTGCACTCGATTGATCTATCGGTTGCCCCTGGAGAGAAGCTGGCGATTATTGGAGCATCAGGGTCAGGGAAATCCACACTGCTGCAGTTGATGGGTGGGCTGGATCGCCCAAGCAGTGGGGAGGTGTTGCTGCAGGGGCAGTCGCTGTATGGGATGTCCGAGAATCGGAGAAGCCGTCTGCGTGGAGAGCAGTTCGGCTTTATCTACCAATTTCACCACCTGTTGCCAGAGTTTACGGCGCTGGAAAATGTGATGATGCCGCTCTGGATCCAGAACCGCAAAAGAGAAGAAGCAGAGCAGCGTGCTACTGAACTGCTACAGCAGGTTGGTCTGGAGCAGCGTCTTCACCATAAGCCAGCAGCCCTCTCTGGTGGAGAGCGACAACGCACCGCCATCGCCCGTGCTTTGGTGACACGTCCCGCAGTGGTGTTGGCTGATGAGCCGACAGGGAATCTTGATCGGGAGCGGGCAGATCAGGCCTATCAGTTGATGCTCGATCTCAATCAGCAAGAGGGAAGTAGTCTGGTGCTGGTGACCCACGACGTTTCATTGGCACAGCGAATGGATCGGGTGGTGCAGCTGGTAGATGGGGTGCTTCAGGAAGCAACGTTGCCTTAGTCGCTCGGTTCGCTAAAATATTTTCCTGGCTCAGAAATTGGGGGGGAGTAGTGCGATAGCCAATTCATCGATGTACCCACTCTGTTCCGCGATGGGGGTGAGAAAAAGGGGTGAGAATGGCTATTGATTTCGGTTCAGTTTGCGGATTTTCCACTGACGGCCAACGTTCCAGATCCAGAAGTAGCGAATTCCAAGATAGCCAACTGTTGCACTGATCACCGCGTTGATCAGGCATCCGAGAAGGAAAGGCTCCCAGATGAGAGGGAGGATTGTCTGCAGCCACTCCCAGGAGAGCTCGAACTCCACGTTGACCGGAGCCGTTCCCATGACCTGAGAGCCAATCCAGTAGGCAAACCAGAAGAGTGCCGGCATGGTCAGTGGGTTGCTGACCCAGACCAGTCCAACGGAGACTGGAAGGTTGACGCTGAAGAGGATCGCTGCCGCCGCCGCAAGAACCATCTGAAAAGGAACCGGCACCCAGGCCATGAAGAGGCCGACGCCAAAAGCCCCGGCAATTGAGTGTCGATTGAGGTGCCAGAGATCCGCACTATGCAGAAACGAACCGAAGATTCTGAGATGTTTATGTTCTCGAACCTTGTTATGGTCGGGCATGTAGCGCTTGATCAAGTGCTTAGGCATATCCGGGGATTCTATCAGGCTGTTGGGTAAGGAACAGGATCGTGGTCAAAGATTACAGCCGTTTTATAAAATCGATTCCGCCATTTGCCACCGTTGCGGTGCCTCTTGTGTTGGGAATACTGCTGCTGTTCGAGCAATCCGAACTGCCCAGTCCGTACTGGGCGGCCGGTTTGCTGCCGCTGGTATTGGTTAGCCATCGCGTGCGCTGGTTGCGTCCACTGCTATGGCTCTTGGTGGGCTATATATGGGCTGCGGTGGTGTCTGAGGGGCGACTTGAGGTCTCTCTGCCGGGTCATGTGGAGGGGCAGGATCTTGCTGTGACGGGTACGGTGGTGGGTGTTCCTCAGCGACGAGGAGAGCGATCGATTCGTTTCAGGCTGCAGATTGACGCTGCTCGATTTGGGGATCAGGACATCGATTTTCCAGGGTTGGTTCGCCTCAACTGGTATATCGGAGATGCGATCAAAATTCACCCGGGGGAGCGTTGGCAGCTGTTGGTTCGACTCAAACAGCCTCATGGTTTTCTCAATCCAGGAGGGTTTGATTGGGAGCGGTGGCTCTTTCAGCAGGGGATTCGTGCCACGGGTTATGTTCGTAAAAGTACGCTTAATCGTCGACTAGGTGATGGCAGCGCATCAGTGGACCAGTTGCGCCAGAAAATCCTCATGTGGATGAAGCGGCAGGATCCCTCCGAGCGCTCTGGCGTACTGACAGCGCTGGCTGTAGGGGATCGACATCAGATGACTCCTGAGATATGGGAGCTGTTTCGTAAAACAGGAACCAATCACCTGATGGCAATCTCAGGGCTTCATGTGGGAATGGTGTCGGCCTTGCTCTTTTTTCTCTTTCGCTGGGGGTGGTCTTTAGTCCCGAGGCTATTGCTCTATCTGCCTGCGCAACAGGCGGGTGCTGTTGGTGGTCTGCTGGGGGCACTGGGATATGCAATGTTGGCGGGATTCTCGATCCCTACCCAACGCGCACTTGTTATGGTCTCTGTGGTGTTGGTTGCGCTGTTGCTACGGCGATCCATCCATCCGTGGAATCTCTTTTTTATGGCGATGGCGTTGCTACTCCTGTGGGACCCATTGGTTGTCCTCTCTGCTGGATTTTGGCTCTCCTTCTCGGCAGTCGGACTCATTCTGTTTGGGGTTGATCGCAGCAAAAACAAGCCTTGGTGGCGGATCGCATGGAATATCCAATGGGTACTGTTAATTGGTCTGTTACCACTGCTGCTGTTTCTATTTCGTCAGGGATCCATGGTTGCACCATTTGCCAATCTGATTGCGGTTCCTTGGGTGAGCATGGTTGTGGTTCCCTTGGATTTGATGGCGGTGCTGCTCTTCTCGCTGCAGGCTCCTGGAGCAGAGTGGCTGTTGCAGATGGCATCTCTGGCAATGGCTCTGTTGCTACCAATGTTGCAATGGATGGCGACACTGGAAATCTCGCTGCTGCAGCTTCATCAGCCGCCATTATGGGTGGTATTGAGTGCCTCGGTGGGCGCGTTGGTGATGATGGCCACCTCTCTGAAAAAAAGGGGGTGGATGGGGATATTGCTCTATCTGCCACTATTTCTAGTGGGGCCACCGAGGCCTGAGCCGGGAGAGGCAGTGGTTACCGTGTTGGATGTCGGGCAAGGGCTCTCTGTTGTGGTAGAGGGACGCGAGCAGGTGATGGTCTACGATACTGGAGATCGCTTTAGTGATCGTTTTGATGCTGGCAGTGCGGTTGTGGTGCCATTTCTGCAATCCAAAGGGTGGCGTGAAGTTGATTTGCTAGTCGTCGGTCATGGTGACCGGGATCATATTGGTGGGGTAGATGCACTATTGGAGGCACTACCTGTGAACGAACGGATCAGCTCGGTTCCGGACCGGGTGGATGATGCTGTTTCTTGTCAGTCTGGAATGTCATGGCAATGGGGAGGAGTGATGCTGAAGGTGATCCATCCACAATACCCCGAGCAGTTTGAGGGAAATGATGGATCCTGCGTGATTCGGGTAGAGAGTGCCAATGGGGACTCCGTGCTATTGACGGGAGATATTGAGCGTACTGCAGAGCAATCCATGCTGAAGCAGGAATTTGATCTGCAGGTCAGTGGGGTCGTGGTACCTCACCATGGCAGTGCGACCTCTTCCAGTGAGGCATGGCTGGATCGAGTGAATCCACAATGGGCTATCTTTCCACTTGGATATCGCAACCGCTTTCAATTTCCGAAAGAGGAGGTGGTTGAGCGTTACAGAAAGCGCAATATCCCATACTGGGTGACAGCGAGGGATGGTGCAGTTGAAATCCGGTTAGGAAAAGAGATTTTTCCAAATGGGTGGCGCCCCCGTAACAAGAGAATCTGGAGTGACTCATAGCCGCCTTGGGGTATACTCCGAACCGACTAAAATCCTGTATTTAGGGCCCGACATGGTTGAAATTTTGAAGAATGGTGGGTGGCTCATGGTGCCACTGCTACTGGCCTCGATCCTCTCTGTTGCCATCATTGCCGAGCGCTACTGGGCGCTACGGCGACGTGCAGTGGTGCCTGGTAATCTGGTGCAGCGTGTGTTGGAGTGGCACCACAATAACCAGCTGAACGACCGCAATTTGTTGCTGCTCTCCAGAACCTCGCCGTTGGGGCGCATGTTGGCTGCAGGCCTGCTTAATCGCAACCATAGCCGAGAGGTGATGAAAGAGAGCCTGGAAGAGTCCGGGCGTCATGAGGTGCATGAGCTGGAACGCTATCTGAGTGCGCTGGGAACCATTGCCGCAGGGGCTCCACTGATTGGCTTGTTGGGGACTGTGATTGGAATGATCAAGGTGTTTGATGCGATCACTGCGTCCGGGGTCGGGGATCCGACGGTCCTCTCTGCAGGAATTTCTGAGGCACTGATCACCACGGCAGTGGGGCTCTCGATTGCAATTCCCAGTCTGATCTTTCACCGCCTGTTACGTCGTCGTGTGGATGAGCTGGTGGTGGAGATGGAGCAGGCGGCCATCCGGGTTGTTGAGGTGGTCCATGGGGATCGAGAAGAGGCGCAGCTCAACGTGGAGCCTATGTGAGACTGCAAAATCGCGAACGAGAGGGGGTTGATGTCAATCTGACGCCGCTGATTGATGTGGTTTTTTTATTGCTGATCTTTTTTGTGCTGACCACAACCTTCCAGAAAGAGGCAAGGATGCGAGTGGAGTTGCCATCAGCGGCATCCGTTGATCAAGTGCAGCCACAAGAGCCCATCGAGATTCATGTCAACCGCCAAGGGGGCATTGGCCTTTCCCGTAAGCCATCCTCGCAGTGGCAGGAGATGTTGAGGGAGCGGTTGGCAGAGTCGCCAGAGCGGTCATTGGTGATTCGCGCCGATCATCAGGCGCCCCATGGTGCTGTGGTTGAGGTGATGGATCGGGCACAGCAGTTGGGCGTCTCCAATCTTTCGATCGCCACCGATACCTCACTCTCATCGAATTAGTGCTGATGGAGAGGCTGTTCAACCAGATTTGGTATCAACAGTCACCACGATGGTGGCCCCTGCAGTGGCTCCTGCTGCCGCTTTCAGCGCTCTTCTGTCTGTTGGTTGCTGTACGTCATTTTTCCTATCGTCATGGGTTGGTGCGCTCTAGCAGAGTTTCAGTGCCAGTTCTTGTGGTCGGAAATCTCACTGTGGGGGGTACTGGAAAGACCCCGCTGGTGATTGCGCTGGTGAAATGGCTGCAGCAGCAGGGACACCGCCCGGCGGTAATCAGTCGGGGCTATGGGCGAACCAGTGAAGATCCAATTCTGCAGGTGGACTCTGATGGCAGGGCGACTGACTATGGGGATGAGCCTCTGTTGATTACACAAGCAACCGGAGTGCCGGTTTATGTGGGTGCGGACCGGGCGATCGTTGCAAATTGTGTGATGGCAGAACAGGATCCAACGATTATTCTCAGTGATGATGGGTTGCAACACTATCGGTTACAACGCGACCTTGAGCTGGTTGTGGTAGATGCGGATCGAAAATTGGGAAACCGTTATTGCTTACCGGCTGGTCCACTGCGGGAGCCCGCGAGTCGACTTCGATCTGTGGATGCGGTGGTGTGGAATGGTCCAGCCGCAGGCGATGGATTCTCAATGCAGATGCGCGCAGCGCCACTCTATCGGTTGGATGATCGAAAACAGAAAGTTGCGTTGGAGCAGTTCTCTGGAAAGCAGGTCCACGCGGTTGCTGGAATTGGTTATCCGCAGCGTTTCTTTTCGCTGTTGGAGCAGGCAGGCGTTGTAGTGATTTCCCATCCGTTTCCAGACCATCATCAGTATAATCGACAAGATCTACAGTTTGATGGATCACTCCCTCTGCTGATGACGGAAAAAGATGCGGTGAAGTGTCAGAGTTTGAGTGGGATGGAGGCAGAGGTCTGGGTGGTTCCGGTTTCGGTGGATCTGGATACCTCTCTCAAGCAGCGATTAATGGACAAATTAGAGGAGTTGTAAGTGGTCGATAAGAAATTATTGGATATCCTGGTCTGCCCACTCTGTAAGGGGGCGCTTCAATATGACAAGGCGAAGCAGGAGTTGGTCTGCCGTGCTGATCGACTAGCCTATCCTGTTCGTGATGATATTCCGGTGATGCTGGAGGAGGAGGCCCGTACCCTCTCCGCAGAGGAGATGGAGTAGCCCGAGTGGAGTTTATGGTCGTCATTCCAGCGCGTTATGGCTCGAGCCGTTTGCCTGGGAAACCATTGCTGGAGATTGATGGGCGACCAATGGTGGCTCACGTCTGGGAGCGAGCTCAACAGAGTGGTGCCAGCCGGGTTTTGGTGGCCACCGATGATGAGAGGATTCGTCAAGCCGTTGAGCCGTTGGGCGCCGAGGTCTGTATGACCCGCAGTGATCACCCCTCTGGCACCGATCGGCTGGCTGAGGTGGTTGATCAGTTGCAACTTCCAGATCAG
>CAZKCT010000018.1:0-26056 GCA_964551545.1 uncultured Piscirickettsiaceae bacterium | reverse complement strand
CTCTGGCACCGATCGGCTGGCTGAGGTGGTTGATCAGTTGCAACTTCCAGATCAGACAATCGTGGTCAACCTGCAGGGAGATGAGCCCCAGATGCCAGCAACACTGGTTCACCAGGTGGCTGAGGATATGGAGCGGCACCCGGATGCCTCGGTCACGACACTTTATCAGCCCATCATTGACCGCCGCGAACTATTTGATCCCAACGCGGTCAAGGTGGTAAGTGATGAGCGAGGTTATGCACTCTATTTTAGTCGTGCTCCCATCCCGTGGGATCGAGACTGTTTTGCCGATCAGGCCTCTGCAGAGCCTACACTGCATCATCGTCATATTGGTCTCTATGGCTATCGGGCCGGTTTTTTGCGTCGTTATCGTGACTGGAGCGCTAGCCCCATTGAGCAGCTGGAGTCTCTGGAGCAGCTCCGTGTATTGTGGAAAGGGGAGAAAATACACCTGACACAAGCCAAAGAGCATCCTGGGCATGGGATCGATACTGCGGAGGATCTGGAACGGGTACGATCCAGTGGTTGATCAGCCAACGCTCTATCAGCAGGTCGGTGGAGAGAGGGCGGTTCGCGACCTGGTTGATCGCTTCTATGACCGGATGGATGAGGATGACTCAGTCGCACCGCTGCGTCAGATGCACGCCAAAAGTCTGAAGGGGTCTCGACAAAAGCTGTTTGAGTTTCTCTCAGGGTGGTTGGGCGGGCCGCAGCTCTATGTGGAAAAATATGGCCATCCTCGCCTACGACGACGTCACATGCCATTCAGTATTGATCTTGAGGGGCGTGATCAGTGGATGCGGTGCATGCGTCAGGCGCTGGATGAATCGATTGATGACCCCGACCTTCGCAAAGGGCTGGGGCGGTCCTTTCATGATCTGGCTAACCATATGCGTAATCAGCTTGAAGTAGAGAGAGAATAGGAGTGTGGGCATGATGGATGAAGATGAGTTTGAGGCTCTGGAGAACAAGCGCAGAATTACCAGATTCAAGTGGTTTGTAGTGATCGTGACGCTCTTCTGTCTATTAATGATTTTCTGGCTGCCGCGCTAGTAATGGACGAGTCTTCGTCTTGGTATCTCTATCTGCTGGAGTGTGAAAATAACTATCTCTATGCCGGGATTTCAACCGATGTAACAAGGCGCTTTCGCCACCACTGTGAGGGTAAAGGGGCTAAATTTACCCGAATCAATCGGCCGCAAAAAATTTTGGGGGTTGCCGCCTATCCAAATCGGAGTCAGGCCACAACAGCTGAGATTGAGTTAAAGCGGATGAGCCGCCAGAAAAAGCTGCAGTGGGCCGCAATCCACTCGGCAGAGTGAGCGCTTGTTTGGTATGATCTTCCCCGATTTTATGGTCGACCGTATCGGTTCCCTCGCAATGATATGCTGTAAACCCCGTCAGGCCCGGAAGGGAGCAGCGGCAGCAGCAGACTCATGTGCCGGGGTGTGGCTGGTACGGTTGGCCACCCTCTTTATTTTGATTATTGCCCCTGCTTCTGAGCCACTTCATGGCGGTGTTGGTCGAGGATTATTTTCCAGTGCAATATGACGAGCAATGCTCGTGCTCATCTAATGATAAACTCCCTCTCTCTATCTTGTGTTGAACCCATTCAGAGAGCCGTCTGAATGATCAAATGGTGAAATAGATTTTATGTCCTATCAGGTTCTTGCTCGAAAATGGCGCCCTCGCAATTTTGGCGAGATGGTGGGGCAGGAGCATGTCCTCAAGGCACTGATCAATGCGTTGGAGCGCAATCAGCTGCATCACGCTTATCTCTTTACCGGTACACGCGGTGTAGGAAAAACCACGGTTGCCCGGATTTTTGCCAAATCTCTTAACTGCGAAACGCATGGCGTCACGGCAACCCCATGCGGAGAGTGCAATAGCTGTCGTGAAATTGATGAAGGGCGATTTGTCGACCTGATTGAGGTGGATGCAGCATCACGAACCAAAGTCGATGAGACCCGAGAACTGCTCGACAATGTCCAGTACATGCCGACCAAGGGGCGTTACAAGGTCTACCTGATCGACGAGGTTCACATGTTCTCTAACCACAGCTTCAATGCCCTGTTGAAGACGTTGGAGGAGCCGCCATCCCATGTGAAGTTCTTGCTCGCTACCACAGACCCACAGAAGCTTCCGGTCACCATTCGCTCTCGCTGCCTGCAATTCAACCTCAAACGCATTCCACAACAGGTCATTGAGAGCTATCTTGGTGAACTACTGGAGCGGGAACAGGTTGAGCGAGAAGTGCAGGCATTGATGCCCATCGCTCGCGCTGCAGAGGGAAGCATGCGAGATGCGCTGAGTCTGCTGGATCAGGCAATTGCTTTTGGTGGAGGCTCACTGAAGACCGATGAGGTGATTTCGATGCTGGGAACCATCGAACACCGTCAATTACTGGAAATTGTGCGAGCGCTTTGCTGTGGGGATGGGGCTGCGCTGTTGCAACAGGTTGAGTTACTTGCTGAACAAGCTGCGGATTTCAGTGCAGTACTGGTAGAGCTGATTGCACAACTTCACCAAATGGCACTGATGCAGATGGTCCCAGAGGTTGCCGAAGAGCGGGGTATCGATCCCGAATGGCAAGAATTGGCGACATCGATCTCCCCTGAAGACCTGCAGCTCTTCTACCAGATTGCCGTGAATGGGCGCAAAGATCTTCCGCTGGCCGCAGCGCCACGGAGTGGACTGGAGATGGTGCTGTTACGCATGTTGGCCTTTCGGCCGGTGACTGGTGAGGGGGGCGTGCAACCTCCTGCCTCCCAAAAAACACCGCCTGTTGCCCGCCCGAAGCATACGCAAAGTGCAGCCGCTGCCCCGACTGCAGATGTTGGTCGTTCAGTGGAGGTGCTCTCCTCAGAGCAATGGGAGAGCACCGTTGCTGCCATGGGGCTGACGGGACTGTCCCGGCAGATTGTGCAGAACGCTCTCTTGAAGGAGCATGAGGGGGACAAAGTTATTCTTGAGATTGCAGAACGTAGCAATGGACTGCTCAATGAGCGCTGCGAGAAACAGATTACCGAGGCGATGACACAAGTGGTCGGCCACCCTGTAAAGCTCTCTTTTGTGGTGGCGGCCTCAAGTGAGGCCCTGCAGACCCCTGCTGCAAAGGCAGAACAGCGTGAGGAGAGTGCTCGTATGGAGGCAGAAACCGTGATCCAGCAAGATGCCGGATTCCAGTCCATGCTTTCAACTTTTGATGGTGCGGTGGTGGATGGATCCATTCAGGCGCCTCGAAACAAATAAAGAAAAACTATTTAATCTATTGTATATAGGAGATTATTAATGAAAGGTGGACTGGGTGGCCTGATGAAGCAGGCGCAGAAAATGCAAGAGGATATGCAGCGTGCACAAGAGGAGCTGGCCAACATGGAAGTGGTCGGGCAGTCCGGTGGTGGCATGGTCTCAATCACCATGACCGGCCGCCATGAGGTGCGTCGGGTTGAGATTGACCCAAGCCTGATGGAGGATGACAAGGAGATGCTGGAAGATCTGATTGCTGCTGCCATCAATGACGCCGCACATAAGGTAGAGGACAACAATCGCGAGAAGATGTCTGGAATGACCGATGGTCTCAATCTTCCCGCCGGAATGAAGCTACCTTTCTAAAATAAGCTCCATGGCACTGATTGATGAACTGATTGATGCCTTTCGTTGTTTGCCAGGCGTTGGCATCAAGTCGGCTCAGCGAATGAGCTACTATCTGCTGGAGCGAGATCGTCAAGGGGGGCGCAGAATTGCTGCTTCATTGGCTGAGGCGATGGATAAGGTTGGGAACTGCAGTCAGTGCCGAACCCTGAGTGAGGCGGAAATTTGCCAGCAGTGTGCCAATCCCAAGCGTGACGACACGCTGCTCTGCATTGTGGAGAGCCCGATGGATGTGATGGCGCTGGAGCAGTCTGCCAGCTATCAGGGGCGCTACTTTGTATTGATGGGGCATCTCTCGCCGATTGATGGGATTGGCCCCTCTGAACTGGGACTCAATCTACTGGAGCAGCGGCTTGCCACAGGGGGGATTCAAGAGGTGATTTTGGCCACCAACCCCACCGTTGAAGGGGAAGCCACTGCCCACTACATCAGTGAAATGGCGCGTGTTCGTGGGGTGCGTACGACCCGAATTGCCCATGGTGTTCCGCTGGGCGGAGAGCTAGAGTATGTCGATAGTGGTACGCTGGGACATGCGATTGAGGGACGTCAGGCGTACTGACTCCTATATAATTTTTTTGATACCCTGAAGTCAGGCATAAGGATTGCATCTCTTTACCCAGTCATACACTGCTGGATGGGAGGGGATGATGAGGGCGAAGCAAACGATTGAGAGGGTCAGAATCGGATTCTCTATTCATGGTGTTGAGCGAACTCTGTGGATGAGTCGTACCGATGCTGTCAGGATGGATCAATCTCTCATTGGTGAGAAGAGCCACTTCCGCCTCAAGGGATTGGATGAGAAGCACGTTGGTTTCTACTTTACGCCGAAAGAGTTCTTTGCGTGGAAGCGCAGAGGGTTTGAAGCGCTATTTATCGAACTTTCGAAACTGGGGCGAAACTACTCCTGCAAAAGAGGGGGAGAGGGTTTTGTCGGCTCGGGATTGAGTGATGTTGTTGAGTCATCTGATGATGCCCGGGTTGCGAAAAGGGCTGCTTAAGTCAGTGCTCTACGATTCAGCAAGCGCCTCGATCAAGGTGCGATAGTGGAGTAGGCGATCTGCCGAGATCTCGCCGTGCTCCACGGCTGCAGTGATCGCGCAGCCTGGTTCCGACAGATGACGACAGTTGCTGAAACGGCACTGGCCTGAAAATTCATCAAATTCCCCAAACCCGTTGCGGATGGTCTCCTCATCCAGGTCCCACAGGCCAAATTCACGAATGCCTGGTGAGTCCACCAAATTGCCCCCACAGGTGAGTGGATAGAGCGTCGAGACGCTGGTGGTGTGTCGTCCCTGTCCACTGGCTGCAGAAAGTGTTCCAGTGGCAATCTCTTCATGAGGAAGGAGCGCTTGAATGATGGAGGATTTTCCAGCACCCGATGGCCCCACCAGCACACTACTCTTTCCTTCAAGCTGTCGTTCGATCTCAATCAACCCATCCGTCACTGTTGTGCTGCCCCAGAGCAGGGGGATGGAGAGTTTTTCGTAAGGGGTAAGTTGCTGGTGCAGATCCTCTCGCTGCTTCGGAGAGAGTAGGTCAACCTTATTGATCACCAGTAGCGCATCGATTTGACTGGCTGTGGCAGCGACAAGAATACGATCAATTTGCAATGGATCAATGCCCGGTTCAGGGGCTGTGACAATCAGAATCTGATCAATATTGGCAGCAATCGGTTTCTTGCGGTGGTTGAATGGGTCAGGGCGACTGAGCAGGCTACTACGTGGGTCCAACTCTGTAATGACCCCTTCGCCCTTGCTGGTTGACTCCCATATGACCTCATCACCAATAGCGAGCGGAGGAAGCTTTTTTCGCTGAGCGCAGCGAACCGTCACCTTACTACCATCAGGTTTTACAATCAGCCGATTCCCCTTGCGGGTGATGATCCGGCCATGCTGGGAATCTCCCGACAATGGAGTCCCTTATGGCTTGTAGTGGTAGAACGTACTGTTCATGTACTCCAGCACATCTTCTTGATCTTCAGGGAACCAGTCGCTCCCCTTGCCGGTATTCTGGATGCAGAGGCTGAGGATGCGTTTGATGCCGAAATAATCATCGATCTCGATGTTGTCCCCTTTGACCCCGTAGACCTCGGTCCCGTGACAGCCAAGACACTCTGCATCATGCAGCTCCTGGCCGTTTTCCAAATCAGCGGCAAAGGGCATGCTGCTCCAGCTGGTCACAATAAGAGAGAGTAAGAGACGCTTCATGATATTTCTTCCTGTGGTTCAAGGTTGTTTTCAAGATGAGCGATTCTCACCGGCGCGGGCGGATGAGAATCATGATAGGCGGAGTAGAGCGGGTCTGGTGTGACCGTTGATGCATTCTCTCGATAGAGTGTCACCAGTGCGCTGACCAGATCCTTGCTGTCAGTGGTCTCAGCAGCAAAGTCATCGGCCTCAAATTCATGCTTTCTGGAGTAGGCTGCCATCATTGGCTGAATCCAAAAGGTGAATGGGGCAGATGCGGTCAGAAAGAGCACCAGTGCAGCATGGTTGGATGGGGTGGTCATCCCTAGCCCTTGATAGAACCAGGGCTGCTCAATCAGATAACCGAGTGCTGCAAGGGCAATCAGTGTGGTGGCTGCCCCCAGTAGTAGCCGCTTGCGAATATGGTGGTTGCGGAAGTGGCCCAGTTCATGCGCCAGTACAGCCAGAATTTCTTCTTCACTTAGGCTCTCCAGCAGGGTGTCGTAGAAGACGATACGGCGCTTCTTGCCGAGGCCTGTAAAGTAGGCATTGCCGTGGCCAGAGCGCTTGGAGCCATCCATGACGAAAATCCCGTCACAGTCGAACCCGGCTCGATGGAGCAGTGACTCAATGCGCACGCTCAGTGACTCATTATCCAGTGGGGTAAAGCGGTTGAAGAGTGGTGCCAAAAAGGTGGGCCATGCCCAAATCATCAGCAGGGTAAATCCCATCCAGACCGCCCAGACCTGGAGCCACCAGAGTGGGGAGGCGATGCTCATCAGCCAGAGTACAACGCCCAGCAGTGGCGCACCCAGCAGTAGCATCAACAGAAATGATTTGAACATGTCGCTGATATAGGTGAATGGCGTTGTGCGATTGAAGCCAAATTTGGTTTCAAGCACAAAGGTGCGATAGATTGAGAAAGGGGACTCCAGAATCGTGCCGGCGACCAGCAGGGAGAGGATAAAGCCAATCCCGAGATAGAGCGGCTCGAAACCACTACTTTGCCAGAGCTGATCTAGCCATTCCAGACCGCCGCCCAGAGTCCAGCCAAGTAGCAATACGGTTCCATAGAGTAGCTCGATCTGCCCAATCTGCTGACGAGCACGGGTATAGTCAGCGGCCTTCTGGTGCTCATCTAGGGGCAATGTTTCGGAAAAGTGGTTGGGAACAGCCCCACGGTGTCGCACAACCGATCGAATCTGGCGGGCAGAGAGCCACCACTCGACCATCAAATGGGTCACAACCATGAAGAGGAATAGGGAGGTAAAGAGGAGTGCGGGTTGCAAAATGGGGTCCTTCGAATCTCTGATACAATTCTCTAATCATACCGACGAATCGGAGTGCAGGAAATATGGGAAACAAGATGGACGATAATAATCTAATCTGGGTCGATCTGGAGATGACTGGATTGAACCCCGATGAAGATACCATTATTGAGATTGCCACGATTGTGACCGATGCCAATCTGGAAATTCTTGCCGAGGGGCCGGTCTTTGCGATTGCTCAGCCAGAGTCGGTGATTGAGGGGATGGATGAGTGGAACACCAAGACTCATGGGGAGTCCGGACTGGTTCGAAGAATGCGTGAAGAGGGGGTCACCATGGCAGAGGCTGAGGCCCGCACTCTCGAGTTCGTTCGCCAATATGTGCCAGAACGAAAGTCCCCGATGTGCGGTAACAGTATCTGCCAAGATCGCCGCTTTATGGCGCGTGAGATGCGTGAACTGAAAAGCTATTTTCACTATCGCAATCTGGATGTCAGCACTCTCAAGGAGCTGGCACAGCGCTGGAAACCAGAGTTGCTCGATCAATTTGAGAAGAAGGGGGCGCACACTGCGCTGGCTGACATTCGTGAATCGATCGAGGAGATGCGTTTCTACCGCCAGCACTTCATTCAGGAGTAGTAGAGGGTGGAGCAGAGCGGGCTGATTCTGCTAGCGATTGGGCTGCTCTTCTCGTTGTTGATTCTGCGTCGACATCTGCGCAAGGTGAAGCGCCGCAACCGTAGCGATGAAACCCAAATGCTGCACCCGTCGCAAACTGCAACAGATGAGAAGCCTGATCAAGAATCCTATCTCCACCTTCTCTCCAGCGAAGGGCAGCGGCAGGTGCGAGAGGATCAGGAGAGGGATCACCAGAAGGTGAAGCAGAGATCAAACCTCAAGGGGTTTTAGTAAGCTGCTCCAGTGCCCATTGAACATGTTCCTGAACCACAGGAGAGGGGTGATCTTGTTGTTGCTGGAGTGTGGTGATCATCTCTGGCTCCGGTGTGCCATTTCCCAAGGCTATGGCGATATTGCGTAGCCAGCGTTCGTGCCCCAGACGACGGATGGGGGAACCCTCCATCTTCCTGAGAAAAGTCTCTTCGCTCCATTGAAAGAGCTGGATCAGATCCGGCTGATCGAGCCCATGGCGAATCGCAAAATCGATCTCGCGGCTGGGTTGTGCAAAACGGTTCCATGGGCAGACCAGCTGGCAGTCATCGCAGCCATAAATCCGGTTCCCTATCGCCTTGCGAAACTCGACAGGAATCGACCCTTTCAGCTCAATGGTGAGATAGGAGATGCAGCGCCGTGCATCCAGCTGATAAGGGGCGATGATTGCTGCTGTAGGGCAGAGGTCGATACAGGACTTACAGCGCCCACAGTGGTTGCTGGCGGGAGGATCAGGCTCTAGCATCAAGTCGGTGTAGATCTCTCCCAGAAAAAACCATGACCCTTCGCTTTTTTCAATCAGATTGGTGTGCTTTCCAATCCACCCAACCCCGCCATTTTCCGCAATACCTCGCTCCAGCACGGGGCCACTATCAACAAAGACTCGATGCCCAAAGGGGCCAATGACGGATTCAATCTGCTGAGATAGTTTGGCCAGACGGTTACGCATCACCTTATGGTAGTCCCGCCCCAGTGCATAACGGGAGATGAATCCCTTGTCTGGCTGCTTGATAATTTCCCAGCTGTCGGCGGCCTCGGGGGGCAGATAGTTCATGCGGAAGGAGAGTAGAGAGTGTGTGTGGGGAATCAGCTCCTCGGGGCGACTCCGCTTGGTCCCATGGCGAACCATATACTCCATCTCCCCGTGGAACCCCTGTTCAGCCCACTGCTGCAGGTGTTCCTCGTGAGATTTTAGGTTGCAGTGGCTGACCCCAAATCCCTGAAAACCGAGGGCCTCCGACCACTGTCGAATCTCTCTCTTTAACTGTGCGGGGGGGATCTCCATAGTGGGTATAATAGCGCGCAATGGAGATAGAGATCCCGAATGAACAAGAGATGGAGCAGCTAGGTGCACGGCTGGCGGAACTGTTTTCTGCACCGCTGCTGGTTTTTCTTCATGGTGATCTCGGGATGGGGAAAACGACGCTGGCTCGTGGCTTGATTCGGGCATTGGGTCACTCCGGCAATGTTAAAAGCCCAACCTACACTTTGGTGGAGCCTTATGAACTCGCCTCCGGTACGCTCTACCACTTTGATCTCTACCGCCTCTGTGACCCTGAGGAGCTGGAGTTTATGGGGGTCCGTGATTACCTCTCACAGTCGATCGCACTGGTCGAATGGCCGGAGCAGGGGGCTGGTATGCTACCTGAGGCCGATCTTGAGCTGGAGATTGTTGACTCCAAAAGCGGGGGAAGAGTCATTACCTTTCGAGGGAAGCCTTCTCTGATGCAGCAGATTGAGCAGACGTTCAGTGATGACTGATTCTGACTTGGGTCGGCGCCGCTTCCTGCAGCTTGCGGGTACTTTGCCGCTCTGGTGCACCCTTTCTGTGGCACATGCCCAAAGTGCCTCGATTTTCGGAATCCGACTCTGGCCCGCACCGGACCACACTCGAATCGTACTCGATCTTGATCAACCGGTTGAGTACAAGCTGACCAAGCAGGGAAATCCTGGCAAGGTAGTGCTCAAGCTGAAACAGGCCTACCCCATTCTGACACTTGATGCGGTGGTCAAAGAGGATCCCCGGCTGAAATCGGTGAAGACCTGGAGTGCCGAGCAGGGAAAAGAGTTTGTAGTGGAATTTGTGTTGCTGCAGGGAGTTGAGGCGCGCTCCTTTCAGCTTCCTCCCAATGAGAGTTACGGTCATCGTCTGGTGCTTGACCTGCATAGTCTGCAAGGTGAGAAAAAGACCCCGCATGCTCCTGCCGAAAGGGGACGTTCACTGGTGATTGCGATTGATGCGGGCCATGGAGGAGAAGATCCGGGTGCAGTGGGACACAAGGGTACCCAAGAGAAAAAGATCGTACTGAGCATTGCGCGTCGGCTGGAGAAGCTGATTCAGCGTGAAGCAGGCATGTCAGCAGTGATGATTCGCAAGGGGGATTACTATGTCAGCCTTGGAGGGCGTGTAAGAAAGGCGAGGCAACACAATGCAGATTTACTGATCTCCATTCATGCTGACGGGTTCCGGAAAAAATCGGCGCATGGTGCATCGGTTTTTGTGCTCTCTCAGAAGCGTGCTTCCTCAGAGATGGCGAAGTGGCTGGCACGCCAGGAGAATCGTGCCGACCGTATCGGTGGTGTGGATCAAGTGCGTGAGTCGAAGGGAGTGGCTTATGCGCTGCGCGATATGGAGCGTGGTGCCAACCAGAAGGTGAGTCTGGAGTTGGCTAATGTGGTGCTCAAGGAGCTGGACAAGATTGGTGATCTTCATGGCAACCAGGTTCACAAGGCGAGCTTTGCAGTTCTCAAGGCGGCTGATTTCCCCTCCATGTTGGTCGAGACTGGTTTTATTACCAATCCGAGAGAGGAGCGCAAGCTGCGCAGTAATGCCCACCAGCAGAAGCTGGCTGAGGCGATGATGAAGGCGGTGCGCCTGCTCGCTGCTCGCTATCCAAAGATGGTGAACATGAAATCGCAGGCGACCCATGCGACCTCCAAGGCTCGTTACTACAAAATCAAGAAGGGGGATACATTGAGCGCAATCTCCCGCCGCACTAACGTCACCATCCGACATCTGAGACGGCTAAACCCTGGACTGGGGAAGCTGTTGAAGGTGGGAGAGCGGTTGAGAATCAAGTAGAGTTTTTACATGAGCCCGAGAATTCAACGTCTAACCACCCAACTTTCTAACCAGATTGCCGCTGGAGAGGTGGTTGAACGACCTGCCTCAGTGCTCAAAGAGTTACTGGAGAATAGTGTTGATGCGGGCGCAAGCCGGATTTGGGTTGAGGTTGAAGAGGGTGGTCAGCGACTGATCCGAGTGCGTGATAATGGGGTAGGGATTCACGCAGATGATCTTTTATTGGCGCTGGACCGTCATGCCACCAGTAAGGTGTCGAGTGTGGAGGATCTAGGAAGAATCACTACCCTTGGATTCCGTGGTGAGGCGCTTCCCAGTATTGCTTCAGTCTCCCGTCTGCAACTCACTTCTCGTGCTGAAGGTGCAGATCAAGGGTGGAAAACATACTGTAATGGTGGCGTAGAGATGGAGTCGCCGCAGCCTGACCCACATCCGCAGGGGACGACGGTTGAGGTTCGAGATCTCTTTTTCAACACCCCGGCTCGAAAGAAATTTCTTCGTACCGAGAAAACCGAGCTTCGGCACATCGAAGATGTGGTGCGAAGGATGGCGCTAGGCCACCCTGAGATGATGTGGGTGTTGAAACATAACAATCGCGTGGTCAAGGAGTATCCCGCGGGTCAGGATCAACGTGATTGGGAACGTAGAATTGGTGCCGTGCTGGGGGGAGACTTTGTTGATCATGCCCTCTATCTGAAGAGTGAGCGATCAGGGCTACAACTGAAAGGGTGGGTAGGGCAGCCGACCGCCTCTCGCAGTCAGCCAGATCAGCAGTTTTTCTTTGTGAATGGCCGAATGATTCGTGACAAGGTCGTCACTCATGCGGTGCGTCAGGCCTATCAGGATGTGCTATTCCATGGCCGTCATCCGGCTTATCTACTGTTTCTGGAGATGGATCCAGAGATGGTGGATGTCAACGTGCATCCCACCAAGCACGAGGTCCGCTTCCGTGAGAGTCGCCAGGTACATGGTTTCCTCTTTGCGGCGATTCGTGACCTGTTTGCAGCGGACCGTCCGGGGCAGCAAGAGGCCCATGATTCATCTCGTGAGGTGGTCGATCCCTCAACAGGGGAAATCCAGACGTTACCACCACACTCCAGTACTGCATCCCCAACGCCAAGTCGGAAATGGATTGAGATGCCACAGCGTAGCGAGCCACTACCGCTGCGAATGCCAGAGCGAGAAACCCCCTCTCATCACAACGTGAATCGACAGATTCAGGAGCCCTCTTCTGTTAGCACTGCACCTCATTCTGAAGAGGGGCACTATCCATTGGGGCATGCGGTGGCCCAGATACATGGGGTTTACATCCTTGCTGAGAACCAGCAAGGGATGGTGGTTGTGGATATGCATGCCGCCCATGAGCGCATCACCTACGAGCGGCTAAAGCAGGCGATTGCTGAAGAGGGCGTTCGCACCCAGCAGCTGCTGGTTCCGGTTTCGCTCTCAGTCAATGAGCAGGAGGCAGAGCTGGTCGAGCAGCACCAGCAGTGGTTTAGTCGTCTTGGAATTACCATGGATCGAACGGGGCCGCTTTCGTTGCTGGTGCGAGAGGTGCCGGCACTGTTGGCTCATGCCGATGCGGGGCTGTTGGCAAAAGACCTGCTGGCAGATCTGGTAGAGCATGACAGGAGTAATCGTATTGATGAAGAGGTGAATGAGGTGCTGGCAACCATTGCCTGCCATGGCTCGGTTCGTGCGGGTCGGCAGCTGACTTTGCCGGAGATGAATGCCTTGTTACGGGATATGGAGCAGACCGAGCGCAGTGGACAGTGCAACCATGGTCGCCCCACTTGGCGGCAGTTGACGATGGATGAGCTGGACGGACTATTCCTGCGTGGACAGTAGACTTCTTTTTCTGACGGGGCCCACTGCTGCAGGGAAGACCGCGTTGGCAGTGGAGCTGGTGGAGCGCTACCCATTCGAGATTATTAGTGTCGACTCAGCGCTGGTCTATCGAGGGATGGATATCGGTACCGCAAAGCCGGATGCAGAGACGCTGCGTCGTGCGCCGCATCGCCTGATTGACCTGATTGAACCAACAGATTCCTACTCGGCTGCCCGCTTTCGTGAGGATGCGCTGCAGGCGATTGAGGAGATCCGGGGCAACGGGAAGATTCCACTACTGGTCGGTGGAACCATGCTCTACTATCGAGCATTGCAGTTTGGACTTTCAAGATTACCGGAATCAGATCCAGACGTTCGTCAGCAGCTCGAACAGCGGCGCCAGGAATCTGGTTTGGCGTCGCTCTATCAACAGCTCCAGCAGCTGGATCCAGAGGCGGCAACAAAAATCAACGCCAATGACCCACAGCGGATTTTGCGTGCACTGGAGGTCTATGAAGTCAGTGGCACCCCAATGAGTCAGCTGCAGCGTGAGCAGCGAGCGCAAACGCTTTCCGACTCTCAGGTCACCATGGTTGCGATCAGCCCGAAAGATCGCTCGATCCTGCATCAGCGGATCGAGCAGCGTTTTGGGCTGATGCTTGAGCAAGGGTTGATTGAAGAGGTGGAAAAATTGATGCAGCGTGGAGACCTCTCGCCGGACCTCCCCTCAATGCGCTCTGTGGGTTATCGACAGGTCTGGGAGTATCTGGAGGGACGCTGTGATCACGAAGAGATGGCTTATCGTGCCACGGTTGCAACCCGCCAGTTGGCCAAACGCCAGCTGACCTGGTTGAGAAACTGGCCGACCACGGTGGAGTGGATAGATCCACAGCAAATAAAAGGGATGGCGGAGCAGCTCTACCTCAAGATCAGAGCCTAGACCCCCAGATAGAAACAACTAAAAAAGAGAATACCCTGGTAGTGAAATAGGTTGCGACCAAACATCCTATCACCCAATGGGTGCCACCAAGGTTTTTCGATGAGGCTTCTACCCTTCGCGGTTAAATGAACGCTATTTTGTCTGGCTGGGAGCGGTGAACTCACCCCCGTTAGCGCAGACCGTAGGTCTGCGCTAACGGGGACTTTAGTGGTTGGCATTGGTGTAAATGGTGCTGTTTATAACGCGTTTCGGCAGGATTGATACAAAGAAATTGATGCTGGAGTACGCTTAAACTGCCTGCCCGGAACACCAGCCGGAAGACCAGGCCCACTGCAGGTTATACCCTCCCAGCCAACCGGTCACATCGACCACCTCCCCAATGAAATAGAGTCGCTCTACCTTGGTGGACTCCATCGTTTTGGAGGAGAGCTCATTGCAGTCTACTCCGCCTACGGTGACCTCTGCAGTGCGATATCCCTCTGTGGCGTTGGGGTAGAGCTTCCAGTGGTGGAACTGCTCAGCGGTCTCTCTGATCTGTTGAGGGGAGAGGGTCTGTAACGGCAGTTCGGCCAGAGCGGGGGGCAGCAGCAGTCTCACCAGGCGCTTGGGTAATAGTTTACGCAGCATGGTGTTGAGCTGGCTCTTGGGGCTGTTGGACTGTGCTGTGGTGAGGTGTGCCTCTAGCTCCAGTTCAGGTAGTAGATCAATGGTGATGGGGGTGCCCGGTTGCCAGTAGGAGGAAATTTGCAGGATTGCCGGGCCGCTCAGCCCGCGATGGGTGAAGAGGAGGTTTCCCCGGAAAGTGATTTTGCCGCAGTGGACAGTGGCATCGACGGCGATGCCGGAGAGGGGGCCGAAACGGGATCTATCTTGTTGATGGAGGGTGAGTGGGACCAGGCCAGGGTGTGTAGGGCAGATGTTGTGGCCAAACTGTTCTGCGATACGGTAGCCCAGTGGGGTGGCTCCCATTTTCGGAATTGAAAGGGCACCGGTTGCGACCACCAGTGATTCAGACTGGTAACGTTGCTGGTTGGTCGTGACCTCAAAGAGTGCCCCCTTCTTCTGAATGGCCTTAATGGTCTGGTTGAGGGCTATGGTGACACCTGCCTGTTGGCACTCCTGCAACAGCATCTGCTGAATATCACGGGCGCTTTGGTCACAAAAGAGCTGTCCATGTTCCCTTTCATGGTAGGGGATCTGGTGCTGCTCCACCATGGCGATAAAGTCCCATTGGGTGAAACGGCTCAGTGCCGACTTGCAGAAGTGGGGATTATTGGAGAGATAGTTATCGGCACTGACGCTGTAGTTGGTGAAGTTGCAGCGTCCACCCCCCGCGATCAGAATCTTTTTGCCCACCTTCTCCGCGTGGTCGAGGATCAGTACCTTGCGACCACGCCGCCCTGCCTCAATGGCGCACATCAGGCCAGAGGCGCTGGCACCGATAATGGCTACGTCGCATTGTATGGGTGAGGGATGCATGGGGGTGACTCAGAGGCTCACTGCCGGGGGTGGGAAGGCCACTATAACCCTGTAGGTCTCTCATGCAGTGGTTAAATGGAGCGCTATTTTGTCTGGGTGGGAGCGGTGAACTCGGCTATAGGGGGATTTTGGCAGAGATCGATGATTTTTATTTTTGGATCAGTCTGGTATATTAAAAAGCTCTGACCCCCGGATCAGGGATGCTTCGATGGGTGCCTGCAAGGCAATCTGCACCCCAATAACAATAAAAACGGATAATGACCATGAGCAAGAAAGCCCAGCAACTTCAGGAACCCTTTCTCAACGCACTGCGCAGGGAGAAAGTCCCTGTCTCTATTTTTCTGGTTAACGGCATCAAGCTGCAGGGTCAGATCGACTCATTTGATCAATTTGTAATTCTGCTAAAAAGTGCAGTCAATCAAATGGTCTATAAGCATGCGATCTCAACTATAGTCCCTTCACGTCCGATCCAGATCGATTACGAAGAGAACGAAGAGTAATCTCTGAAGCATGGATCAACTCTCTGTTTTTAGTTCAAATATATAAAACATATCACTGTATTTGAAAGAGATTTGATCGTTGGCTGAGTTTTTTGATCGTCACCAGGGGGGAGAGCGAACCCTGCTGGTCCACCCCGACCTGCACGATGAGCAGCGCCACTATGAGGTGGTTGAGGAGTTTGAACTATTGGCTGACTCTGCTGGTGCAGAGGTTGTCGGTACGCTGGTGGTGAATCTCCATGTCATTAACCCCAAAACCTTTATTGGTAGCGGTAAAGCGGAAGAGATCCAGCAGCGAGTCGCTACAGAGTCAGTGGATACCGTGATCTTCAACCATGCGCTGAGCCCGGCACAGGAGCGAAATCTGGAGAAGCTATTCCAGTGTCGCGTACTGGACCGAACAACGCTTATTTTGGATATCTTTGCGCAACGTGCTCGCTCTCATGAGGGAAAACTGCAGGTGGAGTTGGCGCAGCTGCGTCATCTCTCCACTCGATTGATTCGTGGGTGGACTCACCTTGAGCGTCAGAAAGGGGGAATTGGGCTGCGTGGTCCCGGTGAAACCCAGTTAGAGAGTGATCGCCGAATGATCGGCCACCGCATCAAACAGATTCTCAAACGGCTGGAAAAGGTGGGTGCAACCCGTGCTCTAGGGCGCCGAGCCAGGAAACGGGCAACACTCCCTTCTATCTCTTTAGTAGGGTATACCAATGCAGGAAAATCAACGCTTTTCAATCGTTTAACGGATGAGCGGGTTTATGCAGCCGATCAGCTCTTTGCCACGCTAGACCCTACTTTGAGGGCATTGAAATTGCCGGGCGCTGGAGATGTTATTTTAGCCGATACGGTTGGGTTTATTCGTAACCTGCCCCATGATCTGGTGCAGGCTTTCCGCTCAACACTGGTAGAAACCAGTGAGGCTGATCTATTGGTTCATGTGATTGATGCGGTTCATGAGGATCGGCAGGATCATATCGACCAGGTCAATCAGGTCTTGGCTGAGATCGGGGCAGAAGAGGTGCCGCAGCTACAGATCTTCAACAAAATCGACCTGGCCGACCAGTTGCCACCACGAGTGGACCGGGATCAAGAGGGCAATGTGGTGCGAGTTTGGCTCTCAGCTAAGTCAGGAGAAGGGATTGATTTACTGCTGGATGTTCTGACGGAGCGCTTCTATGGGGAGCAAATGCAGGGGACACTTTTCTTGCAACCTCATGAAGGGCGGTTGCATGCCCAGCTACATCAAGAAGGGGGCGTTCTTTCTGAATCTTTTCCTGAGCAAGGAGGATGGAAGATCAAGGTTGAACTCCCACGCAAAACACTGGATCATCTGCACCTTCTGGATCGGATCGAGGCTCATTGAGTCGAGATTTTGATCTGACTGAATACCATTATCAATATAGTACGAAAAATTAGAGAGAATCAATGCGGAAACAAGGGATGAAGAATCGCTCTGCAGGGTCGCCAGAGGCGACACCGAAGCAGCCTGGTGCCATGGAGATGAGTTGGGACAACAACTCGGGCAACCAGCGCCCTGGAAATAATGATCCTTGGGGCGGCGGAAACCGTGGCGGAGGGCAGCAGCCCCCCGATCTGGATGAGGTCGTCAAGAAACTACAGGATTCCATCGCCCAGATTTTTGGTGGAAACAAGGGCGGCCAAAAGGGAGACAGTAATGGCAACGGCGCCAGCCGACCACCAAGAAGTGGTAAAGGTGGGGGTGGGGCCTCAATCGGGCTTGGTGCACTATTGGGCGTGTTAGCAACCATATGGTTGCTCTCTGGGATTTACATTATTGATCCAGCCGAGCGAGGGGTAGAGCTCTACTTCGGCAAGTACTTCAGTACCACCATGCCTGGGCCGCATTGGCGCGCTCCTTATCCGATTGCATCGGTTGAAAAAGTCAATGTAGAAGAGATTCGCAACATTGAGATTGGGTACCGTTCCCGTGGTGGGACTCAGTCGGTTGGCTCGGTGCCGCGTGAGTCACTGATGTTGACCAAGGATGAGAACATCATTGATATCAAATTTGCCGTACAGTATCGCGTCAAGGATGCAAAGAATTACCTCTTTAGCGTACTGAACCCCGATATCACCTTGCGTCAGGCAACTGAGAGTGCCGTTCGTGATGTGATCGGAAAGAGCAAGATGGACTATGTGTTGACGGAGGGGCGTGCCGATATTGCCAGCCGATCTCGCGATCTGATCCAGGAAATCGCGGATCGCTACAACACAGGTCTCGATGTGACCACGGTGAATATGCAGGATGCCCAGCCACCCGATCAGGTTCAGGACTCCTTTGCTGATGTGGTCAAGGCGCGAGAGGACAAGCAGCGTCTGATTAATGAGGCTGAGGCTTACAATAATGACCTGTTGCCGAAGGCGCGTGGTGCTTCTGCACGAATCGTGGCCGAGGCAGAGGCCTATCGTGAGCAGGTAATGGTCAAGGCGGATGGTGAGACTTCACGCTTCAAGCAGATCTTGGCGGAATACCAGAAGGCTCCTGAGGTGACTCGCAAGCGTCTCTATATTGATGCGATGGAAGGCGTCCTTTCACGTTCCAGTAAAGTCATGGTCGATGTGGATGGCGGCAATAGTCTGCTCTACCTCCCGCTCGACAAAATGGTGGGGCAGGGGGGTAAAAGCCGTGTGACCTACAGTCAGAGTAGCGCGAGCCGCGATATCTCTAGCCCTACGCACACTGAATCCAATCCACAACCTCGCAACGATCTGCGTTCCAGAGGGCGTTAATCATGAATCATATGAAAATGGCCCTTGGCCTGATTGTTCTGGTGCTGGTGGTACTTTCGCTGTCAGTATTTATTGTGGATGAGCGTGAATTGGCGATTAAATTCCGTCTTGGTCAGATCGCAGAGACCGATTATGAGCCAGGCATCCATTTCCAGGTCCCTATCGTCAATAATGTGCGCAAGTTTGATAAGCGAATCCAGACACTGGATGCTGATCCAGAGCGTTACCTTACCGTTGAGAAGAAAAACGTACTGGTCGACTCTTTTGTAAAGTGGCGAATTGGAAATGTTGAGACCTTCTTCAAGTCCGTGGGTGGTGATGTCTGGGTTGCAAACCAGCGTCTCTCTCAGGTGGTGAAAGATGGTCTGCGAGGCGAGTTTGGTAAGCGTTCTGTTCAGGAAGTAATCAGTGGAGAGCGTGATGAGATTATGGCCGCAATCACCGAGATTGCCGGTTATCAGGCCAAAGAGTTTGGAATCGATGTGGTTGATGTTCGCATCAAGCGCGTCGAACTCCCGCAAGAGGTGAGCAACTCGGTATTCCGTCGTATGGAGGCAGAGCGTGATCGTATTGCCAAGGAGCTGCGTTCAGAAGGGGCAGAGGCCGCTGAAAAAATTCGGGCGAATGCGGATCGTCAACGTACAGTGATTCTTGCGGGAGCGAACCAGAAAGCGGAGAAGATGCGTGGTGAAGGTGATGCCAAGGCGACAGAGATCTATGCCGATGCCTACAGCCAGGATGCAGAGTTCTACGCTTTCTATCGTAGTCTGGGAGCTTATGAGAACACCTTCCGTAGCCAGAAAGATTTGCTGGTGCTTGAGCCGGAAAGTGAGTTCTTCGAATACTTCACTGGAAAGAAAAGTCAGTAACTCGATCACTCTTACGGTCATTGAGTGATGGAGTGGGGAGACCTGTTTGCAGCGCTTGCGCTTGTGTTGGTGATCGAGGGTGTACTGCCCGCAGCCAATCCTGATGGCTGGCAGAAAACCATGACGCGAATGGCAGAGGTTGATCCCAATGCGCTGCGTAAAATGGGTATCATCAGTATGGTGATCGGTGCCGGACTGCTCTACCTGATTCGTGGAGCCTGATATAGAGAACTGTTGAGAAGGGATAGAGCGTTGCAAGAGTCACTAAAACATTGGCAGCTACCTGACGGAATCGAGGAGCTGCTGCCCTCCGAGGTGCACGGGATTGAGGTGCTGCGACGGCAGACACTCGACCTGTTTCATAGCTGGGGGTATGAGACGGTCATCCCACCACTGATTGAGTACCTGGAGTCGCTGTTGACTGGTGCGGGCAACGATCTTGATCTGCAGACGTTCAAGTTGACCGATCAGCTCACGGGACGAATGATGGGGGTGCGTGCAGACATGACCCCTCAGGTCGCCCGCATTGATGCTCATCGTCTGAATCGTGAAGGGCCGGTTCGCCTCTGTTATCTCGGCTCCGTACTCCACACTCGCCCAGAAATCTCTGGCGCAACTCGTAGCCCGATTCAGGTCGGTGCGGAACTCTACGGGCATGCTGGAATTGAGAGCGATCTTGAAGTGATTCGGCTGATGTTGAAGATGCTGCAGCAGTCTGGGATTGAGAATGTCCATCTTGATCTGGGTCATGTGGGGATCTATCGAGCACTGATTGCACAGTGTGACCTGACACAGGATCAAGAGGCGTTGCTGTTTGATGCACTACAGCGTAAAGCCTCCGCTGAGTTGAATGAAATTGTGAACCAGTTGATCACGGATGAGACAATCGCTCAGCAGCTGCTGGCATTGAAAGATCTCAATGGCGATCCATCGGTACTTGCAACTGCGCAGAGCACTTTAGGCGGAGATCCTGAGATCAGTGCTGCGCTTGATTATTTGCAACAGATCGTCACCACGGCAGAGGAACGGAAGTGGAACGTATCTCTCCATATTGATCTCGCAGAGCTCCGAGGATATGGATACCACACCGGGGTGGTCTTTGCGGCCTACGCAGCTGGAATAGGAGAGGCGGTCGCTCAGGGAGGTCGATATGACAACGTTGGCGCAATCTTTGGGCGTGCCCGACCGGCAACCGGCTTTAGTGCTGATCTGAAAAATCTCGTTGCATTACAACAGGAGCAAGACTATCCTCCGGCTGCGATTTTCGCACCAAAAGGAGGGGATTTATCTCTTCAGCAGAAGATCGATATATTGCGTGTAGCGGGTGAGCGGGTCGTGGTTGAACTCAACGGCCAGCAGCAGAACGGCAAAGAGATGGGGTGTGACCGACATCTGGTTCAGAGTGGAAACGACTGGGTTGTCGAAAAAATTCAATAGAACGCAATCAGAGATTTAAGAGAGCTGATTGCCGCGAAATAGAAGAGAAAGAGTGATGGCAAAGAGCGTAGTGATTATCGGCTCCCAGTGGGGAGACGAAGGAAAGGGCAAGGTTGTTGACCTGCTGACCGATCGTGCTGCCGCAGTGGCCCGTTTTCAAGGGGGGCACAATGCTGGCCATACATTAGTGATTGATGGAGAGACCACCGTTCTTCATCTGATCCCCTCCGGTATTCTGCGTGACAACGTCACCTGCTTCATTGGGAATGGTGTTGTGCTTGCTCCTGATGCACTGCTGAAAGAGATCAAAATGCTCGAAGAGGGCGGCATTCCTGCCCGTGATCGTCTGCGTATTAGTGAGGCTTGCCCACTGATCCTGCCTTACCATATTGCCCTGGACCAAGCGCGTGAGGTGGCTCGTGGCAAGAAGGCGATCGGCACCACAGGTCGTGGTATTGGCCCCGCGTATGAGGATAAAGTCTCACGCCGAGGGATTCGCTTGGGTGATCTGCTCGACACGGCACGTTTTAGTGAGCGACTGAAAGAGGTCATGGAGTATCACAACTTTGCGTTGGAGCACTACTTCAAGGCTGATACCGTCGATTACCACGAGGTATTGGATGGTTCTCTGGCTATGGCCGAAGAGCTACGTCCCATGGCGACGGATGTTACCAAGGAGCTGTTTGAAATTCGGGATGCCGATCAAGGCATTCTGTTTGAGGGCGCTCAAGGAACATTGCTCGATATTGATCACGGTACCTACCCATATGTGACCTCCTCAACTGTAACGGCTGGTGGTGCCTCCGCTGGAACGGGTGTGGGTCCCCGTTACATGGACTACGTCCTCGGTATCACCAAGGCCTACACCACCCGTGTCGGTGGCGGTCCATTCCCGACGGAGCTCTATGATGGAGAGGAGCTCTGTGATGAGAATGGTAAACATATGGCCGATAAGGGGCATGAGTATGGTGCAACCACCGGGCGTGCCCGCCGCTGTGGTTGGTTCGATGCTGTAGCGCTTCGTCGTGCCGTACAAATCAACAGCTTCACAGGTCTCTGCATCACCAAGCTGGATGTGTTGGATGGGCTTGAGACGCTGAAGATCTGTACCGGCTATAACATGAATGGAGAAATACTTAGTGCTCCTCCTATCGGTGCAGATGCCTTTGAGGCATGTCAGCCGATCTATGAAGAGATGCAAGGGTGGAGTGAGTCGACCCTTGGAGCCAAAGAGTACGATGCACTGCCTGAAAATGCCAAGGCCTATCTGAAGCGTCTTGAAGAGCTTTGTGGTGTGCCGGTTGATATTATCTCTACAGGCCCTGACCGCGAAGAGACTATTGTGCTTCAACATCCATTCGAATAACGATTTAAAGAGATTCGATGCTGTTAAAAAAGGCGAACCACACATCATGGTTCGCCTTTTTTACTTGATAGAGATAGCGACTAAAAATATTCCAGGATTTTCCACCTGCGCCCAGTTGACATCATTCGGTAGCCTCGGTAAAGTGCGCGCTCATTTCCTGATACAGGAAATTCCACACCTTGCCTGGGTGGCGGAATTGGTAGACGCGCTAGCTTCAGGTGCTAGTGAGCGCAAGCTCGTGGAGGTTCAAGTCCTCTCCCAGGCACCATCTTTTTCTCTCTATCATTCGTGGTTTACGGTATCTTACGCCCACACTTGTATGGAGAAATCAGCCTGATGCATTATCCGATGTTCCGAATTTCCACTTTTCTGTTTTCAATTTTTCTACTGTCTGGCTGTAGTGATTCTGCGATCGACCAACAGACTCCGTCAGCACTGGCTCCTGAGCTGGAAGGGATCCTGGTGACCTCATCTGCACCGATTGTGATGGACAACCTGAGTGAGCAGAATGTTTACCTCTACTTTATCTCGATCGATTGTGAGTCCTGTTGGGAAAATCTGCGGCAGATGAATAAAATCCGAGAGCAGCTCAACCTGGTTGGTGTGGTGATGTCTGAGGACAATATGGCTGTTTACGAACGCAGCCGAGAGCACTTTATCAACCTGCTGCCAATTTATGCTGATCACGATGAAAATATCGCCTACGACTACGATGTTGAAAAGGCCCCGATGTGGGTCACGGTAGAGTCCGGCACCATTACTATGCGCTCGTCAGAGCCTCCTAGCGAGATTGCTGAGCGGGTCACTATCCAATAGCGGGCATAGAGATAGACTCTGCGCCCCACCATCAAGGAAGAGAGCTTGAAAGAGAGCAACAAAAAAACATACGCAGTTCCAGTGGCTGAGCGCAATGAAATCCTGCAAGCCCTAGAAGAGAGCGATACCCCGCAATCCCTGCGCCAGATGATTCAATATTTTGGCTATGAGGATGATGATCGACAAGAGGGGCTTCGTCGTCGCCTGATTGCAATGAGCCGTGATGGGCAGATCGCCAAAAACCGGCGGGGTAGTTATGGGTTGATTGAACGAATGGACTTAGTCCGTGGACGCGTACAGGGGCACCCCGATGGATTTGGGTTCTTGATCCCGGATGAGGGTGGAGAGGATGTCTTTCTCCATGCCAAGCAGATGCGCTCTGTCATGCATGGAGACCGTGCTCTGGTCTCCATTGTTGGGGTCAACCGTCGTGGTAAACGAGAAGGACAGTTGGTGGAAATTCTGGAGCGAGCCAACCATCAGGTGGTAGGGCGTTTCCAGCTGGAGCATGGTCAAGGAATTGTTATTCCCAGTAATCGCAAAATTACCCATGACATTTTGGTGCCTCCAGAGATGCGTGAAGGCGCTGTTCACGATCAGATTGTGTTGGTTGAGCTGATTGAGCAGCCCTCTAAACACAGCGTTCCCATTGGTCATGTTATTGAGGTGATTGGTGACCACATGGCGCCTGGCATGGAAATCGACATCGCCATTCATGCCTTTGAAATTCCGCATCGATGGCCAGAGCCGGCAGAGCGTCAGGCCGCTGGTATCCCGGCAACCGTTCCAGAGGAGGCCAAAGAGGGGCGTAAGGATTTTCGATCAACGCCATTGGTGACCATTGATGGTGAAGATGCGCGAGATTTTGATGATGCAGTCTGGTGTAGTCGAACGCCCAAAGGGTGGAAACTGCTGGTGGCGATTGCCGATGTTTCTCACTATGTGGAGCCAGAGAGTCCGCTCGATCGTGAGGCGATCCAGCGTGGAAATTCAGTCTACTTCCCTGGATATGTGGTGCCGATGCTGCCCGAATCACTCTCCAATGGCCTCTGCTCGCTTAATCCCGATGTAGACCGACTCTGCATGGTGTGTGAAATGCAGATCAACGAGAGTGGTCAGGTGACTCGCTCCCGTTTCCACCGTGGGGTGATGCGTTCAGCGGCACGAATGATCTACGACCAAGTTGCCGATGCGTTGGAGGGAAATGCGGATCAGCTACCAGAGATCTATCAGCGCTACCTGCCGCAGTTACAGGAGCTGCACAACCTCTACCAAGTGTTGAATCAGGCCCGTACCATCCGAGGGGCGATTGATTTCGATACCGTTGAGACCCGAATTATTTTCGGTAAAGAGAAGAAAATTGAACGGATTGTTCCCACAATCCGTAATGATGCCCACAAGATGATTGAGGAGTTCATGATTGCAGCCAATGTCTCTGCGGCCCGCTATCTGAAACGCAACCGAATTCCTGTGCTCTACCGTACCCATGAGCAGCCGGCAGCGGATCGTCTGGATGAGGTGCGCCTCTTCTTGCGAGAGTTTGGCCTTACCCTGGCGGGAGGAGAGTCTCCTCAGCCGGGTGACTATGCCCGTGTGCTTGATCTGGCCCGCAATCGTCCTGAGTTCAACCTGATCCAGACCGTGCTGCTGCGCAGTCTCAATCGTGCCGTCTACTCTCCGGAGAGCACGGTGGGCCACTTCGGGCTGGCGCACGAACACTACGCCCACTTTACCTCACCAATACGGCGCTATCCTGATCTGCTGGTTCATCGTGCCATCGGCTACCTGCTTGATCATGAGGGAAAGTCACCTGTCTCAAAACTGGCCGGAAAGGTACGCTCTACCCTCAAAGGAAAGGCCAGCCTGTTCCGTTACGAGAAAGAGGATATGGTGCGTTTCGGTGACCAATGCTCTACCACTGAGCGTCGTGCCGATGATGCAACCCGGGATGCCACTGAGTGGCTGAAGTGCGAATACATGATGGACCATGTTGGGGATCAGTTTGATGGCGTGGTCAGTGGTGTCACCGGCTTTGGCCTCTTTGTGACGCTCAATGATATTTTTGTCGATGGGCTGATCCATGTAACTGCGTTGCAGAATGATTACTACCACTTTGATCCGGTTCGCCACCAACTGACTGGAGAGCAGAGTGGTCGAGGCTTCCGGTTGGGTGATCCTATTCGAGTGCAAGTCGCCAGAGTCGATCTGGATGAGCGAAAAATTGACTTCATCCACCTCAATGGAGACTCCGCTCCTTCTCAGAAAAAGAGCAAAAAAGGGAAGCAGAAGCGAAAAGGTCGTAATGACTCTTCCGCGCGTGGCCAACAAAATCGCTCTAAGGGGGAGGGGAAAAAAGCGGGAACCCCTGCGAAGAAGAAGCGTAAAGCTGGTAAAAAGCGGGCAGGGAAACGGTAGGTCATGCCGCACCAGATTCATGGGATTCATGCCGTCCGTGGTTGGCTCAAATCAGGGCAGACAGGGCATGGCGATACGCTACTGATTGATGAGCGTCGACGAGATAAGCGTCTCGGAGAGCTGATTCGTCAGGCGCGCCAGGCGTCTATCCAGATCCGTCGTGTATCCAAGAAGGAGCTGGATCGCATTGCCGAAGGTGAAGTGCACCAAGGGGTGGTCGCATCCTTGCAAGGTAGTGGGCGGGATCCGATTCGTGATGAAAACTGGTTGGAGGAGCTGTTGGATCGCGTCGATCAGCCTCTTCTTCTGGCGCTGGATGGCGTTACAGATCCCCATAATCTTGGGGCCTGTCTCCGTAGCGCAGATGCTGCAGGTGTGGATGCGGTGATCGTTCCTCGAGATCGATCTGCAGGAATGACGCCCGTGGTGCGTAAAGTCGCCTCTGGAGCCGCAGAGTCAGTCCCTTTTGTCATGGTGACCAATCTTGCCCGCCAATTGAAAAGGCTCGCTGATCGTGGAATATGGATTATCGGTGCAGCAGGAGAGGCAGTGGACTCGATCTACCAGGCCGATTTCAAAGGGGGGACTGCCATCGTGATGGGGGCTGAGGGGGATGGCATGCGCCGCTTGACCAAGGAGCAATGCAGTCAGCTGGTAAAAATTCCGATGTCTGGATCTGTGAGTAGTCTCAACGTCTCTGTGGCCACTGGCGTCACTCTATTTGAAGCGGTGCGTCAGCGCGTTTCCCGTTGATTTCATAAAATATTCTCTATATAATCCGCGCTCCGGATTGCCATC
>CAZKCT010000017.1:0-39045 GCA_964551545.1 uncultured Piscirickettsiaceae bacterium | reverse complement strand
GTGCGAAGAGAAATTGGGGCAAAGATAAAGAGATGACATAGTATATAGTGAAGGTATTGAAAAGGGCGGTGGATGCCCCCACCTCTTCTGGACGGAATAATTGAAAAACGATTGGATATGAGTAGAGAGATTGAGCCAATTCATGAGATTGACCAGGAGGTTGAGGAATCTCGAACGGAGATCAAGGAGCCTTCACGTTATCAGGTAGTGCTGCTGAATGATGACTATACACCGATGGATTTTGTGGTTGATCTACTGCAGCGTTTCTTTCAAATGAATTCAGAGGAGGCAACTCAGGTGATGTTGCATGTCCATACGCGTGGCAAAGGGGTGTGTGGGACCTATACTCGTGAGATTGCCGAGACCAAGGTGGAGCAGGTCAATGAGTACGCACGTGAGAATCAACATCCACTGCTTAGTTCCATGGAGAAGGTTTAACACTTGCAGTTGAAGAAAAGCGTCAATTGGCCGAAAGAGTAAGATAGAGACGTCGAGGGAGTTACTAAAATATGCTCAGCAAAGAACTGGAATTTTCACTGGGGTTGGCCGTCAAACAGGCGCGGGATCAGCGTCATGAGTTCATCACGGTCGAGCATCTACTGCTGGTGCTGCTCGATAATCCGCTCTCTGCGGAACTGTTGCGTGGTTGTGGCGCCAATATCGATCGTCTGCGTGAACAGCTGGATGGGTTCATTATGCAGAACACGCCACTGTTGCCCGAGAGTGATGAGCGTGACCCACAACCGACGCTGGGATTTCAACGGGTACTGCAGCGCTCAATCTTCCATGTGCAGTCGGCTGGAAAAAGTGAGGTAACTGCAGAAAATATTCTGGTCGCACTGTTTGGCGAGAAGGAGTCTCATGCGGTCTTCTTTCTCTCGCAGCAAGAGGTCTCTCGTCTGGATGTGCTTCACGTCATCTCCCATCAGGGAGAACAGTTGCTTGATACCGAGCAGCATGAGTCGTTGGAGCAGGAAGAGGAGTCTGAAGAGAGTGAAGAGGGGCCACTGGCCCGCTTTGCAGTGAACCTTAATCAGCTCGCTGAGCAGGGAAAAATCGATCCGCTGATCGGGCGGGAAGAGGAGGTGGAGCGAACGGTTCAGGTGCTCTGCCGTCGCCGCAAGAATAATCCGCTGTTGGTGGGTGAGGCGGGTGTCGGCAAGACGGCCATCGCAGAGGGGCTGGCGCGTCGCATTGTCGACGGTGAGGTGCCGGAGGTGATCAGTGGCAGCACCATCTACTCGCTTGATCTGGGCTCACTGCTGGCTGGAACCAAATATCGGGGGGACTTCGAGAAGCGACTGAAAGGGCTTCTGAAGCAGCTAGAGGGACTGAACGACACCATCCTCTTCATCGATGAGATTCACACCATTATTGGTGCCGGTTCTGCATCGGGCGGGACTATGGATGCCTCCAATCTGATCAAGCCGAAGCTGGCTGCGGGGGATCTGCGCTGTATCGGGTCGACCACATTCCAGGAGTACCGTGGCATTTTTGAGAAAGATCATGCACTGGCACGGCGCTTCCAGAAGATTGATGTCAACGCCTCCACCGTGCCTGACACCATCAAGATTTTGCATGGATTGAAGAGTCGTTTTGAGGCGCACCATGCGGTGAAATTCACCCGTCAGGCGCTGAGTACGGCAGCTGAGCTGGCGGATCGCTATATTGGAGATCGTCACCTGCCAGACAAGGCGATTGATGTAATGGATGAGGCGGGGGCCCACAATCAGTTGTTGCCTCCATCGCGTCGCCGCAAGACGGTGGGGGTGAAAGAGGTTGAGGAGGTGGTGGCACGTATTGCACGGGTTCCCTCACGTAATGTATCGACCTCAGACCGTGAGCAGTTGGAGCGGTTGGAGCGCAACCTGAAAATGGTGGTGTTTGGTCAGGATGCGGCAATTGAGACCCTCAGCTCTGCGATCAAACTCTCTCGCTCTGGCCTGGGCAATGAGGAGCGCCCAGTGGGCTCCTTCCTCTTTTCTGGTCCAACGGGTGTTGGTAAGACCGAGGTGGCGCGACAGCTGGCAAAATTAATGGGGGTCGAGCTGATCCGTTTTGATATGTCGGAGTATATGGAGCGTCACACCGTCTCCCGGCTGATTGGTGCACCGCCTGGGTATATCGGATTTGATCAGGGGGGGTTGATGACTGATGCGGTCAACCAAAACCCCTATGCGGTGTTGCTGCTGGATGAGATCGAGAAGGCGCACCCTGATGTCTTTAATCTGCTGCTGCAGGTGATGGACCATGGCTCACTGACCGACTCCAATGGCCGCAAAAGTGACTTCCGTAATGTGGTGTTGGTGATGACCTCCAATGTGGGGGCTGAGTCGATGAACCGAGCCTCCATCGGCTTCTCCAGGCAGGATCACTCCAGCGATGGCATGGCAGAGGTGAAGCGGCAGTTTACCCCTGAGTTCCGTAACCGGCTTGATGCTGTGGTGCAGTTCCAGGGTCTCGATATGACCAGTATTGCCCACGTGGTCGATAAGTTCATTGCCGAGCTGGAGACCCAGCTGGATCAGAAGAAAGTGCAGCTCCATCTGAATGATGAGGCGAGAACCTGGCTGGCCGAAAAGGGGTATGACGCCGATATGGGCGCACGTCCCATGGGGCGGCTGATCCGTGAAGAGATTCGCAAGCCACTGGCCGAAGAGTTGCTGTTTGGCGAGTTAACGAGTGGGGGTGAGGTGGAGATCAGTGTCCGTGATGGCGCACTTCACTTCTCCTACTCGGCCTCAACTGGAGCCTCGACCAAACCGGCCCGTCAGCTGCCTCAAGTGATTGAGGAGCAGTAAGCGGTTTTGAGTGTGGGCTGGGGGGGTATTGGGGGCGGTCAGTTTAGCGCGCGCGGAAGACAATGCGACCTTTGGAGAGGTCATAAGGGGTCAGTGCAACGGTGACCTTGTCTCCCTTGAGGATGCGGATGTAGTGCTTGCGCATCTTTCCTGAGATGTGGGCGATCACCTCGTGACCGTTCTCTAGCTCCACCTTGAAGGTGGTGTTGGGCAGGTTCTCAATGACCGTACCCTCCATTTCAATATGTTCTTCTTTTGCCATAATCTCTGCAGTTGTGATGAATCAATCTCTAGTGAGGGGCGGCATTATACAGTAATCGGCGGCAAGGTGGACCAGTCGGTGGGGGTTGGAAGGGTGGTCAGTGCGCCGATGGTGCGTTGAAACGCTATTCTGGATATTTCCCGGGCGCCCATCCTCTGTAGATGTGGGCTCATCATCTGGATATCGATCAACCGTACCTCAAGATTAATCAACTTTTGGGTGAGTGCAACCAAGGCAATTTTAGATGCATCGTTGGCGCGGCTGAACATGGACTCGCCACAGAAGAGACCGCCAATAGAGACCCCATAGAGTCCACCGACCAGCTCGCCAGAGTACCAGCACTCGATGGAGTGGGCATGCCCCAGTTGGTGAAGCTGTTGGTAGGCTGATCGCATTGCCGGGGTGATCCAGGTGCCCTCTTCATTGTTTCCTCGTGGAGCCGCACAGGCATCGACGACAGCAAGGAAGTCATGATCAGCAGTGATCTCAAAGGGCCCTTGTCGGATTCTTTTTTTCAGGCTGCGAGGCAGCTGCAGCTCCTCAGGGAAGAGGACTGCACGGGGGGCGGGAGACCACCAGAGAATCGGCTCTCCTTCGCTATACCATGGGAAAATCCCCTGACGATAGGCATTGAGTAGCCGGGTAGGGGAGAGATCCCCCCCCACTGCGAGCAGCCCATTGGGCTCCTCCAGTGCAAGGTGAAGCGGTGGGAATGGGGCCTCGGGGTTTTCACCGAGCTGAAAAGGCCCCATCAGCAGCGCTATTCGGTTGCGATACAGTCGAGGTTGTCGAGGAAGTGCTCCGCATCCAGCGCGGCCATACAGCCACTGCCTGCCGAGGTCACTGCCTGCCGATAGACGGGGTCGGCACAGTCACCTGCGGCAAAGACACCCAACACATTGGTGCCGGTCGCGTAGTGATGACCTTCGGTGTTGCGGACGTTGATGTAGCCATGCTCCATCTCGATCTGTCCTTGCAACATGCCGGTGTTGGGCTTGTGTCCAATAGCGATAAAGACGCCACTAAGCTCGAGCTCCTTGGTGGAGCCATCGTTGTTCTTGATGCGTACGCCCGTCACGCCGCTGTCATCCCCGAGTACCTCATCCAGCTGGTTGTTCCACTCAATAGTGATGTTGCCGTTGGGGTCGTCAGCCATTTTCTGAATCTTGTCAGAGAGAATTTTCTCGCAGCTGAAGCTGTCGCGACGGTGGATTACGGTGACATGCGCTGCAATATTGGCGAGGTACATCGCCTCTTCAACGGCTGAGTTTCCGCCACCCACGACACAAACATTCTGACCTTTGTAGAAGAAACCATCGCAGGTTGCACAACCGGATACGCCGCGCCCCATGAAGGCCTGTTCAGACTCCAGTCCAAGGTACATGGCGGAGGCGCCGGTAGAGATGATCAGTGCATCGCAGGTATATTCTCCCATATCTCCTTTGAGCTGGAAGGGGCGAACAGAGGTGTCAACGCTCTGGATCATGTCAAAAATGATTTCAGTCTCGAAACGTTCTGCCTGCTTCAGCATGCGCTCCATCAGCTCGGGTCCCTGTACGCCTTCGGGTTCGCCCGGCCAGTTATCGACCTCAGTTGTGGTGGTGAGTTGTCCACCCTGTTGCATGCCAGTGACCAGTACCGGCTTCAAATTCGCGCGAGCTGCATAGATGGCAGCTGTATAACCGGCGGGGCCGGAACCGAGGATCAGAAGGGGGCAGTGCTTGACATCGCTCATGATAGACTCCAAATATGTTTCAACGGTCAATAATAGTGGGTGGGGATTGTACATGAATCAAACGGTCATTGGCGTGCCCCGTGAGGTGCGTAGCAACGAAGGTCGGATTGCGCTGACTCCGGAAGCTGTTGGTCAGCTGGTCAAGATGGGGTGTCGCGTCATCATCGAGCAGGATGGTGGCTTGCTGAGCGGTTTTTCTGATGAGGATTTTCGGGCTGTTGGTGCTGAGATTGCTCCTGATGCGGAGTATCTGTTTGCTCAGGCGGAGTTGATTGTCAAAGTGAAGGAGCCGCAGCGGAGCGAGATTCCGCTGTTACGACCGGATCATACACTCTTCTGCTATCTCCATCTTGCAGCGGATCTGGAGTTGATGGAGCTGCTACGACAGACCGGGTGTACGGCGATTGCCTTTGAGACTGTTGAGGTTGAGGGGCAGTTGCCGCTGCTGACTCCGATGAGTGTGATTGCAGGAAAACTTTCTGTACAGATCGGTACTCATTTATTGCATCAGCCGGAGGGGGGAAAGGGGATACTGCTCGGTGGGTTGGATACAGTAGATCCGGGGCATGTGGTTGTGCTTGGCGGGGGTGTTGCTGGCACCGCAGCGGCTTCGGTGGCCGCTGCATTAGGTGCTCGGGTGACGGTGCTGGAGCGCAGCGAGGAGAAGATCGCACAGTTAGAGTCCATCGGCCCGAATGTGACCGGACTTTTCTCCACCCCAGAGGAGATTGAACGGCAGGTCTCCAGTGCAGATCTGTTGGTTGGGGCAGTGCTGGTGAAGGGGGATCGTGCTCCCAAGCTGGTGAGTCGGTCGATGATTGCATCGATGGGGGCAGGTAGCGTGGTGGCCGATATTTCAGTCGATCAGGGGGGCTGTATTGAGACTATCCACCCAACGACCTATCAAGACCCTACCTATCTGGTAGATGGTGTGACCCACTTTGCAGTGACCAACATGCCAGGGGCCGTTCCTCGTACCGCCTCGCAGGCACTTTCCGCAGCGATTCTTCCCTGGATTTCTCGGTTAAGTCAGTCTGACTGGCGCGATCAGCGCCCGTTGGTCGAGGGGGTGAATGTGGAGAACGGTAAGGTCACTCATCCGGTTTTGAGAACGCTGTAGACATAAGGGAGCCCCATCCATCGTAACCGTTCGTGTGTGCCTGGCTGCCTTTGGTTTGTACACTGAATCGTCGTGGATGAGGCTCGACTTGAGAATAGACCACCCCTTGGATGTGTCAAGAAATGGGCCAGTTTTTTTTGTCCGAATCCATTAAAATCACCCAATTCATCGATTTAGAGGAGTGTTCGCTTGCCACAAGCCAAGCAGAAAAAGGGGAAGAGGGCAGAGAACCCCCCCGCCAGTGCAGCTCATGTTCGCCGTGGATTACGTGAGGGGGCGCTCTTTCTCAGTCTGGCGATAACCCTATATCTTCTGGTCTCTTTGCTGACCTTTAGTCTCAATGATCCAGCTTGGAACTATAGCGCGCCAGTCTCCCAGTACCATAATGCGGGCGGAGTGATTGGTGCCTGGTTCTCCGATATTGGCTTTTCACTGTTTGGGGTGATGACCTGGATCATTCCACCCATTGTGGGTTGGATCGGGTGGCTGCTGTTTGTCGATCGGGCGCGACTGCTCCGTTACCACCCACAATTTATTGCCATCCGCGTGGGCGGTTTCCTGTTGACGGTGATGGGAGGCAGTGGAATTTCTGCGCTCCATTTTCATCGATTTGATGCCTCACTGCCGGTGCAGACTGGCGGTATTCTTGGGCGCTGGGTAGGGCACGGGATGGAGTCGGTTCTCGGCCCCTTTGGGAGCACAGCATTCTTGCTGGCCATGTTCCTGGCAGGCTTTTCGATTTTGACGCATCTCTCCTGGTTCTCGATCATGGATCGGGTTGGCGGTTGGGTATTGGAGGCAGAGGTATGGCTTCGCGGACTTCCCGGAAAAATTGACCACTGGCGGGTTGCACATGATTCAAAGGAGAGTCGTGAGCAGGAGGTGAAAAAAGAGCGCAAAAAGCCGCGTCAGCGCAAGAAACCGAAGATTGAACCTAAGCTGGGTTCTGTGGAGGTGAGTGAGCGTGCACTGAAAGAGAGTCAGGGATCACTGTTTGATGAGATTGATCCGACCACAAGTTTCCAGACTGGCGGCGGATCAAGTCGTCCGCCGTTGTCGTTGCTGACCAAGGCGGTTGTACAGGAAGGGGGCTACTCCAATGAGACATTGGAGATCCTCTCGCGTCAGGTTGAGTTGAAGCTGCGAGAGTTTGGTGTAGAGGTCGAGGTGGTTGCAGTACAGCCTGGTCCGGTGATCACTCGCTTCGAACTGATGCCAGCTCCTGGTCTGAAAGCGAGCAAGATTACCAACCTCTCCAGTGATCTGGCGCGTTCACTGACGCTACAGAGTGTTCGTGTCGTGGAGGTGATTCCAGGCAAGGCGACCATTGGGTTGGAGATTCCTAATGAATTACGGGAGACGGTGTTCCTCTCCGAAATTCTTGCCTCGCAGCAGTATGATCACTCCAAGGGGGCACTCGCTCTGGCGCTTGGTAAGGATATTGCCGGGCAGCCACAGGTTGCTGATCTCGCCAAGATGCCGCATCTGCTGGTGGCGGGTACCACAGGATCCGGTAAGTCAGTCGGCATCAACACCATGATTCTGAGTCTGCTGTTCAAATATTCGCCTGAACACGTTCGCATGATCATGATTGATCCAAAGCTGGTTGAGCTCTCTATCTATGATGGGATTCCTCATCTGCTGGCACCGGTGGTGACCGACATGACAGAGGCGGCAAGTGCATTGCGCTGGAGCGTGGCGGAGATGGAGCGGCGTTACAAGTTGATGTCTGCGCTCAATGTGCGCAGTGTCTCTGGACTCAATAAGAAGATTCAGGATGCCATTGATGCAGGTACCCCGCTGGGCGATCCACTCCACCCTACGGTTGAAGGAGAAGAGGAGCAACAATTGTTGCTGCAACCACTCCCCTATATTGTGGTGGTGGTGGATGAGTTTGCTGATTTGATGATGCAGGTTGGCAAGAAGGTGGAGGACTTGATTGTACGGATTGGACAGAAGGCCCGTGCTGCGGGCATTCATATGATCCTTGCGACGCAACGACCCTCTGCCGATGTGATTACCGGATTGATTAAGTCCAATGTGCCGAGCCGAATTGCCTTTCAGGTCTCCTCCAAGATGGACTCCAGGGTAATTCTCGACCATAACGGGGCAGAGAACCTACTCGGGCGTGGCGATATGCTCTATCTTCCGGTTGGGGCAGGGATTCCTACGCGTGTTCATAGTGCCTTCGTGGATGATGATGAGGTGATGCGTGTTGTGGAGAGCCTCAAGCGCAGTGGAGAGCCACAGTATGTTGAGGATGTTCTCTCTACACCAGATATGAGTGAATCCTCAGTGGCTGGTGAGGGAGGCGTTGATGATGCGGAAAGTGACCCGCTTTATGATGATGCGGTGCGGATTGTGACTGAGACCCGCAAGGCATCGGTCTCTGGTGTACAGCGCCGACTGCGGGTTGGGTACAATCGCGCCTCACGTCTGGTTGAGGCGATGGAGGGTGCCGGTGTGGTTGGGCCGATCGAGTCCAATGGTCAGCGCGAGGTGTTGGCACCACCGCCACCGGAGATGGGCTGATGTTACGGAATATTGTGCTCGGGGTGGCTCTGCTTATGCTTCTTTTGCAGGGGGGCGTGAATGCCGCAGAGCCGATTGAACAACGTGTACACCACTATTTCTCGAGCTTGAAGAGCCTTCAAGGCGGGTTTCAGCAGCAGGTTTGGGGAGGGGATGGAGAGCTGATCGAGGAGAGCCTGGGGACGTTGCTGGTGTTGCGCCCCGGCCGTTTCCGTTGGCAGACTCAGTCCCCTTATCTGCAGGAGGTGGTGGGTGATGGAGAGCGAATCTGGATTCATGATCCTGACCTGGAGCAGGTGACGGTCCATCCACAGCAAGAGGCGCTTGCCAATACTCCAGCGGCGCTGCTAACGGATGGAAACTCACTGCAGCAGCAGTTCGTTATTCATCCTCTAGGACAGCGGGGAAATTACCAATGGGCGGAGTTAGCCCCCTTGCGGCCGGGCGGGTTTGAGCAGTTGCGGGTGGCGATGGATGAGGAACAGCTTCGAATCATTGAGGTGATAGATAGCCTTGGACAGAGAACCCGGATCGAATTACTGGATTTGATGCGCAATATCACCCTGCCGGAAGAGCGGTTCCGTTTCACTCCGCCTGCAGGGGTTGATGTCGTGGGCGAGCTGTAGGGGGACCGGATGGGAGTGCCACTCGCAGAGCGAATGCGCCCTGAATCGCTGGAGAGATTTGTCGGGCAGGAGCACTTGTTGGGCGTGGGTCGGCCACTGCGGCAGACGATTGAGTCTGGAAATCTCCACTCCATGCTTTTCTGGGGGCCACCTGGTACTGGAAAGACGACGCTGGCCCGGTTGATTGCCCACTACTCCCAGGCCGATTTTCTCTCCATCTCAGCGGTTCTCTCCGGGGTCAAAGAGATTCGTGCAGCCATTGAGCAGGCAAAGCAGTCGCAGCACCGAGGGGGAAGCACCCTGTTGTTTGTCGATGAGGTGCACCGCTTCAACAAGAGTCAGCAGGATGCCTTTCTTCCCCATGTGGAGGATGGCACCTTTATTTTTGTGGGGGCAACAACGGAGAACCCCTCGTTTGAGCTCAACAACGCACTGTTGTCGCGGGCACGGCTCTATCGCCTCAAGCCGCTCGATACGGCAGCGCTTCGGCAGATTGTTGAGCAGGCGATCAGTCAGGAGGGGAGCGCACTGCTTCTTCCTGAAGAGGGGCTAGAGCAGGTTGTGACGGCTGCGGATGGTGATGCACGACGCGCACTCAATATTCTGGAGATCGTTATCACTCTTGCTGCAGAGCAAGAAGATGGAAGGGTCACTGCGGAGCAGATTGCCCAAGTGATTGCGGAGGGAAGTCGTCGTTTCGACAAAGGGGGAGATGCCTTCTATGAGCAGATCTCCGCGCTTCACAAGTCGGTGCGGGGATCCAATCCAGATGCAGCCCTCTACTGGTTTGCACGCATGATCGATGGTGGTGTTGATCCGCTCTATGTGGCGCGGCGGGTGGTGCGGATGGCCAGTGAAGATATCGGCAATGCCGATCCACGGGCGTTGCAGATGGCGCTCAACGGTTGGGAGAGTTATGAGCGGCTGGGTAGCCCGGAAGGGGAATTGGCAATAGCACAGGCGATCAGTTATCTGGCGATTGCCCCCAAAAGCAACGCCATCTACAAGGCATGGAATGAGGTGTTAGCGGATGTGAAGAGCAGTGGCTCTGCGGAAGTGCCGGTCCATCTGCGTAATGCGCCGACTAAGGTGATGAAAGAGTTGGGGTATGGCCATGCTTACCGCTATGCGCATGATGAACCAGATGGTTATGCCGCAGGAGAACACTACTTTCCTGATGCGCTTGAGTCGCGCAACTACTATCGACCGGTTGAACGTGGCATGGAGATTAAGATCAAAGAGCGGCTCGCCTACCTGCGACAGCTGGACGAGGTGGCAAAAAAACAGTAGCGTTGAGGGATGGTTCGTCTCTGGGCAACGATAACAGCACTATTACTGATCCTCGGGTTTCTTACCGGGGTAATGACAAGTCGCAATCAACAGGAGAGTGGAATGGGGCAAGAGAAGGATGAGCGCCTCCTTGAGCGGGCGATTTTTGCGGGTGGTTGCTTCTGGTGCATGGAGCCACCCTTCGAGAAGTTGGAGGGCGTCACAAGTGTTGAATCCGGGTATACCGGTGGAGAGAGTGAGCATCCGACCTATCAGCAGATTTCGACCGGGGCGACAGGCCATCTAGAGGCCATCGAGGTGCTCTACGATCCCACACAGATCAGTTATCAGACTTTGCTCGATACCTTCTGGCGACAGATTGATCCCACTGACGATGGAGGCTCTTTTGTCGACCGTGGAAGCCAGTACCGCTCGGCAATCTTTTACCTCAATGAAGCGCAGCGGGTTACAGCAGAAACCTCTATCGACACGCTTGGGCAGTCAGGGCGCTATGACCGCCCTGTTGTGACAGCGTTGTTACCGGCGAAGCCATTCTATCGAGCGGAGGAGTATCACCAGGATTTCTATAAAAAGGATCCGATGCACTACAAACGCTACCGTGCCGGATCGGGGCGAGATCAATATATTAAGCAGACCTGGGGTGATGATTCTGCGCCTGTCTCGGGTTATCAAAAACCGGATGATGCCCTGTTGCGACAACAGCTTACCTCGCAGCAGTACGAAGTGACGCAGGAGGAGGGTACGGAGCGTGCCTTTGAGAATGCCTATTGGGACAATAAGGCGGAGGGGATTTATGTGGATGTGGTCTCTGGCGAGCCACTGTTCAGCTCTATCGACAAGTACGATTCAGGAACAGGTTGGCCCAGTTTTGTGCGTCCGATTGATGAAGAGGTGGTGACGGAGAAAGAGGATCGAAAGCTCTTTTTCTCGGTCAGGACAGAGGTGCGTAGTCGACAAGCGGATTCTCATTTGGGGCACCTGTTTCCGGATGGTCCGGCGCCAACCGGTCTACGCTACTGTATCAACTCAGCATCCTTGCGGTTTATCCCTAAAGATCAACTGGAACAGCAGGGGTACGGGCGCTACCTGGAGCAGTTTGAACGGCGCTCAGAGAAATCAGAATAAAGGGGGGGAGTTTTTGCTGTTGTCTGGAGGCAAATGCTCCATTTGAAGTCTGAGACAGCAAGATTAGTGAACTAGGGCGGCCTGATCGCAGTAGACGGGTGTTTCTCAGTCAGGCCACCCCGTCCACGAACCATCCTACTGGAACTGTCTCGACAGACAATACGTAGAAATACGTAATTGTTTTTCTAATATTAAACCGCTATTCGATCCATTCCATAGCTGTTGGGGCTACATGATCCGGGTATAATGCGGAGCCATGCAACTGATTGTGATTGCTGCCGGAGGTGCCGCAGGCGCGGTGATGCGCTACTGGGTTTCCAGTGGTGTCTACCAGTGGTTGGGCCGAGGGTTTCCGTGGGGTACGCTCATGGTGAACGCCATCGGCTCACTGTTGATCGGGCTGCTGTTTGTGCTGCTGACGGAGCGTATGGCGCTGGGACCACAGTGGAAAGCCTTCCTCTTGGTCGGCTTCCTTGGAGCCTTTACCACCTTCTCTACCTTTTCGTTGGAGACCCTCAACCTACTGGAGAGTGGTGAGGTTGGGCGGGCACTCCTCAATATGGCCGGCAGTGTGGTGATTTGTGTTGGCTTGGCCTGGGTGGGTGTTACCGCTGGACGGGCGATATGGGGGAGCTGAGATTCAGCTGAGAAAAGTGGTGTCGGGTAAGTGTTTTGATGAACCGTAGAGAGGTTGAGGCTGCGCGGGATTTTTTGGAATCTTGTTGAGATAATTGATCCAGCTCATAGCGCGAGTTGGGATGCAGAATAGATGATAAGCGACTGAATTATGTTAGACCCCAAACGAGTAAGAGACGATTTGCAAGGCGTGGTGGCCGGATTGGCGCGCCGCGGCTTTGTGCTGGATCATGACCACCTGGTTGCGCTGGAGGCGCGTCGTAAAGAGACGCAGGTGCGTACTGAAGAGCTGCAGAGTCAGCGCAACAGAAAATCCAAAGGGATCGGTCAGGCCAAGGCCAAAGGGGAGGATATTCAGCCACTGCTGGCCGAAGTCGCGCAAATCAAGCAGGACCTGGAGCAGGCAGAGGTTGATCTGAACAAAATTCAGTCAGAGATGAGTGATCTGATGATGGGAGTACCCAATATCCCTCATGACTCCACGCCTGATGGCAAAGGAGAGGAGGAAAATGTAGAGATTCGCCGTTGGGGCGAGCCCACTGCGCTCGATTTTGAGGCCAAAGATCATGTTGACCTCGGGGTTGCGCTGAATGGCATGGATTTTGAACTGGCGGCGAAGATCACCGGTTCCCGTTTTGTGGTGATGCAGGGAGAGATTGCCCGCCTCCATCGTGCCCTGATTCAATTGATGCTCGATACGCATACGGCTGAACATGGCTATACTGAGCTCTACGTCCCTTACGTGGTCAATGCAGATAGTCTTCGTGGCACTGGCCAGCTTCCTAAATTCAAGGAGGACCTGTTTGCCCTCGGTACGGCTGGCATTCCTGAAGAGGAGCAGGCGCGAGATTACTACCTGATTCCGACCGCAGAGGTGCCGGTCACCAATGTTGCCCGCAATGAGATTCAGCAGGCGGAAGATCTGCCGCGTAAGTTTGTGGCGCACACCCCCTGTTTTCGCAGCGAGGCGGGATCCTATGGGCGAGACACCCGCGGCATGATTCGTCAGCACCAATTTGAGAAGGTGGAGCTGGTGCAGATGGTGCGCCCCGAAGACTCCTATGCAGCACTGGACTCACTGACTGCAAATGCGGAGGCGATTCTGCAGAAGCTAGAGCTACCCTACCGAGTGGTTACTCTTTGTACTGGAGATATCGGTTTTTCCGCAGCTAAGACTTACGACCTGGAGGTGTGGTTGCCGGGGCAGAGTGCTTATCGTGAGATATCCTCCTGCAGTAACTTCGAGGAGTTCCAGGCACGTCGGATGCAGGCACGCTGGCGTAATCCAGAGACCGGAAAGCCAGAATTACTGCATACCCTGAATGGTTCCGGGCTGGCGGTCGGTCGTACCCTGGTGGCGGTGATGGAGAATTATCAGCAGGAGAATGGTTCGATTGTAGTGCCTGAGGCGCTGCGTAGGTATATGGGGGACGTTGAGAGAATTTGTCTTTCTGAATAGAGAATAGAGCATGGATTATTTACCGATTTTCATGGATGTAAAAGGTCGTCGTTGCCTGATTGTGGGTGGTGGTGAGGTGGCTGCGCGCAAGGTGCAGATGTTGTTGCGGGCAGGGGCTGAAGTCGATGTTGTTGCGCCAGAATTGGGCAGCACAATGGACGACTTCCATCAGCAGGGGGAGATCGCCTGGAGCCAGTCGTCATTTTCTGCAGCGCAGATAGGTGAGCATGCGCTCGTTTATGCTGCAACCAATGATGGGGCGGTGAATCGTCAGGCCTCTGAGCTGGCGAAAGCGCAGAATATTCCGGTGAATGTGGTGGATACCCCGTCACTCTGTAACTTCATTACACCATCAATTATTGACCGCTCTCCGGTCGTGGCCGCGATCTCTACTGGTGGTGCCTCACCGGTTCTGGCGCGCCTGATCCGTTCTCGCCTAGAATCGATGATTCCCGCCGCATATGGGCAATTTGCAACGCTGGCAGCCCAGTTCCGTGAAAAGGTGAAGGAGAAAGTTGATCCAAAAAATCGCCGTCTCTTCTGGGAGAAGGCGTTCCAAGGGCCTATTGCTGAGATGATCTTCTCGGGTCGCACTGATGAGGCGGAGCATGCACTGAACAAGATGGTGGAGACCTGTTGTCAAGCCAATGGAGATGAGCCACTCAACCGTGGTGAGGTCTACCTAATTGGTGGAGGGCCAGGAGATCCTGATCTGCTGACCTTCCGTGCACTGCGCCTGATGCAGCAGGCGGATGTGGTGGTCTATGATCGCCTGATCTCGCCAGCGGTGTTAGATCTCACTCGTCGGGATGCGGACCGTATGTATGTTGGTAAAGAGCGTGATAACCACTCTGTGCCGCAAGACCAGATCAACCAATTGCTGGTCGATCTGGCCAAAGAGGGGAAACGGGTCTGTCGTCTCAAGGGTGGAGACCCCTTCATCTTTGGTCGTGGTGGCGAGGAGATTGAGCTGCTGGCAGAAAACCAGATTCCGTTTCAGGTGGTGCCAGGCATTACTGCGGCCTCCGGGATTTCATCCTATGCGGGGATTCCGCTCACCCATCGTGACCATGCGCAGTCGGTCACCTTTGCGACCGGTCACCTCAAGGACGGCACTTCAGACCTTAACTGGCAGGCGCTCGCGCAGCCAGGGCAGACTATCGTCTTCTATATGGGATTGAAGGGGATCGAGACCATCTCCGCTAAATTGATGGAGCACGGGATGGATCCAGAAACCCCGGCAGCACTGGTGCAGAAAGGGACGACCCCGGATCAAGAGGAGTACATTGGCACTTTGCAAACGCTGCCACAGATCGTCAGTGAGTCGAAGATCAAGCCCCCCACACTGACCATTATCGGAAGTGTGGTGACCCTGCATGACAAACTTGACTGGTTCCACCCCGATGAGCAGCGTGGCAATGATCCAAGAGTCTTCTAATTTATGAGTGATGCGTTTGAAATTCCAACCATCCCTGACGAGTACTTTGTTGCTGCGTTACGGCTGATTGGTATGGCAAGTCTCAATGGCGCTTACCACGCCTCAGAGTTTCGCAAAGTGGGGGAGGTTTATGACCTGCTCAATGCGCTGTTAGAGGTCTATTCGCAAGATCAGGGCGAAAGTTCTCTGACAGAGGGAGGGGAGAAGAGTGAGTCATCGAGGATGACGATGGATCACCTCTTTGTGATTGAGGTTGCGGTTGCCTTTGCGTTGGAACGGGGTAAACTGAACGAGCAAAAAGAGCTGGCCGAGGCGGTTCACGCGGGCTTCAAGGAGCATAATGATGCCGTGCGTAAGCAGGCAGAACGGACCGAACAGCTCAGCCAGTCATCACAATAGAGAACAACAGTAGGGATAGATCAAATAGGAGTCGAGAAGCGATGCTAGTCAAGGATATTATGAGCCGCCACATTCGGTCGGTAACACCTGAAACCCCGATGAGAGAAGTGGTCTCTGCAATGACCCTTTATCGAGTCAGTGGCCTGCCAGTGCTTGATGATGAGGAGAAACTGGTCGGTTTCATTGCTGAGAAAGATGTATTGCACCATCTCTTCCCCTCTCTGGAAGACTCCATGAATATGAGTGGCGCCATCGATTTTGAAGATATGGAGTCCGGTTATGCAGAAGTGGTTAATCTTAAGGTGAAAGACCTGATGGCCACGGGTGTGATCGGAGTGACTGAGGATATGCCGGTTCTGAAAGCGACCTCTATCATGGTGCGTAATCGCTTCCGCCGTATTCCAGTGATCGATGGCGACCGCCTGGTCGGCATGATGAGTCTGGGAGATGTCCACAAAGCGATCTTCAAGAAATCGATTGCTGATGTCTGCGTCAAAGTGTGATGCGGTGCTAGACTGAAAATCAAAAATCCCTCCAGATGGAGGGATTTTTTTTGGATGTTTGAATGGCCTCCCCGACAGGGGTCGAACCTGTAACCTTGCCCTTAGGAGGGGCACGCGCTATCCAGTTGTGCCACGGGGAGTATGGGCGACGAGTATATAGAAAGGGTCTTGAGTTGTGGAGAAGCAGTACAAAATAGTTGATAAGCAGGTTGTTTTCGATGGCTTTTTTCAGATGGAAAAGTACCGTCTGCAACATACGCTGTTTGAAGGGGGGTGGACAAAACCCATTTCGCGCGAGCTGTTTGAACGAGGCCATGCAGTCGCGGTGTTGCTCTACGACCCAAAGATGGATGCAGTGGTGATGGTGGAGCAGTTCCGGATTGGGGCACTGGCCCACCAGCCAACACCTTGGCTTCTCGAAGTGGTGGCCGGAATGGTTGAAGCGGGGGAGCAGGAAGAGGAAGTTGCCCGTCGAGAGTCGGTCGAGGAGGCTGGGTGTAAAGTTGGGAGAGTGGAGCATATTGCCCGTTATTGGGTGAGTCCAGGTGGTACATCGGAGACGATCACGCTCTACTGTGGGGAGGTCGACGCATCAAAAGCAGACGGGGTGCACGGGCTCGATCACGAGGATGAGGATATTCTGGTTCATGTGATCCCCTATCCAGAGATCGAGGCGCTGTGGCAGAAGGGAGAGATTAATTCGGCAACGCCTCTGCTTGGGGTGCAGTGGTTGGCGATGAACCGTGAACGGCTACGCAGGGAGTGGGGCAATCTTTGATAGAATGGGCAGATGAGTTCGTTGAACGACAGTCGTCTGCAATCGCTGCGTATTGGTCCGCGTTCGCGTCAGCCTGCACTGATGCGGAAGCTGACGCGCCGAAGCCTATCGACGCTGATGGCACTCTATGAGGAGAACTATGAACTCTTCTTCCGGCTGGTGGCGGCTCCAAGAGGTTTGCCTCTGAATGAGGAGCAGATTGCTACCGGCCCATTTCCGCTCTTTCTTACACTACTGGAAGAGAGCCCCTACACCTCAACGCTGCTGTTGACCCACCGTTTTGTGGTGGAAGAGGGGGAAGATGAGGAGCCATCAGCCAAGATCCGCCTCTATCACGATAGCCACCAGTGTGAGGTGATGTCGATGAGTCAGGGGGAGTCTCTGCGCTCGTTTCTCTCATTGGTGAAGAGTGGGGAAGAGAACCTGGATGCTCGCTGGAGACTGAATCTGTTTCTCAACCACTGGTTGCGTCACTGTCTTGAGCAGAAATACCGGTTCTGATTGCCGGTTTTGACTTGAAATCGTTCTAGGTGCCCCCATCAAGAAGTCGATCTGTTTTTACAGAACGTCATGTTTTTGTTGAACGTAATTGTAATTATTTGTTTTGAAAAGGATAGGAGAGGATAGGGAATGACAACCGAAGCGCACAAGGAGACCATGGGATTCCAGGCAGAGGTAAAGCAGCTGCTGAATCTGGTGATCAATTCACTCTACAGTAATAAAGAGATCTTTCTGCGTGAGCTGGTCTCGAATGGGGCAGATGCCTGCGACAAGCTCCGTTTTGAGGGGCTGGCCGATGATGCCCTCTATGAGGATCAGCCGGATCTGATGGTGGAGATCACGGCAGACAAGGAGGCGAAGACGCTGACCCTTGAGGACAATGGGATCGGGATGAACCGCCAGGAGGTGATGGAGAATATCGGTACCATCGCCCGTTCTGGTACCAAGGCCTTCTTTGAGAAACTGACCGGCGACCAGAAACAGGACTCTCATCTGATCGGCCAGTTCGGTGTCGGTTTCTACTCCTCATTCATCATTGCAGACAAGGTGAGTGTTGAGACCCGTCGTGCTGGCCTGGGCACAGAGCATGGTGTGCGCTGGGAATCTGCAGGAGAGGGGGACTACACCCTAGAGACCATCGAGAAGCCTCGCCGTGGGACTCGCATTACCATGCACCTACGGGATGGCGAGGAGGAGTTCCTCGACAACTGGAAGCTGAAATCACTGATTCATAAATACTCTGAGCACATCACGTTACCGATCATGATGGAGCCAGATGCGCCACCTCCAGCGGAAGAGGGTGAAGAGTCGAAGGAGATGGAACCATGGGAGCAGGTCAATAAGGCGACTGCGCTCTGGAGCATGAACCGGAATGAGATCTCCGAGGAGGAGTACAAGGAGTTCTATAAGAGCGTTGGCCACGATTGGCAAGATCCGATGGAGTGGGTTCACGCCCGTGTCGAGGGGAACCTTGAATATACCCAGCTGCTCTACGTGCCATCAAAGGCCCCTTTCGACCTGAATGATCGTGAGCGTACTCACGGCATCAAGCTTTATGTTCGTCGTGTATTCATTATGGAAGACACCGAGAAGCTGATGCCCACCTACATGCGTTTTGTCCGTGGTGTGATCGACTCCAACGACCTGCCGCTCAATGTCTCTCGTGAGATTTTGCAGAGCAGCAAAGTGGTTGACCAGATCAAGAAGGGATCTACCAAGAAGGTGCTGGGGATGCTGGAAGGGGTCGCCAAGAAAGGTGAAGAGGAGTATGCCAAGTTCTGGAGTGAGTTTGGTCCTGTCTTCAAGGAGGGGTTGATTGAAGACACCAGTAATCAGGAACGTATTGCCAAGCTCTGTCGCTTTGCGACCTCGGAGAGCGAGGGTACTGATCAGAGCGTTGCACTGGAAAGTTATGTAGAGCGGATGAAAGAGGGGCAGGAGAAGATCTACTACATCACCGGTGAGAGCCATGCTGCAGCCAAGAACAGTCCCCATCTTGAGGTCTTTAAGAAGAAAGGGATTGAGGTGCTGCTGCTGACTGACCACGTTGATGAGTGGGTGGTTAACCACCTGCGTGAGTTTGACGGTAAGTCGCTGGTCTCAGTCACACAGGGTGATCTTGACCTGGGTGACCTTGAAGACAAGGCGGAGAAGGAGGAGCTGAAGAAGGAAGAAGAGGCCTTCAAGAGTCTCATCGAGCAGATGAAGGGCGTACTGGGTGAAGAGGTAGAAGACATCCGTGTTACCAACCGTCTGACCGATTCCCCGGCCTGTCTGGTCGCCGGTGAGGGTGCGGTGGATGCCAATATGGAGCGCATCATGAAGAGCATGGGGCAAGAGGTGCCAAGCTCGAAGCGCATCATGGAGGTCAATGTGGAACATCCATTGGTGGAGCGTTTGCAGAATGAACAGGATGAGGAGCGTTTCGCGGATTGGAGTCGCATTCTCTATGATCAGTCACTGTTGGCGGAAGGGAGTCAGCTGGAGGATCCAGCAAGCTTTACCCGTCGCCTGAACGGACTGTTGCAGACACTTGCCGGATAGTCGATGGTTCCATAAGAGCCCACATCGCGCCAACTGGCGTGGTGTGGGTTTTCTCGTTTCTGCGCTCCTGTTTCCCGTGGCAGGATATGCGGGTCTGCAGTCGGATATCGATGCCATCATTGACTCTCCCAAAACGCCGGCGGCACTCTGGGGAGTCCGGATCGAGGAGAGTGAGTCGGGCAAGGTGCTCTACTCCCGTAACGGCAACACCCCTTTTGTTCCTGCCTCGGTCGTCAAGTTGGTGACCACGGCAGTCGCACTGGATCAGCTGGGGCCTGATTACACTTTCAATACCCATCTGCAGTTTCCGCAGACTCAGATTCCAGATCATGGTGTGATCCGGGGAGATCTGCAGATCATTGGTGGTGGGGACCCCACGCTGGGTACAGCGGAGGGGGCAACGGGGCGCAAGGTGCTGCAGCGCTGGGTCAAGCGTCTGCAACAAGAGGGGGTGAAAAAGATCGATGGGAATATCGTCGGTGTCGATGATCTCTTTGTAGAGGAGCCCCTCGGAAAAGGGTGGGCCTGGGATGATGAGAATTATGCCTTCTCGGCGCACTCATCGGGACTCACGGTCCATGGTGGAGTTGCGGGCTACCGTATCGAGAAAAACAGCAAGAAGCGGTTGCGAAAGAGTCAAATTTCGCTCTACCCTAAAAGTGCCTATCTCAAACCGGAGGTCCACACGACCAATGAAAAACGTCAGGTAGAGATTGGCCGTGAGCGGGGCGAAAATCGTTTTGTGGTCAAAGTGCCGGAGTCAATGCGCAAGAACCCAGCGATGTCGGGTAAGGTGACGATTGAAAACCCGACACGATGGACTGCAACCCTGTTGAAAGAGGCGCTGGAGCGAGGGGGTATCCAGGTGACCGGTAAGGCGCTGGATAGTGATCAACTAAAACGTGAACCATCAGTCGGCGGCCTGGTCTGGACCCACCACTCCAAACCATTAAGCGAGATCCTGCCGCTGGCCAATAAGCGCAGCATCAATTTGGTGGCAGAGCATCTGTTGCGTGCGATTGGGGTGCGTAGAGACAAGAAGGGTAAGGTGGTGAGTGCTGGCTCAGTCGCTCGCGGAACTGAGGCAGTTAACCGTTTCCTCAGCAAAGAGAAGATCAAGTCATATCGTTACCGCTTGGCAGATGGATCGGGGCTCTCTCGCTACAACTTGTTCCGTCCTGAGGATCTGGTCAAGTTGTTGAGGGCAATGGATGCTCACTCTCAGGCCAAGGTGTTTCGCCAGTCGCTTTCACGCGCAGGGAGAGATGGAACCCTCAACTGGCGTTTTCGTGAAACCCCACTGGAAGGAAAGGTGTGGGCCAAAACTGGCACGCTCTCTTCGGTGCGAGGCATCGCCGGTTACCTCAAGACACCCAAGCATGGGAAGTCGTTGACGTTTACTGTACTGGTGAACAACTACGCTTCTGGCAGTCGAAAGATTCGCAACAGAATTGACCAGGTTCTGCTCAAGGCGGCAGAGTGGGCGGATCGAAAGGGAAAAAACAGCAAGAAAGGAAAGTAAGCATGGAGTTGGCAGAGATTAAACAGCGGATCGAAGAGGGCATTCCCGGGGCCACTGCGATGATTGAGGGGGATGGCTGTAGCTGTGAGGCCGTTGTGGTTAGTGACAGCTTCTCCGGGAAAGGGCTGTTGGCGCAGCAGCGGTCAGTTATGGCTACTGTGAATGATGTGTTGGCCAGTGGTGAACTGCATGCGCTGGCGATCAAAACTTATACTATGGAACAGTGGGAGCAGAGAGAGCCTGATGAACAGCCTTAGCCCTGATTGCGCTTGCTTGTTATGACTGTAGTATGTCGTGTGAACTGGAGATGATGAAGGCGACAAAAGAGTTAGTTGTTCTTATCGCTTGTGGAGTGGTTATTGCTGGGTGTGCCCCAACCAAGGAGTTTGTGCGTGCCGATGACGGAACGTTATTGGAACCCTATCAGCACTGTTGGTATGAGGATAATCCAAACTACTCTCCTGAGGGTGAGACTACGAATCGAATTACAGGCGCTATTGTTGGTGGTGCAGTTGGGAACCAGTTTGGTAAGGGGGATGGTAAAAAGGCAATGACTGCTGTGGAGGTGCTGCTTGGTGCTGCTGTTGCCCATGAATCTGGGCGGATTAGAAAGTGTGAAACCCGCTACAGAGAGGCGGTGATAGAGCAGGGTTCCCGTTAGCTCCTGAAATAGGCAGTAAGCTCCGGTAGATCGACTTCGGAGAGTGTTAGCTGAACGCTACAGTTCAGTTCCTTCGGTTCTTTCAGGCGCACCTTGCACTCCATCCCCAATTCGGGGATCAAAAATGTACCGCGCTGTTTCATCAGATTAACCAAGACACCTTCTCCGGACCACGACGCGTTCTGTTGCAGCCAGACCATGGTCCAGTGTTGATTAGAGAAGCGCTCGGCGCGACGCACGCTGCCAATCATTGCCTCTGCAGCACCCACCCGTTCGGTCAATGCCTCGCTATCAAGCAGAGGACGATTCTGTATCCAGGCCCGAAGTTGCTGATGGGCAACCAGATCAAGATATCGACGCAGCGGACTGGTGACCTGACTGTATTGCGTCATGCCGAGTCCTGCATGGGCCTCGGGCTGACTCTTCAGCTGACTGCGCTGGAAACGTCGACGGAAGCCATACATCTCTGATGGGGTCTCGGGGAGCGGAAATGGCTCTCCATTCTCATCGGGCTCAGGAGGCGGTTGGGTGGAGTAGGGGAATGGGATCTCGTGCTGCTGAGCGAAACGGGCAGCGGCCTCACCCGCCATCAACATGAACTCGGTGACGAGGTCGCGGCTACGGAGTCGTGGTAGCGGAGTGATCTTGACGGTGCCATCGTTGACCCGAATTTTGACCTCAGGAAGAACCAGCCGGATGGCGCCTTGATCAATTCGCTTGCGTTGGAATTGCAACGCTTTCTGGTAGAGCGCGGCATAGGGCTCCTGTTCGATCTCTTGCTCGACAGCGCTGTAGGTGGTTCGTGTGACCTGAACCCAGCTAGTGACCACTTCAATATCGCCCACTTCCCCTTGCTCGGAGAGTGTAAAGCGGAATGAGAGTGCGGGAGAGCGCTGTTGTAGCCCCAACCCCAGCTGATCGGTGGCCTGTCGCGGCAACATGGTGCTGGTGCCCTCGGGCAGATAGAGGTTGGCACCACGCCCTCGGGCCTCCAGATCCAGTGCGCTGTCCGGGGCAACCAAGGCTGCAACATCAGCAACATGGACCCAGATCGACTCGCCATCCAGGCTGATTGCGTCATCCGGGTCCTGGTTTCCTTCATCATCAATGGCCCAGGCCGTTAGATGGGTGAGATCAACCCGGCTCTCTTCAGGCAGTGGGGGGACCTCACCGGTAGCTGCAACAGGGTCAATCCCCATGCGAGACGGATAGGGGTTTTTCTGCTCATCCCAATAACCGCACGCAAGCAGAAGTTGATGCCCATGTTCTGGTCGTTGCTCTCTGCCTAGATCTCGCAAGATACGGCTGATCTCGCTCCTTCCCAGAGCAAGCATCTCGACATCACTCAGCTCTGCATGGTCCTCAGGGTGTAGTTGGTGGTTACGGAGACGTTCAAGAAAGGCGGCCTTCTCTTGTTGGGCCTGCTCTTTCGCAAGGCGCTGTTGGCGTACCTCCTCAATACGACTGGCGGGATAACCGGAAATTTTTTCTGGAGTGCCATGAAAGAAGAGATCTTCGCTGACATGTTGCCAGCTGGCCCAAATGGTGTGCGGCGTGCTCTCTCCAAAGATCAGCTCACTCAGCTCTTCCAGTGTGGTGGACTCTTCACCCAATAGCTCCCACGCTTCCTCAATCTCTCCCTGAAGGGGTTGTTCAAGATCAGCCAGCGCGTGAACCGGACCCGGGTGAAGCAGCGTCAGATCTTTCTCTCGAACCCGTTTTCCTTTGCCGTTGGGGAGCTGGATCTCGATCTTGTCGGTAATGCCAGTGATACGGGCAGGGCCGCTCTTGTAGAGCACAAGTGCATTGCTGTTGAGAGGACTATTCATGGCGGCAAGGATACCCGGAATAGGAGGGAACGCACAGAATTGACATTCATCAAGGAGCAGGGTAGAAAGTGCTCCTATTCTAGTCAGATTAGACTTGGGCCGTAATGGTAGACATGAGCACGCAAAAGAACATGGAGAGAAAGCGTACCCTGCTTTGGGTCGGCGTTTTTACCTTCCTGTTTCACTCGGTCTTTCCTTATTACCATGCGGTTGCCGGTGAATCTGCAGAGGGTTATACCACCACCATCTGTACAGCTTATGGCTACAAGACAGTCTTTGTTGCATTTGACAAGGCAGAGAGCCAGAGTACCGAAAACTCAAGTTATTACGAGTGCCCAACCTGTCTGGTGCAAGCCAATGCGACAGGCTGGATTGACTCGTATGGTCCCCTCTTTGAGGCGCTGCTTCCTCAAAGCGAGGAAGAGAGGGGTGGAGAGCGCTTGTCGACTCCTGCGCAGCTCCACTATCCCTCCTTCCTCATTCGTGGTCCTCCAGCCTAAAACTCATCCATAATTCATATCATGCCTGTTTTGGGAGAGACAGGCATGGTGGGGTGCTGTTCTGTCGGGATTGGGGCAGCACCCTTTCATCCCGGTTTCGGGAGTTGGTACTTAATAGTTTAAGAGGTTACAGAATGAAGAAAATTTTGAGTGGCGTATGCAGTGCGCTGTTATTGATGGCTGTGAGTGGTTCATCCATTGCTGCTGGGTTGATGGTCAATGACCCATGGGTTCGGGCGGCGCCTTCCAATGCCCCTGCACTGGCCGCATTTATGAAACTGGAGAACCATGGCGGTAAAGATGTTTCAATCGTTGATGTAAAAACCACTTTGCCTGTGGCTCGCGTTGAACTGCATCGCACTATGATGGCGGATGGCATGATGAAGATGATCCAGCAAGAGAAAATGCCGATTGCTGCGCATGGCTCTTTAGTCCTGAAACCCGGTAGCTGGCATGTCATGTTGATCGGCCCCGAGAAGGTTCCTGTCGAGGGAGAGAAGGTGGGGTTGACTCTGGTTTTGAGTGATGGCTCAGAGCAGGAAGTGACCGCCACCGTCAGAAAAGGGAAGATGATGATGAAAGGTGGGCACCATAAAATGATGCGCCATTGATCAAGAGTGATATTGATGACCGGGAGACAGGGGGCGGGCCCTCCTGTCTCCCCCTGTATTATTGGAGAAACAATTTGATGAAATACCACCAGATTGGAACAAAATTACTGTTTGCGGCGCTGTTGCTGTTGCAGGGTTGTGGCCCCGCAGAGCCCCTGCGAACTGAGGCAGCAACAGTTCTCCCTCAACCTAAAGCAATTGCCGATGTGGACTTTCATAGTCACTCCCAAGAGGGGATGAGGCTGAGTGACCTGAAAGGAAAGTGGTCGCTGGTCTTCTTTGGCTATACTCGCTGTCCAGATGTCTGTCCGACAGAGCTCTTTACTCTGGCAGAGATGATGAGGGCAATAGAGGGAAACCCTGAGCTGGTTTCGGAGTTGCCTCAGGTGCTCTTTGTTTCGGTTGATCCACAGCGGGATGAGCCTGAGGCGTTGCAACAGTACGCCGGTTACTACCACGCTTCATTCCTGGGGGTTACTGCAGAGCAGCAAGCCGTTGATCGGTTCTCCCGTTCAATGGGGGCCATCTATGAGCGGGTCTACTATCTGAATGGAAAGACGCTGATCGTTGATCCAGAAGAGGGGCCTCCTGAGGGACTTGAGGACTCTTATTTGATTAATCACTCAGCGACCATCTTCCTGCTCAATCCGCAGGGGGAGATGCATGCTGTCTTCTCGACCCCGCATCAACCTGAGGTGATGATTCGTGACCTTGCCGCCATTCAGAGCCATTGGTAATGGGTAGAAGTAAGCAGCTCCGTCACTGGCGATGGGGCGCGTTACTTCTGCTTCTGATCGCAGCTGGGATTGGGGTCTGGGAGAATACAACCAAAGAGCGCACAGTTCAGCGGCTTCCTGTGGTGGATGGTTGTCCCCTTCATCTGCAAGTTTGTGAGGCCAATTTGCCCGGCGGTGGTACCGTCCGCTTTGAGATGACCCCCAAAGAGCCCAACCCGGTAGAGCCACTGCAGCTCAAGGCAACCTTCCAGGGGGTTACGCCGCAACGGGTGGAAGTCAGTTTTGAGGGGAAGGATATGTATATGGGGTATCTGGTCTACCCCCTGTCTCGGCAAACAGAGGCAGAGGAGATCCTGTTCTCGGGGAGAGGGAGCTTGTCGATCTGTGTGCGCTCTCTGATGGAGTGGATTGCCTACCTACGTGTCGATCTGGGCGATACAATCTATGAAATTCCATTCGCATTTGAAACCTTCCACCAGTAACTACTGAGTGCCATCATGATCCGCATTGAGTCGCTTGCAATCCGGCGAGGTCCACGGCTGCTGTTTGAGAATAGCAACTGCATGATTCATCCTGGCCAGAAGATTGGTGTCACGGGTGGCAATGGTTGTGGAAAGTCGAGCCTCTTCTCATTAATTCTGGGGGGTGTTGAGGCTGATCAAGGAGTGCTTAAAATCCCTCAGCGCTGGACTGTTGCCCACGTGGCACAGGAGACTCCATCGCTTGATTGTGCGGCGATTGATCTGGTGATGGATGGGGATCGCGAATTGCGCAGGCTGCAGCATGAGCTGGAGGCCGCAGAGCAGGCGCAAGATGGTGGGCGCCAGGGAGAGCTGTTTGCCCAGATCGAGGCGATTGATGGATTCAATGCCCGTAACCGTGCCGCACGATTGATGCAGGGATTGGGGTTTTCGGTCGAGCAGGAGGAGCGGCCGGTTGAATCTTTCTCTGGAGGATGGCGGATGCGCCTCAATCTGGCGCAGGCGTTGATGGCACGCTCTGATCTGTTGTTGCTGGATGAGCCGACTAACCATCTCGATCTTGATGCGGTGTTCTGGCTGGAAGAGTGGCTCGGTCGTTACCCGGGAACTCTGCTGTTGATCTCACATGATCGAGACGTACTGGATCGGGTGGTGGATGGCATTCTCCATATTGAGCAGCAACGGATGGATCTGACCTCGGGGAACTACAGTGCTTTTGAACGGATTCGGGGGGAGCGGCTGGCACAGCAGCAATCGGCATATCAGCGGCAGCAGCGTGAGCGAGAGCATATGCACCAATTTGTCGAGCGCTTCCGTGCCAAGGCGACCAAGGCAAAGCAGGTACAGAGCCGGATCAAGGCGCTGGAGCGCATGGAAGCCATAGCCCCGGCTCATGTTGATTCGCCGTTCCATTTTCAATTCAGAAAACCAAAAAAGAATCCTCATCCTCTGTTGAGGATTGAGCAGGTGGCTGCCGGTTATGGGGAAACGCCGATACTGGATGCGGTCTCAATGACCCTCAATCCAGGGGATCGATGGGCGCTACTGGGGCGTAACGGAGCAGGAAAATCAACGCTGATGAAACTGTTGGCGGGAGATGCAACCCGGTTGCACGGTGAGCGTCAGGAAGCGGAGGCATTGAAGATTGGTTATTTTGCACAACATCAACTGGAGTTGCTGGATTTGGAGGCAACTCCGCTTCTCCATCTGCAGCGCAATCACCCCGATGCGACGGAGCAGGCGTTGAGAGATTATCTCGGCAGCTTTGGTTTTATTGGTGATCGGGTCTCAGAGGCAGTTGCCCCTTTCTCCGGGGGAGAGAAGGCGCGTCTGGTGTTGGCGATGGTTGTGCGTCAACGCCCCAACTTACTATTGCTGGATGAGCCTACCAACCATCTGGACCTGGAGATGCGCTATGCCTTAACGGTGGCCCTGCAGGGATTTGAGGGGGCGTTGGTGGTGGTTTCGCATGACCGTTATCTGTTGGAGGGGGTGGCCGACCAATTCTTGTTGGTAGCCAACCGCCGGGTTGCCCCTTTTGATGGGGATCTGGACGATTATGCCACTTGGTTGCGTCGATCTGAGGTTGCCGAAGAAAAGGTTGGAGAGGGGGGATACTCACAGACTACTGCGGTCAGCCGAAAAGAGCAGCGTAGGATAGAGGCTGAACAGCGTAAGGCGGAGGCCCCGTTGAGAAGGGAGGTCAAACAGCTGGAGCAGCAGATTGAAAAACTGGAATCTCAACGTGCAGCACTGGAACAGCGACTTGCGGAGCCTGAGATTTATGAGGCTGAACAGAAAGAGGCGCTGAAACAGTTGTTGCAGCAGAAAGGGGAGATCGATCCAGAACTGGAGCAGTTGGAGGAGCGGCTGCTAGAGCTGTACGAGGCGCTGGGTTAATGGAGGCTGCAGTTCGCCACTACTTGACGATTACAGGGGGCTATTGGGCTTTTACCATCACCGACGGCGCCATCCGTATGCTGGTGGTGCTCTACTTCCATCTCTTGGGTTACTCCCCATTTGAGGTGGCGATGCTCTTTCTCTTCTACGAACTCTTCGGTGTAGTCACCAACTTAGTTGGAGGTTGGCTCGGTGCACGAATTGGGCTTAATCTCACTATGCAGATCGGGATGGGGCTGCAGGTGGTTGCGTTGGGGGCGTTGACCGTGCCAGAGAGCTGGCTCTCGGTTCCCTATGTGATGGTGGCGCAGGCGCTTTCCGGGATTGCCAAGGACCTCAATAAAATGTCAGCCAAAGCCTCAGTTAAAACCTTGGCGGGGCAGGGGGAGGCATCCAGACTATTTCACTGGGTGGCGCTGTTGACGGGTTCCAAGAATGCGCTCAAAGGGGGCGGCTTCTTTGTGGGTGCCCTGCTGTTGGAGTGGATAGGCTTTCGTGGTGCGCTGATTGTGCTCTCTGTAATGTTGTTTCTGGTCTTGGTGTTGATGGTGATCTTGCTTCCGCCAGGTGTTGGAAAAATGGAGAGTAAACCGAAGTTTCAGCAGGTTTTCTCTCGGATTGAGGCGATCAACTGGCTCTCTGCTGCACGCCTCTTTCTCTTTGGGGCGCGGGATATCTGGTTTGTGGTGGGGTTGCCGGTCTTTCTCTATGAAGGGTTGGGTTGGTCCTTCAGTCAGGTCGGTGCTTTCCTCGCTCTCTGGGTGATTGGATATGGTCTGGTGCAGGCATTAGCCCCTCGTCTCTTGGGGCGGGAGAAGGCCCATGGGGGATCGAGTGCCCGACGTTGGGCCTCAATCCTAGCGTTGTTGCCGATGGGAATTGCTCTGGCACTGAATCAGCAGTGGCCAGGCGATCTGGTTCTGATTATTGGATTGGCACTGTTTGGAGTGGTGTTTGCGATTAACTCAGCGCTGCACTCCTATCTTATTTTGGCTTACTCCGATCATGACAAGGTCTCGATGAATGTCGGTTTCTACTATATGGCCAATGCCGGTGGGCGCTTGATGGGCACGGTGCTCTCTGGATGGATCTATCAGACTCAGGGGCTGGAGGGGTGCCTCTGGTGGTCAACAGGATTTGTGGTGATGGCGCTGTTGTTCTCGATGCGTCTGCCTGTAATCAGTTCGGCCGAGGGCGATGGAGAATGGTCGAGAGGTAGATCCCACTGAGGATTAGCGTTGCGCTGATCCAATGGACGCTGGTGATTGGTTCACTCAGTATCCAGTAGGCCGCAGCCCCACTGAAGAGTGGTAGCGAGTAGTAGATCATGCCGGCATTGGAGGGGCCGATCAGTGCAATGGCGCGGTTCCACAGCAGGTAGGAGCCAATCGAGGCAAAGATCCCTAGATAGAGCACTGAGCCAACCGAGGTAACAGAGAGGGTTGGCCAGGGGTGGTGCAGTTGCTCCCAGATCATCCAGGGGGTGAGCAGCAACAGCCCCAGCAAGAAGGTAGCGGCGAGGAAGGCGCCACTGCTTAGGGTGGCGGGCTTGTAACGGATCAGAATTGAGTAGATGGCAAAAAGGATTGCCGCCGCCATCATCCACAGATCGCCCACTGCAAGAGAGAGTTGTAGCAGATCGGTGGGAGCACCGTTGGTCACCAGGTAGCTGACTCCGGTAGCCACCAATAGAATCCCGAGTAGTCGATTGCGGCTGAGTGGTTCTCCCAGAAAAAGGGCGGAGAAGATCACGATAAAGAGAGGAAAGGTAATGGCGATCAGGGACATCTTCACAGCGGTAGTGGTCGCGCCTGCGAGATAGATCAGGGTGTTGAACAGGGTGACCCCGAGCAGGGAGATCAGCAGCAGATAACCGATATTTTGATGTATGGCTGTGCGATGGCGCCACAGGCTGCGTGCGAGGAATGGGAGCAGGATCAGGACGGCTGTTGACCAACGTAGATAGGCGAGTGTGACTGGTGGAACCTCATCCACCATCAACCGGGAGACCACAAAATTCCCCGACCAGAGCAGCGTGGCGGCCATGGCACTGAGTGCGCCAACTAGCAGTGGGTTGTGCGAGGAGGCGTCAGAGCTTCCAGTCAATGGGCTCAATCCCCTGCTGTGTCAGATAGTCATTGGTCTGAGAGAAGGGGCGACTGCCGAAAAAACCGCGATGGGCAGAGAGCGGGGAGGGGTGGGGAGAGCGAATGACCCGGTGACGGTTGCGGTCAATCCGTGCTCCTTTCTTCTGCGCATAGCTCCCCCAAAGAATGAAGACTAGATGTTCACGCTCTCGATTGAGGTGATCGATTGCGGCATCGGTGAATGTTTCCCACCCCTTTCCTTGATGAGCACCAGCGCGTCCAGACTCGACGGTTAGTACGGCATTGAGTAACAGCACCCCCTGATCGGACCAAGGTGTGAGTGTGCCGCTCTCGTTCTGGATATTGAGATCGCTCTTCAGCTCCTTATAGATATTCACTAGTGAAGGAGGGACCCGAACACCCGGTTGTACCGAGAAACAGAGGCCGTGAGCCTGGCCGGGACCGTGGTAAGGGTCCTGGCCAATGATGACCACTTTGACGCGGTCGAATGGGGTGTGTTCAAAGGCGCTGAACCACTGTCTGGATGGGGGAAAGATGGTGGCGTTCTGCTGTTTTCGTTGCAGCAGGAACTGTCGCAACTGGACCATGTAGGGCTTCTCAAACTCTGGGAGCAACGCCTGCTTCCAGCCCTCTTCCAGTTTGATTCGGTCGGCAGCAGACATCGGCTAGTAGTGGGGGGGCGGTGTCTCTTCAGAGACTGGTTTGATCATCGAGGGGGCGAGTTCCTGGATGCGACGCTCTGATTGGTTGAGGCGCTCATTGACGGTCATTACCTCCAGCTGCAGCTGAGTGATGATGTCGTTGAGTTGCTGGATATGGTCATCCTGAAAGGCGAGCCGGCTCTCCAGTTCATCCATTCTCTGCTCAGCACTATCCATTCTCCATCTCCTCCAATACTTCCCAGCGTTGATAGGCCTGCTCCAATTGCTGTTCAATCTGCTTGAAGCGGTCGGTGGCTGTGGAAACAGCCTCTCCCCCTTGCTGGTAGAAGGCGGGATCAGTCAACTGTTGTTGCAGGGTATCCTGCTCTGCCTCCAGCGCTTCAATCTGCTTGGGCAGAGACTCCAGCTCTCGCTTCTCCTTGTAGCTCAACTTTTTCTGAGAACGCTTCTTTTTAGTGGAGGTAGCAGGTTTTCCGGCAGCGGGAGCAGAGGACTCGGCTTCACTCTTGCGCTGACGAATCCAGTCATCATAGCCACCCACATATTCACTGATCTTGCCTTCGCCCTCAAAGACCAGGGTGCTGGTGACCACGTTGTTGAGGAAGGCGCGATCGTGGCTGACCAGTAGTAGTGTCCCCTCATACTCCAGCAACAGCTCCTCCAGTAGCTCCAGAGTTTCGACATCGAGGTCATTGGTGGGTTCATCCATCACCAACAGGTTGGCTGGTTTGGAGAAGAGTCGAGCTAGGAGCAGACGATTACGCTCACCACCGGAGAGGCTTCTGACCGGGCTGCGTGCTCGTTGTGGGGAGAAGAGGAAGTCCTGCAGATAGCTAATGACATGTTTGTCCTTGCCATTGATGGTGATATTGTCACTACCATCGGCGACATTGTCCTGTACCGATTGATCCTCTTTAAGCTGGTTGCGCAGTTGGTCAAAATAGGCGACCTGCAGACGGGTACCGTGCTCCACGCTCCCCTGATCAGGCTGCTGCTCTCCCAGAAGAATGCGTAGCAGGGTGCTTTTTCCAACCCCATTGGGGCCGATGATACCGATGCGGTCACCACGTTGGATTCCGATCGTGAGGTCGTTGATCAGTGGGGTGCCGTCATAACTGTGTTGGATGTTTTTGCCCCGAATGACCTTTTTCCCAGAAGACTCTGTCTGCTGTGTGGTCATCTTGACGTTACCGCTGCGATTGCGGCGTTGGCTGCGTGCATCACGCATTTTTTTCAGCGCACGGACACGTCCCTCGTTACGAGTACGACGGGCCTTGATACCCTGGCGGATCCACACCTCCTCTTGGGCGAGTTTCTTGTCAAACAGGGCGTTGTTGCGTGCCTCTTCTTCCAGTGTTTTTTCTTTCTTCTCCAGGTATTGGTCGTAGTCCCCTGGCCAATCACTGAGCACGCCTCGGTCGAGTTCGATGATGCGGGTGGCGAGGCGGCGCAGGAACTGTCGATCATGGGTGATGAAGAGCAGGGTGGTCTGGCTGTTGAGCAGAAAATCCTCCAGCCACTGAATCGACTCAATATCGAGGTGGTTGGTGGGCTCATCCAGCAGTAACAGATCGGGACTCTGTACCAGTGCCTGAGCCAGCAGTACACGGCGCTTCATTCCCCCGGAGAGGCTGGAGAACTCATCCTCAGGGTCAAGGCCCATCTTTGAGAGGGTGGTCTCAATCTGTTGTTGAATGGACCAGCCGTTTGCCGCTTCAATGCGCTGTTGCACAGCTGCCATCTTCTCCAGCAGTGCCTCGCTATGGTCAGTAGCCATCTCTACTGAGAGGTGGTGGTATTCAGCAATGAGTGTGCCGATCTCCCCAACCCCCTCAGCAGTGACATCGTAGATGGTGCCATGGGTCCCCTTGGGAACCTCCTGCTTGAGGCGGGAGATGCGGGTGGCACCGCGCTCGATTTTTCCATCTTCGGGGATAACGTCGCCAGCAATCACCTTCAGTAGGGTCGACTTTCCGGTGCCGTTGCGCCCCACCAGACAGAGGCGCTCTCCCTTCTCGATCACCAGATTGGCATGGTCGAGCAGAGGCAGGTCGCCATAGGCAAGCTGGATATCCTGTAGCTGAAGTAGAGACATCAGTTGAACTGATAGTGTTTACGAACAGTGGTGTGGATCTCCCAGTGGCAGGACATTCCAGCCGGGAAGGTGACAAGATCTCCCTCTCCCATGGTAACGGGAGCGCCACCTTCGGGGGTTACAGTCACTGCGCCTTGTAGAAAATAGCAGACCTCTTCGCTGTCGTAGTGCCAAGGAAAAGAGGATGCCTCTTTCTCCCAAATCGGCCAGCTCGAGATATTGATCTGTTCGAGTCGCTCTGGTGAGGGGTTGTGAATCACCTCAATGGTGCTCATCGTGTGGCCCCGAAGACAATCTCAGCGACCTGATCAAAGTGGTCGACAAAGTGAGGGCGGATGCCTTCGCGAATGTAATCCGGTAGCTCTTCGAAATCCTTCTGATTCTCGGCTGGGAAGATCAGCTCCTTAATGTTCTGACGACGCGCTGCGATGGCCTTTTCGCGGACACCGCCAATCGGGAGTACCCGACCCGTTAGAGTTAGCTCGCCGGTCATGGCCAGTGGTCGCGTGATCTTGCGATTTCTTGCCAGAGAGAGCAGGGCGATGCCCATGGTGATGCCGGCACTGGGGCCATCTTTGGGGGTGGCGCCTGCAGGCACATGAAGGTGGACATGGGTTTTATCGAAGAATGCTGGATTGGCACCATAACGATCGAGGTGGGAGGTGATGTAACTGTAGGCAATAGAGGCAGATTCCTGCATCACGTCTCCCAGCTGCCCCGTCAGTTTGAAACCGCGGCTGTCGGTATGAACCTTGGTAGCCTCAATGGTCAGCGTCTCACCACCCATGGTGGTCCACGCAAGGCCGGTTACCACGCCTACACCGCGATAGGGTTTCTCGCTGGTAAAGATCGGTTGGCCGAGGAATTCAGTCACGTCCTTGATGTTGACCTTGAAGGGGCCTTTCTTGCCGTTGACGATCTTGACTGCAATCTTGCGGATGATACGGCCTAGCTGTTTCTCCAGGTTGCGTACCCCAGACTCGCGGGCATATCCATCAATGACGGTGCGCAGTGCGGCATCACTGATCTTGATTTGGCTGTTCCTGAGGCCGCTTCTCTCCATCTGACGAGGCCAGAGGTGGTGCTTGGCGATCAGCACTTTCTCCTGGGTGATGTAACCGGAGAGGCGGATGGTCTCCATCCGATCCAGCAGTGGTGCAGGGATGGTGTCCAGTTGGTTGGCAGTGCAGATAAAGAGCACTTTGGAGAGGTCGAAGCGGGCATCCAGATAGTGGTCGAGGAATTCGACATTCTGCTCTGGATCAAGTACCTCCAGCAGGGCAGAGGCGGGATCTCCATGGTAGGAGGCGCCAATCTTATCGATCTCGTCGAGCATGATGATTGGGTTTTGGGTCTCTACCTCGCGGATGGCCTGGATGAATTTCCCAGGCATTGCCCCGATGTAGGTGCGGCGGTGTCCCTTGATTTCTGCCTCGTCGCGCATGCCGCCCACTGAGAGACGATAGAATTTTCTTCCCAAGGCATCGGCGACTGACTTTCCAATGGAGGTCTTGCCCACACCAGGAGGGCCGACCAGTAGCAGGATGGAACCATTGACCTCTCCCCGTAGCTTGCCAACGGCGAGGAACTCAATGATGCGGTCTTTGACATCTTCCAGACTGTCGTGATCGCGGTCGAGTATCTTGCGGGCACGACGCAGGTTGAGTTTGTCCTTGGAGTGGATACCCCACGGCAGGGCAGTGATCTGGTCGAGATAGTTACGGGTCACCGCATACTCCGGAGAGCCTGTCTCCAGCATCCCCAGTTTTTCCATCTCCTCGCCGATCTTCTTCATCGCTGCTTCGGGAATGGTGAGTTTCTCCATGCGCTCGAGAAAGCGGTCCCGATCAGCGGTGCGGTCGTCCTTGGCAATGCCCAGCTCTTTTTGGATCGCCTTCAGCTGCTCCTTGAGGAAGAATTTGCGCTGCTGCTCATCCATCTTCTCCTCGACGTTGTCGCGGATCTTGGTCTGTAGTTTGGCGACCTCCAGGTCCTTCTTCAGTAGTTGCAGGACATGCTGCATGCGGCGGCGAATGTTGAGGGTCTCTAGTACTTTTTGTAACTCTTCTGGTGTGGCGGTCGTGAGGCTGGCGGCAAAGTCCGTCAGTGCTGAGGGCTCATTGGGGCTGAAACGATCCAGGAAGAAGCGCAACTCTTCTCCATAGAGTGGGTTGAGTGGAATGAGCTCACGCAGGGTATTGATGATCGCCATCGCATACGCCTTGGTCTCGCTCTTCTTGCCGGGACTGGTCTGTTTCAGATACTCCACCTCGACTCGATAGGGTGGTGTCTCGGAGATCCAGCGTACAATCCGGGCGCGTTGCATCCCTTCAGCGATGAACTGAATTTTTCCCTCTTGCTTCATCGGGTGGTGCATGCGCGCCACGGTGCCGATTTCAAAATAATCATCCGGGGAGGCAAAGTCAGCTTCATGAGGCTGAGTCATGAAGAGCCCAACCATATGCTCGTTGGTATCCCCAATCTTGCGAACCGTCTTCATCCAGGGTTCACCATTCATCAGCAGTGGCTGGGTCTGGGCCGGAAAGAAGGGGCGTTCGGAGAGTGGAAGAAGATAGACCTGACGAGGCAGATTTGCGTCAGGAATTGCGAGATCGGAGGAGGGGGAGAGTTCGATTTCGACCTCAATCTCACCACTCAGATCACCATCGATCAGATCCATCTCGTCATCAAAAGCGTTACTCATCGGTATCGGTTGTCCGTTTTTTCAATTGTTATCTGGGATACCGGCCCATTGTCCCTGATCCGGCGGCTGTCAGGAAGAGTTGGGGGTGGTTTTTCCGATTTCAAGTCGGTATTGTGCCTTTCATTAGAACAGGAATTAGGGGAAGATCAGGATGAGTGAAGTGGCAAAAGTGGGGATTGTGACGGTTTCAGACCGTGCTAGTCGAGGTGAGTACGAAGATCTCGGCGGCCCCGCACTGAAAGCGTGGTTTGAACAGCATCTCTCTTCTCCATGGGAGGCGGTGGCGAGAGTGATCTCGGATGACCAGCCGGTGATCGAAAAAACTCTGGAGGAGTTGGCGGATCAAGAAGGTTGCTGTTTGATCGTCACCACAGGGGGGACAGGCCCTGCGTTGCGAGACGTGACCCCAGAGGCGACCGAGGCAGTTTGTGAAAAGATGATGCCCGGCTTTGGGGAATTGATGCGGCAGATCTCTCTGAAGTATGTGCCGACTGCAATTCTTTCTCGGCAGACGGCAGGGATCCGGGGCAGCAGTCTGATCGTCAACCTGCCGGGTAAGCCCTCGGCGATTGCCGAGACGCTGGATGAGTTGTTTCCAGCGGTTCCCTACTGCGTTGATCTGATCGAGGGGGCCTATTTGGAATCCGAGACTATCAAGATCTTCCGCCCCAAGAAGAAGTGACTCAGATCCAATGTTGAGTGAGATCAAGATTGTTACCAAGACCCGAGAGGTACTTCGGGTCACAGCTGAGCGGGTGCGTGATCCACAGCTGGTGATCGAGATATTTCGTGATGTGAGTGTCAAGAGCTGGATGGAGGTACAGGAGACCGGGGAGATGCTCAACACTCTGCGGAAGCTCTCTCTGGGGAAAGAGACGACTGAACAAGAGCGTCAAGAGGCGATCGAACAGGCCAAGGATTTAGCGCGCACGGTTCCTGCGTTTGGTATCTTTATGCTGCCGGGTGGGGCGTTGTTGTTGCCGTTGGTGGCCAAAGTGGTGCCGTGGCGGTTGCTCCCCTCGTCCTTTGATTCATCCGATCCATCGGCTATAGAGCAGACAGTGGAGCAGGTGACCGAGGTCAAAATATCCGAGGAAGATTGGGTCTCAGCCCCTTCTTCCGACAAGGGTGAGGATGCTAGAATGCGGTCAGGAAACAGAGAACAACAGAAAGGAAAATCATCATGAGTACCGTGGAACTGGACCATACCAATTTTGAAGAGACCATTAATGGCAACGATATTGTGGTCGTTGATTTCTGGGCCCCATGGTGCGGCCCCTGTAAGAGCTTTGGACCTATCTATGAGGCCGTCTCCGAGGAGATTGATGATGTGGTTTTTGCCAAGGTGAATACCGAAGATCAACAAGAGCTTGCGTCCCATTTTCAGATTCGTTCGATTCCTACGCTGATGATGTTCCGTGAGCAAATCGTGATCTTCTCCCAGCCCGGCATGGTGCCTGCGGATGGTCTGAAGGATCTGGTTGGCAAGGCCAGGGAGCTGGATATGGAAGAGGTCCGTAAACAGATCCAGGAACAGGAATCTCAAGGCTGATAGAGTCCGAGCATCCTTAGCTTGATAGAAGATGTGTTTGCCTCTTGATTGATCCGGCTGTACTTGATGACACCCTGACCACCCCAACGGACTTTATCCGTTGGGGTGCGTCGGTTATGGCGCGTGCAGAGAAAGAGGGGAACCTCTATTTTGGTCATGGGACGGATAATGCGGTCGATGAGGCGATCCGGTTGGTGCTGAGAAATCTCAGTCTGCCACTCGACTGCCCGGATCGGCTGCTGGAGGGGGAACTGCTGCCGGCTGAGCGCCACTGTCTGGCGAGCAAATTTGAGCAGCGGGTCAAGCAGCGGATCCCGCTTCCTTACCTGATCGAAGAAGCCACTTTTGCGGGTCTTCCCTTCTATGTTGACCCACGTGTATTGGTGCCTCGCTCTCCGATTGCAGAGCTGATTGAGGCCCAATATCGCCCGTGGGTGGATTCTGAAAATATTAATAGAATTCTTGAGATTGGCACGGGAAGTGGTTGTATTGCAATCACTTCTGCAATTGAGTTTCCGGAGGCTTCTGTCGATGCTGTGGACCTCTCTGAGGAGGCGTTGGCGGTCGCGAGCGTTAATCTGGAACGTTATGGCCTGGAGCAGCAGCTCCATCTCATTCACTCCAATCTCTTCTCGGCACTGAATGGAAAACGCTACGATCTGATTGTTTCCAACCCGCCGTACGTTGATCAGCAGGACCTCGATTCGATGCCGGCGGAGTACCATGCTGAGCCGAGAATGGGGCTTGAGGCTGGGGCTGATGGGCTCGATCTGGTGGTTCAGATTCTGCTGGATTCGCCCGCCCACCTGGAAGAGAATGGTGTGCTGATTTGTGAAGTGGGCAATAGCGGTGAAGCGCTGGAGCAACTTTTCCCGGAGGTCCCCTGGACCTGGATTGAATTTGAGCGTGGTGGACACGGTGTATTTGTGATTGACCAGGCAACGCTTGAGATGCATCAGGCGCTGTTCCGCAAGGAGCAGGAACGGCGTATCAAGCGATCATAATAATCAACCATGGCGTGAGTGCCTGAATGGGCATTCAACGACAATGGATTAGGAGGCGGTTTTAATGGAACAGATACTCACCTTTGATATGGATTTGATCCGTCGTTACGACAAGGCGGGGCCGCGTTACACCTCTTATCCTACTGCGGTACAGTTCCATGAAGGGTTTGGCCCTGAGCAGTACAAGGAAGTGGTGGAACGTACCAATCAGGAAGATTCGCTGCGTCCGCTCTCGCTCTATTTCCATATCCCATTCTGTGACACGGTCTGCTTCTATTGTGGTTGCAACAAGATTGCGACCAAGGATCGGACCAAGTCCCCCCCTTATCTGGATCGGGTCGCCAAAGAGCTTGAGATGCAAGGGGCGCTGTTTGATCGCTCTCGTGTCGTGGAGCAGCTGCACTGGGGTGGTGGTACCCCGACCTTTCTCAACCACGACGAGATTCGTCGACTGATGGATACTACTCGCCAACACTTCACCCTGCGCGATGATGATGAGGGAGAGTACTCCATCGAGATTGATCCACGTGAGGCGACGCCGGAGACGGTGGCCCTGCTACGGGAGCTGGGGTTCAATCGCATGAGTCTGGGGCTGCAGGATTTCGATCCGGTGGTACAGCAGGCGGTCAATCGGATCCAGTCCGAAGAGGAGACCTTTGATGTGCTCCATGCGGCGCGCGACAATGGTTTCAAATCGGTCAGTGTCGACCTGATCTACGGACTGCCACACCAGACCGCAGATAGTTTCCAGAAGACGGTGGATAAGGTGCTGCAAGTGCGGCCCAATCGTCTCTCTGTTTTTAACTATGCGCACCTGCCAGAACTGTTCAAACCACAGCGTCGCATTAATGATGCGGATCTGCCAACCCCGGACCAGAAACTGGAGATCCTGCAGCGAACCAACCAGCAGCTATCCGAAGCCGGCTATCTCTATATCGGGATGGACCACTTCGCGTTGCCAGATGACGAACTGGCGGTGGCTCAGCGAGAGGGAACGCTCTACCGCAACTTCCAGGGGTATTCGACCCATCGGGATTGTGATCTGATCGGGATCGGTGTCACTTCGATTGGCGTAGTGGGCAATACCTACTCTCAGAATTTGAAAACCACTGAGGAGTACTACAGCGCGATTGATGGCGGAGAGCTGGCGGTCTTCCGTGGGGTAGAATTGGATGATGATGATCTGTTGCGACAGGATGTGATTACCGAGCTGATCTGTAACTTCCGTCTCCAGTTTTCCGATATTGAGCAACGTCACAATATTGTGTTCAGCGATTACTTCTCCGTTGAACTGGAAGAGCTGAAAGTGATGGTAGAGGATGGACTTGTTACGATGGATGGGAATGGAGTCACCGTTGCAACTGCAGGGCGCTTATTGATCCGTAATGTCTGCATGGTCTTTGACCGCTATCTGCGAGAGAAAAATGAACA
>CAZKCT010000016.1:0-40831 GCA_964551545.1 uncultured Piscirickettsiaceae bacterium | reverse complement strand
GTCATATACTTGGTGAAATCAATCTGGTGGCTTAGTTAACCGGACAGTAGTGATTACCTATGATAACGGTTCAGATCTGGCTGGTTTCGAGGGTGAGATGGGGTGCTATTTGGAAATGGGGCGGTATTTGATGCGATGTGGCTGATCGGCATCGGCACCAAGACGGCGTTTGCGGTCCTTCTCATAGTCGGCATAGTTGCCCTCAAACCAGACCACCTTGCTATCACCCTCAAAGGCGAGCATGTGAGTGGCGATGCGGTCGAGGAACCAGCGATCATGCGAGATCACCACCGCGCAGCCAGGGAAGGAGAGTAGCGCCTCCTCCAGTGCACGCAAGGTCTCGACGTCGAGATCATTGGTGGGCTCATCGAGCAGCAGTACATTGCCACCCTCTTGGAGCAGCTTTGCAAGGTGAACACGGTTGCGTTCACCGCCAGAGAGGTCACCTACTCGCTTCTGCTGATCACCCCCGCGGAAATTGAAGCGTGAGCAGTAGGCGCGGGAGTTGGTCTCATAGTTACCGACTCGGATGATCTCCTGACCCTCGGAGATTACCTCCCATACCGTCTTATCGGCATCCAGTGCGTCACGGCTCTGGTCAACATGGGAAAGTTTTACCGTCTCACCCACTTTCAGCTCGCCGGCATCTGGCTGCTCCTGATCGACCAACATGCGGAAGAGGGTGGTTTTACCAGCGCCATTGGGGCCAATAATGCCGACAATGCCACCCGGAGGCAGACTGAAATTGAGATCTTCGACCAATAGATGATCTCCAAACCCTTTGCGGATACTTTTGCCCTCAATGACCAGGTCGCCAAGGCGAGGGCCGGGTGGAATGAAGATCTCATGAGTCTCGTTGCGGGCCTGTGTCTCTTGTGAGGAGAGCTCATCAAAACGGGCAATACGGGCCTTGCTCTTGGCGTGACGGCCTTTGGTATTAGAGCGAATCCACTCCAGCTCCTCTTTCATGGTCTTTTGTCGGGCAGATTCCTGTTTCTCTTCAATCTGCAGGCGATTCTGCTTCTGCTCCAGCCAGGAGGAGTAGTTCCCCTCCCAAGGGATACCTTGTCCGCGGTCCAGTTCCAGAATCCAGCCGGCGACATTGTCGAGGAAGTAGCGGTCATGGGTAATGGCGACCACAGTGCCAGGGAAGTCATGGAGGAAACGCTCCAGCCAGGCGATCGACTCAGCATCTAGGTGATTGGTGGGCTCATCCAGCAGCAACATGTCGGGATTGGAGAGCAGCAGACGACAGAGCGCCACACGGCGGCGCTCACCACCAGATAGCTTAGTGACGTCTGCATTCCATGCCGGTAATCGCAGTGCATCGGCAGCCATCTCCAGTTGACGATCCAGCTCCCAGGCTCCAGCGGCATCAATCTTATCCTGGAGCTCCGCCTGTTCAGCGAGCAGTGCATCAAAGTCGGCATCGGGATCAGCAAACTGGGCGCTCACCTCATTGAAGCGGTCGACCAGCCCCTTGGTTTCTGAGAGTCCCTCTTCCACATTGCCGCGTACATCCTTCTCCGGATCGAGCTGTGGTTCCTGGGGCAAGTAGCCAATGTTGATCCCTGCTTGTGGTCGTGCCTCGCCCTCAATCTCGGTATCGAGCCCTGCCATGATCTTGAGCAGTGTGGATTTACCCGCGCCATTCAGACCGAGGACACCGATTTTGGCACCAGGAAAGAAGGAGAGAGAGATGTCTTTGAGAATTTGGCGACCGCCCGGCACGATTTTGCCAACGCGGTTCATGGTATAGATGAATTGGGCCATCAGGAGTCCCTCCAATTGGGATCGCTAAAAGCCGGGTAGTATACCGAATAGATTTCGGTGGGAGAAAAAGAGCACGTCCCTGTGCAACGGTCATCCTTGAAACTGAGGACAACGAAGAGGTATGAAGTATATTATGGAATACTTAAATTTGTCAACTAGAAAATCGTATTTCATGGGTCGTCTTCCTGCGGAGTTGAGTAGGCTCGTTGTGCTAAAATACCTCGTTTTTACCAACCAGATTTTTGAGGGATCCGACGATGTTTTCAAAGGAACAGACGATTGCAGGGTTTGATGATGAGCTGTGGAACGCGATTCAAAGTGAGGAGCGCCGTCAGGAGGAGCATATTGAGCTGATTGCCTCTGAAAACTACACCAGTCCACGGGTCATGGAGGCGCAGGGCTCCCAGCTGACCAATAAGTATGCTGAAGGTTACCCTGGCAAGCGTTATTACGGTGGTTGCGAGTATGTGGATATTGCCGAGCAGCTGGCCATTGATCGCGCCAAAGAACTGTTTGGTGCAGATTATGCCAATGTGCAGCCGCACTCTGGTTCTCAGGCCAATGCAGCGGTCTATCAGGCTCTCTGCCTGCCGGGTGACACCATTTTAGGAATGAGTCTGGATGCGGGTGGCCACCTGACTCATGGCGCCAAACCCAACTTCTCTGGAAAGATCTACAATGCGGTCCAATACGGTCTCAATAACGAGACTGGTCTGCTCGACTATGAGGAGATGGAGCGTCTGGCGCGTGAACATCAGCCGAAGATGATTGTTGCCGGTTTCTCAGCCTACTCGCGTGAGGTGGATTGGCAGCGTTTCCGTGATATTGCGGACGAGGTGGGTGCCTACCTGTTTGTCGATATGGCTCATGTTGCAGGTCTGATTGCGGTAGGAGAGTATCCAAGCCCGGTACAGATCGCGGATGTCACCACCACGACAACCCATAAGACTTTGCGAGGTCCGCGCGGTGGCATCATTCTGGCAAAATCTAATCCAGAGATTGAGAAGAAACTGAACTCACTGGTCTTCCCAGGTACCCAAGGCGGTCCATTGATGCATGTGATTGCCGCCAAGGCGGTGGCTTTCAAAGAGGCGTTGGATCCAGCTTTCAAGAGCTATCAGCACCAGGTCAAGATCAACGCGCAGGCGATGGCAAAGGTATTCCTTGGTCGAGGTTATGACGTGGTTTCAGGTGGTACTGATAACCACCTCTTCCTGGTTGATCTGATCAAGAAGGGGATCACTGGTAAGGAGGCTGATGCTGCACTGGGGGCAGCCAACATTACAGTGAACAAGAATGCGGTGCCGAATGATCCGCAATCCCCGTTTGTCACCAGTGGCATTCGAGTCGGTACGCCGGCGATCACTACCCGTGGCTTCGGTGAGGCCGAAGCGACTCAGCTGGCAGAGTGGATGTGTGATGTGATGGATGATGTCAACAATCAGCAGACTATCGACAGCGTCAAGCAGCAGGTGGTTGAGCTCTGTGGGCGTTTCCCCGTCTACAAGTAATCGACTGGCTTAGAGAGGAGGAGCAGTAACCGATGCGGTGCCCATTTTGTGGAGCGGAAGATACCCGTGTGGTTGACTCTCGACTGGTTGGCGAAGGGGATCAGGTGCGTCGTCGCCGTGAATGCCAATCCTCGGCCTGTAATGAGCGCTTCACCACCTTTGAGGTGGTCGATCTGGCCATTCCACGTATCATCAAGAGTGATGGCAATCGTCAGCCCTTTGATGAGGAGCGCCTCCGTCGGGGTATGCTGCGTGCGCTGGAAAAACGTCCGGTTGAGACTGAGCATGTGGATGCGGCAGTTGAACGGATTCGTCATCGCCTCAGCACCAAGGGGGATCGGGAGCTACAGGCCAGAGAGCTGGGAGAGTGGGTGATGGATGAGCTGCGCAACCTGGATGAGGTGGCCTATATCCGCTTTGCCTCGGTCTACCGCAGCTTCCAGGACGTCAACGCCTTCCGTGAGATGGTGGAACGGATGGAAAAAGAGACCCAGCTGGGGCGCAACGATCTTCAGCTTCAGCTGTTGACTGGGGAGAATCGCGACCCACTTCAAGAGAGTCAGTCCAAAAAGGGATGAGCAGCGCACCCCGCTTCTCCGCACAGGATCATCGCTGGATGGCGAGAGCCCATCAGTTCGCGACCAAAGGACTTTTTACAACTGATCCGAATCCTCGGGTGGGTTGTGTGCTCGTCAAACATGGAGAGATTGTAGGGGAGGGCTACCATATTGAGGCAGGTGGACCTCATGCAGAGATCCATGCACTGCGTATGGCTGGTGAGCAGGCCAAAGGCGCCACCGCCTATGTCACTCTGGAGCCCTGTAGTCACCACGGTAAAACCCCTCCCTGTAGTGATGCATTGATTGAGGCCGACGTTTCCCGTGTGGTGATTGCACTGGAGGATCCTAATCCAGCAGTTGCCGGTCAAGGTATTCGTCGACTGCAGGCGGCTGGTATTGAGGTCTCCAGCGGATTGATGCCAGAGGGAACAGAGGCGGTAAATCCAGGATTTTTGATGCGAATGCGACAGGGGCGCCCCTTTGTGCGAGTGAAAATGGCGCAAAGTCTGGATGGCCGAACCGCAATGGCCTCTGGAGAGAGCCAGTGGATTACCGGGGCTGCGGCACGTATGGATGTGCAGCGACTCCGAGCCCGAAGTGGTGCTATATTGACTGCTGTGGGTACGGTATTGGCCGATGACCCCTCTCTCAATGTGCGTGAACTCAAAATAGCTCGACAGCCACTGCGTGTGGTGGTCGATACCAGAGCGCAAACCCCGGCCACGGCAAAACTCTTTTCACTGCCAGGACCCATCTGTATGGTGGTCGCTGGCGACGTGTCTGTCCCAGAGAGTTGGCTGCAGCATGATCAGCTGGCCGTTGTTAAGCTGCCACTGCAGGAGGGGCGAATTGACCTGAAAGCATTGATGCAGCGGTTGGCGGAGATGGAGATCAACGAGCTTCATGTCGAGGCAGGAGCAACCCTGACCGGTGCACTGCTGGAGCAGGGGGTTGTGGATGAACTGGTGCTCTATACTGCCCCAATCTTGATGGGGAGCGATGCGCGGCCTCTGTTCGGTCTGCCGTTGTCGCGGATGTCTGAAAAGGTTGAATTGAAGATCTCGGATCTCAGAATGCTCGGTGAGGACATTCGTATTACTGCGAACATCGCATCCCCTCAATAAAAATTAGCAACGGATTGTTGGCTGCGGAGGAGTGTGGATGTGGGGAACGATTGCTCAAAGACGCCTTAATCTATAGTGAGTCCCTAGCTGTGATACCATCCGCGCCCATGTTTACTGGAATTATTGAGTCGGTCGGGAAGATCGCCCGGATCGAGCCCAAGGGGAACGATGCGCGGGTGACGGTTGAGACCGGAAAGCTGGACCTGAGGGATGTGCAGCTCGGTGATAGTATTGCGGTCAATGGGGTCTGTTTGACTGCCATTGAGTTTCCAGGACATGCGTTTGTTGCCGATGTTTCTGGAGAGACTTTCGCCAGAACGGCATTTGCAACCTTGAAAGAGGGATCAGAGGTCAATCTGGAGAAGGCGTTGACCCCAACCACTCGCTTGGGCGGTCATTTGGTTAGTGGTCATGTGGATGGTGTTGGAGAGGTGATTCACCGTTCCGAGGATGGTCGATCCGTGAAGTTTCAGATTCAGGCCCCCAATGAATTGGCTCGCTATATCGCTGAGAAGGGGTCGATTACGGTCAATGGCATCAGCTTGACCGTCAATGGGGTGAACGGTGCGGTGTTTGATCTCAATATTGTCCCTCATACCCTGCAAGAGACCACAATGGATGGTTTTCGAGCTGGAACCAAAATCAACCTGGAAGTGGACTTGATTGCCCGCTACCTGGAGCGGATGATGCTGGGGGATCGTGCAGCAGAGCCAGATACTCAAGGGATTAGTATGGAATTCCTCGCAGAAAATGGATTCTTAGGAAGATAGAGCAGAATGGAACTGAATTCTCCGGAAGAGATTATTGAAGAGATCCGCCAGGGGCGGATGGTCGTGTTGATGGATGATGAGGATCGCGAGAACGAGGGCGATCTGATTATGGCGGCCGATAAGGTGACCGCCGATGACGTCAACTTCATGGCCCGTTATGGGCGAGGCTTGATCTGTCTGACGTTGACACGCAGTCGTTGTGAGCAGCTGGATTTGCCGTTGATGGTGAGTGGCAATAGCGACCTTCACGGTACCAACTTTACAGTCTCTATCGAGGCGGCTGAGGGCGTCACCACAGGAATCTCAGCAGCGGATCGTGCGGTTACCGTCAAGGCGGCCACTGCATCCAGTGCAACGGCCGAAGATATTGTCATGCCAGGCCACATCTTTCCATTGATGGCGCAGCCAGGAGGAGTCTTGACCCGTGCAGGTCATACCGAGGCCGGTTGTGACCTGGCCCGCTTGGCTGGGTTGGAGCCCTCATCTGTGATTGTCGAGATCCTGAATGAAGATGGCACCATGGCGCGCCGTCCAGATCTGGAGCTGTTTGCAAAAGAGCACGGATTGAAGCTGGGCACGGTTGCTGACCTGATTGAATATCGCATCCGTAACGAGAAAACGGTTGAGGCAGAGGCCTCTAGCGATCTCGAGACGCAGTATGGAGCGTTCCATGTCAAAGCCTATCGCGAGGCGATTGGTGGTGAGGTCCATTTGGCACTGGTGAAGGGCGAAGTGAAGCCAGAAGAGCCAGTGCTGGTACGCGTCCATATGCTGGATACATTGTGTGATCTCTTCTCCGTGGAAGGGGAGGGGTGTGGTCGAACCCTGGACCGGGATATGCGACGGATCTCCGAAGAGGAGAATGGGGTGTTGCTTCTGCTGCGTAAAGAGGGGGATAGCCGAGACCTGGTCGAGCGTATTCGTAACCATCGAGAGGGTGGGGGTAAGCCTCAAAAGCCTGCTGGTGAATTGAGAGATTTTGGCGTTGGTGCGCAGATCCTGTTGGATCTTGGGGTGCGCAAGATGCGGGTGTTGGGTACGCCGCGCAAGATGCATGCGCTCTCTGGATTTGGACTTGAAGTGACTGAGACGGTATCGTATTAACGGATGCCTCTGAATGGGGTACAGTTTTAAGTGTTTAGTGAGGAATAAGTGATGAACAGTAATGTGAAGGTGACCGAGGCCAATCTTAATGTAGAGGGTGCCCGTTTTGGAATCGTAGTGGCCCGCTTCAACAGCTTTGTGGTCGAGAGTCTGCTTGAGGGGGCGATTGATGCGCTGGTGCGTAATGGGGCCAATGCAGAAGATATTCATGTGGTGCGTGTGCCAGGTGCTTTTGAGATGCCGATTGCGGCACAGCGTATGGCAGAAGGGGAGTACGATGCGATCATCGCGATTGGTGCGGTGATTCGGGGCGGTACTCCGCACTTTGATTTTGTTGCTGGTGAGGCAACCAAGGGATTGGCTGCTGTCTCTCTCGATAGCAGTGTACCCATTACCTTTGGCCTGTTGACCGTCGATACCATTGAGCAGGCGATTGAGCGCTCTGGTACCAAAGCGGGTAACAAGGGCGCTGAGGCTGCAATGTCTGCAGTAGAGATGGTCAACCTGCTCAAGCAGCTATAACGAAATCCTGAACCCTCATGAGTAAAGAGCGCTCACGGTCTCGTCGCGCTGCGGTACAGGCGCTGTATCAGTGGTCTATCTCCTCGCAGCCTGCGTCAGAGATCGTGGCTCAGTTCCATGAAGAAGGGATTCTGGAGAAGGCGGATGAGGCGCTCTTTGAGCGCTTGGTTACAGGGCTGATTGAAGAAGCAGTGGCTGTCGATCAGTCACTCTCGCCTCAGCTTAGTCGACCGATTGAGCAAGTAGACCCAGTTGAGAAGGCACTGTTGCGGTTGGGCAGCTATGAGCTGCTCTATATTCCAGAGACCCCTTACCGTGTGGTGCTGAACGAATATATCAATCTTTCCAAGACCTTTGGTTCGGCCAAGAGCCACCAGTTCATCAATGCGGCACTCGACAAGGTGGCGCGTGAGGCGCGTAAGGCTGAGTTTGCTGCCCATGAACAGAAGCAGCAGAAAAAGGGGCGGTGAATTCTCTCTGATTCGGGACTACTTCTCGGATCGTCCCTACTACCACCCAGAGACCCGGCTCGGTATCGGGGATGATGCCGCGTTGTTACAGGTGTCGGATGGGCATCAAATGGTCCTCTCCATTGATACTATGGTGGAGGGCGTACACTTTCTCAAAGGTACGGAACCTGCAGCCCTTGGGCACAAACTGCTGGCGGTTAATCTCAGTGATCTTGCTGCGATGGGGGCGGAGCCACGCTGGGCCACGCTGGCGTTAACACTGCCAGAAAATGATCCAGACTGGCTGCAACACTTCTCTGAGGGGCTATTTGCGCTGGCCGACCAATATAAGGTCGATCTGGTTGGCGGAGATACCACCCGGGGACCACTGACCCTCTCATTGCAGATTCACGGAGTTGTTCCTGATGGCAAGGCTATTACTCGGTCGGGCGCAAAACCGGGAGAGCTGATCTGCGTTACCAACACCTTGGGGGCAGCTGGTTATGCGCTACAACAATTGCAGCAGGGTAAAGAGGCAGAAGTGATTCGCCACTATCTCGAAAGACCCGCTCCCCAAATCGAGGCAGGGTTGCAGCTGCGTGACCACGCTACCGCGATGATTGACCTCTCCGATGGCCTGCTGGCTGACCTCGGGCATATTGTTGAGCGTAGTGGCGTAGGGGCGGCACTCCATCTGGATGCCATTCCGGTCAACTCTGCACTGTCACACCTAAGCAAAACCCAACAGCTTCACTTTGCGCTTAGCGCCGGGGATGAGTATCAACTCTGTTTTACCATTCCGCCAGAGCAGAGAGAGAGGGTTTGTCGTCAGCTGCAGGCAGTTGGATGTGTTTGTACTGTGGTCGGGGAGATTGAGGCAGAAATCGGGATTCGTTGGGAGGGAGAGTGGCAGCCTGCGAGAGAGGGGTTTCAGCACTTTTAACTGTTGCTAATGCATGTAAGATTCTAACCGAATAATAGGTTGGAATGGACTGGCTTTCACCGTTACAGAACGAACAACAGTGTAATGGGGATGACAGCGAGTGCAGCCACATTGCCCATCAATACAATGGCGGCGACCCGCTGCGGCTCTTGTTGGTACTTCTCGGCAACCATGAAGTTGAGTACAGCGGGCGGAAGCACTGCAAACAGCAAGGCCAGTTTTATCTGTAGTTCTGATAGTGTAAAAAATGGGGTGACCATCAGGTAGATCAGCAGTCCACTGAGTGGTGCCAGCAGTGCACCCACAGCCCCGATTTTCCAGTCCCCGAAATCAATCTGGATGAGCCGGACTCCGAGGGAGAAGAGCATCAAGGGAATTGAGACCTGAGCAGCCATCTCAATGGCGGTGGCCGCCGGTGTCGGGATTTCGATATTGGATAAAGTAATGGCTAGCCCTGCGATGGCAGCAGCGACCATTGGGATGCGGAACAGGGAGAGTAGTGAGGTGGTGCGATCGATCATTCGCACCCCTACGCTGAAGTGGAGGGTATTTTCGATGAGAAAGAGCACCACGGCAGCGGGGAGGGCTGCTTCGCCAAAGGTGAAGAGTGCTAGGGGTAGCCCCATATTGCCGGAGTTGGAGAACATCATCGGTGGGACCAAGGTGCGGGTTTGGTAACCGAGTAGTCGTGCGATAGGCCAGGTGATCAATCCGGATCCAAGAATGATGATTGCTCCAATGAGAGCCAGTTCGCCAAATTGCTGTAGCTCGAAGCTTTTGTCTGAGAGTACGTGAAAGATCAGTGTGGGTACAAAAATATCGAGGTTGATCTGGTTGGCGGCGGCCATATCTGGAGCATGCCTGCGACCATAGAGATAGCCAGCCAGCACAATGGCAAACAGGGGAAAGACGATCTGGAAGATCTGTTGAGTCATCGTGTGGATCACTCACCGCTTGTGTTGGTGGTTGATTCCTCGATTAGCCGGGGCGGCCATCAATTCTGGGGCGAATCAGCATCATGGCATAGCGCCCGAGGAAGATCGAAAAGGCGATGATCCACATCAGCTGAGAGAGTAGCATCAGCTCCGATACTGCAGTCGGCAGAAGCAGGGGAAGAAGGACCCGGATGGCTGCGCCCACAGTAAGTAGGATAAAGATCAGGTTGAGCCCGTCGGGTGGATTGAAGACATTGCGCCCGGTATGGCCAAGAATGACGCGTGCCATCATGCCGATGGTGATGGTGCCGATTGCCCCATAGGTAAAGGCGTGTAGCGCTAGGTGAGGGGAGACCATCTGGATAGTCGAGAGCGTCTTCAGGAATAGGCCAAGGATCAGCCATCCATAGCCGACCATTAATACCCAGAGCAGCGGTTTCTGCCAGATCTGTGGGGTATACCAGTTCTGGAAACGGATGGTATGGATCAGAGTCAGCGTGATGCTGAGCAGGCCGATGATCTGGAGTTGTTGGGGGGCAAAGAGATCGGTCAGTGCAAAGAGCAGAAACAGTACCAGGCTGGAGAGATCGAGGAATTTCGAGTTCTTCAATACAATCGGCGGCTCATTGCTCTGGATGTTGATCCCTTTCTCGATAAAGAAAGGGAAGACCCGGCGGCCGAGAGTGAGGACCAATGCGAGAATGAGATAGACCGCACCATAGAGGCCAATGCGCTCTCCCCCTTCGAGGAGACCAAAGGTGCCAAGGTAGAACGCAACGTTGCAGGCAAAGACCAGTGAGAGTTTGGAGGTAAAGATGCGGACCTGATCCCACTGTCGTGCCTTGTAGAGTGGGTGAGTGACGGCGGCGGTGACGCTCAATAGAAACAACAGATCAAATACCGCAGGGATCAGCAGTGGAATGCCGGGAATCCAGGGCAACACCCTTGCTAGTAACCAGCAGGCAGAGAGAATCGCCAGCGGGGTGAAGCGCAGGGTCTGTACGCCAGTCCAGTTCATCGATGCGGTAAGTAGAAAGCCTCCAACAATGGCCATGCCATAGCCAAAGACCATCTCGTGACCATGCCACCAGAAAGGGTTATTCCATTGCAGGATGGCAGCAGGCATCCACTCCGTGCCGTAGGCAAAGGTCCAGAGCAGCATTGCGATGACGCTATAGAGGATGGCCCCGAGGAAGAGGGGGCGGAACCCGAGCTGGAACAGTGCAAAGGGTGGAGGGCGGTCGCTGGGTTGTTCGATATTGAGAATCATGGCTCTGGGTCATCTCCCAGCCACTGTTGTCGCAGTGAAAGGGTTGTTGGATCAATCTCCGGAGCGGTGGTTAGCACCACGCGATCTTCGGGTGGTGCGGCCAGTACCAAATCAACCTCCATCAGCTCATCTCGTCGGAAGAGGTGGAGGTGGATGGTTTGTCCCGGTGATTGATGAGTGAGGCAATTTTTAACCTGTAGCTCACTCACCTGTAATTGATCCAGAGCAATCAGTCGATCTCCTGCAGCAATTCCGGCCTGTTGGGCGGGGCCTGTGTCGGTGACCCGAGAGACCTGGAGTCCACCATTGGCAGAAGGTGTCAGGTGTGCGCCAAGCCAGGATTGAGGAAATTGATCCGCAGTAGTGCCGCCGCTATTTTGCTGTGAAGTGGCAGGGCGGAGGCCCCAGTCAATGCCCAGATTTTTTAGGAGTGGCTCGACCAGTAGAGGCTGCGTGGTGTAGAGCGCATCACTGAGGAAAGGGATTTCTCCTCCAGCGGCCTGGTGGCAGCGCTGCTCGATGGTCTGCTCCTCTGTGCCGATCCCCTGTTTTCCATATTGGTTCCAGAGCTGCTGCATCACCTGCTGCAGCGTGGTTTCTCCATCGCTCTGCTGGCGCAGATAGAGATCGATCATCAGTGCGATGACAGCCCCTTTGGCGTAGTAGCTGACAATCGCATTGTTGGCGTTCTCGTCCTGCTTGTAGAACTTGTTCCAGGCGTCGAAGCTGGAGTCAGTAACGGTCTGAATCTCCTTGCCACGATTCTGTTCAATACGGCTCAGAGTCTGTCCCAGTAGTTCAAGATAACTCTCGCGAGAGATCAAGCCGCACTGTAGTAGTGCCAAATCATCAAAGTAGGAGGTGATCCCTTCATAGGCCCAGAGCTGTCTGGTATAGGTCTCCGCATCCAGTTGATAGGGTGTGAAGGCAGCCGGTTTGATCCGCTTGATGTTCCAGAGGTGGAAATACTCATGGCTGCAGAGGCCGAGAAATTTCCGGTACCCCTCGCTGATGTGTTCTTCCCCTTTGCGCGGGAGATCGTTGCGGCTACAGATCAGGGCGCAGGAGTCACGATGCTCGAGTCCCCCATAGCCATCACCCACAACCAGCGTCTGGAATAGATATTGATCTACCGGTGGCGTGGTGTCGCCAAAGAATCGGGTGTGGTGTTCACAGATTCGGGTCAGGTCTTCTGCAAGGCGTGACAGGTCGGCATGGTGATGACCCGTAAGCACCATCGCATGAGGGGTGCCGCAGACTGAGAATTCGATGCGATCAAAAGTCCCCATCTCTACCGGATGGTCAATCAGAGCATTATAGCTTTCACACTGGTACTCTCCCCAGCCGTGGATATCCGTCTCGATCGTGGGCAGTGTGGTGGCGACACGCCAGTTTGGATGATCGAGTGGCAGATTGAGAGTGACCTGGTGTGGCTCTGCGGCCTGCCCCTCAATGGCCAGAAACAGACTGGTGCCGTTGAAGAAACCGTGGGTCTGGTCCAGATGGGCGCTGCGCACAGAGAGATCCCAGGCGTAGACGCACCAGGTGAGGGTTAATGGTCCGCCGCATGGCGCAGTGTGCCACTGCTGTTTGTCGATTTTCTCGATGGAAACAGGTTGTCCGTCACATACTGCCTTGATCCAGAGAATATTGCGGGAAAAGTCCCGAATCATGTAGCTGCCAGGGATCCAGGCAGGCAGTGAAAGGGTTTGTCCGGCTGGATCGGGGTGAGGGACCGTGCAGACCACCTCGAAGTGGTGTGCATTGGCATCAGCCACCGAGACGGTGTAGTGGATCATCCGTTATTTGATTTTTTCAATCAGGGCGTAGGCAGAGTGGTTGTGAATGGACTCAAAGTTCTCCGCCTCCAGGATATAGGAGCCGATGCGCTCATCGTTGTTGAGGCGGTTGGCGACGTCGCGGACCAGATCCTCAACAAACTTGGGGTTGTCGTAGGCGCGTTCGGTCACGTACTTCTCATCAGGACGCTTCAGTAGACCAAAGAGTTCGCAGGAGGCCTCCTGCTCGACCAGGTCAATGATGTCTTCGATCCAGATAAAACCGTTGGTGCGGGCATTCACCGTAATATGGGAGCGCTGATTGTGGGCGCCGTAGTCGGAGATCTCCTTGGAGCAGGGGCAGAGGCTGGTGGCTGGGACCAGAACCTTGACGTTCATCACTGGCTTGCCATCAATGATCTCGCCGATGAAGGTGACTTCATAATCGATCAGGCTCTCGATGCCGCTGATCGGTGCCTTCTTGTTGACGAAGAAGGGGAAGGTCATCTCGATGTGGCCGGTTTCTGCCTCCAGAGTCTCGACCATCTCGCTCAGCATCGCCTTGAAGCTGTCGACGGTGATCTCGAAGTCATGCTGATTGAGAATGCGCACAAAGCGGGACATATGGGTCCCCTTGAAGTGTTGAGGCAGGCTTACGTACATGTTGAAAATAGCAACGGTGTGCTGCTCCTTGCCGGTACGATCCTTGATGACGACCGGATGACGGATGTCCTTGATGCCCACTTTGTCGATGGGGATTTGGCGGGTATCGGCGCTGCTCTGTACGTCAACCATGTTTTCGCTCATGGGTACTCTCTCTTTTTTCTCGTTCTGTTTTTTATTCTGAATAGCGGGCAGAAGCGCGCTCGGTCTCCCAGACGGTCACCGCATCAATATGAATACGATCATCGTTGAGAGTGGCAGAGATCTGTTGGAACAGGGTTCGGGCAATGTTCTCTGCGGTCGGGTTAATCTGATCAAAAGGTTCGATCTCATTGAGGTACTGGTGGTCCAGTTGGTCGGTTGCCTCACGCGTGGCCTGCTTGACCTGCTTGAAGTCAATGACCATTCCAAGTTCATCTAGCTCACTGGCGCTGGCCTCAATCTCGACCTTCCAGTTGTGTCCGTGCAGGCGCTGACAGTCTCCGGGGTACTCCCGCAGGCTGTGGGCAGCGGCAAAGTCGCTGAGGGTCCGCAATGTAAATCGGCCGGCCATTCGTTGAGTCGTGATCTCTTTTTCAAGATGGGTCAGAGGGCAAGAAACTGACTAATTGAGTCAAGTATACCATCTGCATCCAATCGATATAAACGGAGTAGTGTATCTCGTTCTCCTTGTTCAACAAAGCGGTTTGGTAGTCCAAGATTGAGAATCGGGGAGGTATGGTGCTGTGATAGCAGGTACTCGTTGACGGCACTGCCTGCACCGCCTGCGACCACATTCTCCTCCAGTGTGACCAGTGTGGTGTGCTGTTGAGCCATTTCCAACAGGAGTGCTTGATCGAGTGGAGTGACAAAACGCATGTCGACCACCGTGGCATCGATGGTCTCGGCGGCCTTTAGGGCACTTTCCAGCAGTGGGCCGAAGACCAGTAGGGCCGTCTCCTTGCCATGGCGTCGAATCACTCCTTTACCGATCTCTAGTGGTTCAGTAGAGGATGGGAGATCTGGAGAGGTGTCGCGAGGATAGCGCACGGCAGCAGGGCCATCATGGCGCAGTCCGCTCTCCAGCATGCGCTGGCACTCCTCGCCATTGGAGGGGGTCATCAAGACCAGGTTGGGGATTGCCCTCAGGAAGCTGACGTCGAAGGCGCCGGTATGGGTTGCACCATCGGCTCCGACCAGTCCTGCGCGGTCGATTGCAAAGAGGACGGGTAGTTTCTGCAGTGCAATATCATGAATCAGCTGGTCATAGCCGCGCTGCAGGAAGGTGGAGTAGATGGCGATAACGGGGTGACGCTGCTCTGTGGCCAGTCCGCCCGCAAGGGTGATGGCGTGTTGTTCGGCAATGCCGACATCAATAAAGTGGTTCGGGTGTTGCTCGGCAAACGCTACCATGCCGGAACCGCTGGTCATCGCAGGGGTAATGGCGATCAACTCTGGATGTCGCTCTACTGCGCCACAGAGCCAGCTTCCGAAGATTTCGGTGTAGCTGGGGCGCTTCTCTTGGGGGAGGGCATCTGAGGACTCTTGGGGATCAGGGATAATCTTGCTGACCCCGTGATACTTGGTGGGGTTCTCCTCTGCGGGGAGGTATCCATGCCCCTTGTGGCTGATGACATGGAGGAATCGAGGCCCTTTCAGAGTACGTAAGGTGCGCAGTGCACGAATCAATGCCTGGATATCATGACCATCAACGGGACCAACATAGTTGAATCCCAGTTCTTCGAACAGGGTGCCGGGAACGACCATCCCCTTCATGTGCTCCTCGGCCTTTCGTGCCAGATCCCAAGCACCGGGGAGACGGCTCAACACCTTGCGGCTAGTCTCTCGCATCTGGCTGTAGGCCGCGCTGGTGAGGATGCGCCCCAGATAGCGGGAGAGACCACCCACGTTTTCCGAGATCGACATATCGTTGTCATTGAGAACCACCAATAGATTGGCATTGGACGCCCCGGCATGGTTCAGCGCCTCAAAGGCCATGCCACCGGTGAGTGCACCATCGCCGATGACAGCAATGGTCTGACGCTCATCCTCAGCATGCTGCGCGGCAATTGCCATCCCCAATGCCGCACTAATCGAGGTGCTGGAGTGTCCGGCCCCAAAGGGGTCGTAGGGGCTCTCACTGCGTTTGGTGAAACCGGAGATGCCTCCCTGTTGGCGCAGGGTTGCCATGGCCTCTTTGCGCTCGGTGAGGATCTTGTGGGGATAGCATTGGTGGCCGACATCCCAGACCAGCCGATCTTCCGGGGTCTCATAGATATAGTGGAGTGCAATCGTGAGCTCCACGACCCCTAGGCTGGAGGCGAGGTGCCCACCGGTTTTTCCCACCGAATGAATCATGAAGTCTCGCAATTGCTGGGCCAGTTCGGGCAGTTCATTCGGATTAAGCTGGCGCAACGCATTTGGGGTGGTAATGCGATCCAGAAGGGGGGTGATGGGGAGCGGGCGGTCCATGGTCAGTGCGGCTAGTGGTTACGCTGAATGATGAAGTCGGCGATCTCTGCCAACATGCTCGATTTTCCGTCCACGGCAGCAAGGCTCTCTAGTGCCTCTTGGTGGAGCTGCTGTAGCTGCTGCTTAGCGCCATCCAGGCCGTAGAGGGAGACAAAAGTGCTCTTACCCTGTGCCTGATCCGAGCCCTGCGGTTTGCCAATAATGGCGCTCTCTCCCTCAATGTCGAGGATGTCATCTTGTACCTGAAAGGCAAGACCGATGCGGTCGGCAAAGGTCTCCAGTTGTGCCTGGTCGGTTGTGCTGATCTCAGCAGGGGTTGCCCCCATCAATACACTGGCCCGGATCAGTGCGCCGGTCTTTTTTCGATGCATGGTGCAGAGTGCGTCGCTGTTGAGGCTCTGTTGCTCTGCCTCAAGGTCAATCATCTGTCCCCCTACCATACCGTCAGCGCCGCTGGCTGTAGCGAGCTGTTGAATCCACTGAAGCCGGATTTCAGCGGAGTGGTCGGCGCTGGATAGCGTTTCAAAGGCGAGCGTCTGCAAGGCATCGCCGGCAAGAATGGCGGTTGCCTCATCAAAAGTCTTGTGACAGGTCGGTTGCCCGCGGCGCAGATCATCATCATCCATGGCGGGCAGATCATCATGGACCAGGGAGTAGGCGTGGACCATCTCAATGGCTGCCGCTGCAGGATCAACAGTTGCTGGGTCGATCTCGAAGAGTTCGGCAGTGGCATAGGCCAGCATTGGACGAATCCGCTTGCCGCCATTAAGCAGTGCGTAGTGGATGGCCTGATGGAGTCGAGCAGGATGCGTTGTGGCAGGCGGAATGCACTGCTCAATGGTCTCCTCTGCCCGCAGTTGCCACTGTTGGAAGCGTGGGTTCATGCGTCCTCGAAAGGCTGTAGCCCCTCCTTGGTGAGGATCTCAACCTTCTGCTCCGCCTCAGTCAGGGCCGTTTGGCAGCCGCGAATCAGCTGGATACCCTGTTCAAACTTCTTTAGTGACTCCTCTAGTGGCAGCTCGCCATGTTCCATCATCTCGACCAACTGTTCCAGTTCGGTCAGGTTTTTCTCGAAGTCAAACGGGGTTGCGCCCTTGGAATCGGCTGATTTTTTGCGAGTTGGCATAATTTGTGAGTCAGAGGGGTTGGGTTGAGAGAGGGATTCGATGGATAATGGGCCGATGAGGCAGATAATTATACCGGCTCTATTGGCTTTTTTCTCCATTCAATCGGCAGCAGTGGCGGCCTCCCAGTGGTGGGAGAGCGGCAGTGGGGCGGAGTGGTATGAGGAGGGGGCTGCATGGAAGGAGTCTGAGGTGACCATTCCGGAATATCCGCAGGAGGGAAACCTGATTGAGTTTTCGGTGGATAATCCAGCGACCCGTCACCATCGTTACTTTCTGGATGCTGAATCGCTCTCGGTTGCAGAGGATTATGTCAGTCGCTACTCGGTGGTGATTCGCACTCGAAGCGGTGCCTCCAATGTCTTCTATGATGGCATCCGTTGCACCACCGGTGAGTATAAGAACTATGCATTCGGGGTGGGCGGAACCTTTCTCGAGAATGAAGGTGCAGCCTGGATCCCGATCAAGGGGGCGGATTTCTTCCGTAAGGCGCTATTGCGTGGAATCATCTGCAACCGGACCAGCGATAGCCCGATGGCCGTCCGCGATGTGATTCAGAAAATCAAATACAACAACTAAGCGAATACAAACGTTATGTCCAACTACGACGCCTCGGCGATCGAGGTACTTTCCGGTCTGGATCCGGTTCGAAAACGTCCAGGAATGTATACCGACACCACTCGCCCCAATCACCTGGTGCAGGAGGTGCTCGATAACAGTGTCGATGAGGCGATGGCGGGTCATGCCAGCCAGATTGATGTCGCCATTCATAAGGATGGTTCGGTCACCGTTCAAGACAATGGCCGTGGTATGCCGACCGATATTCACCCTGAAGAGGGGATCCCCGGCGTCGAAGTCATTCTGACCAAGCTCCATGCGGGGGGTAAATTCTCCGGTAAGAGCTACCAGTTTTCTGGTGGTCTGCACGGGGTTGGTGTCTCAGTGGTCAATGCGCTCTCCAATAATTTGGAGGTATGGGTGCGTCGCGATGGCAAAGAGATGAATATGGCCTTCGGTGATGGCAACAAGCGTAGTGACCTGGAGGAGGTCGGTACGGTGGGCAAGCGCAATACCGGCACCACGCTTCGCTTCTGGCCTGACCCCCAATTCTTTGACTCCCCCAAGATATCACTCTCCAAGCTGCGCCATGTAATGCGCGCCAAAGCGGTGCTGCAGCCAGGGCTGAAGATGACCCTGCTGGATGAGGCGAGTGGCGACAAGGACGAGTGGCACTATGAGGATGGGCTCAAACAGTACCTGATGAGTCAGATCGGTGACCTCCCTTCCGTGCCAGAAGAGGAGCCGTTTATGGGCTCCAGCAACAGTGAACACGAGGGGGCGGAGTGGGCCGTGGTCTGGCTGCCAGAAGGGGGGGAGTCGGTCAATGAGAGCTACGTCAATCTGGTGCCAACCGCGCAGGGGGGCACACACGTCAACGGGCTGCGTGCGGGTCTGACCGAAGGGGTGCGTGAGTTTTGCGAGTTCCGCAACCTGCTGCCGCGTGGTGTCAAACTGACGCCGGAGGATGTCTGGGAACGGGTCAGTTACATCCTTTCGGTGAAGATGGGAGATCCACAATTTGCTGGGCAGACTAAAGAGCGCCTCTCCTCACGGGAGGTGGCCGCTTTCGTCTCCGGTGTGGTCAAGGATGCCTTCAGTCTATGGCTCAATGAACATCCAGAGCTGGGTGAGCAGATCGCCGAATTGGCAATCAATAGTGCGCAGAGTCGGATGCGTTCCCGCAAGAAGATTGTGCGTAAGAAAATCACCAGTGGTCCGGCATTGCCCGGCAAGTTGGCGGACTGCTCCACTGCCGATCCGCTGCAGGGGGAGCTGTTTCTCGTTGAGGGTGACTCAGCAGGTGGCTCCGCCAAGCAGGCGCGTGATCGAGAGTTTCAGGCGATCATGCCGTTACGCGGGAAGATCCTCAATACTTGGGAGGTGGATCCTACTCAGGTGCTCGCCTCACAGGAAGTGCATGACATCTCCATTGCACTGGGGATGGAGCCAGGTAGCACGGATCTGACCGGGTTGCGTTATGGCAAGATCTGCATTCTCGCGGATGCGGATTCTGATGGATTGCATATTGCCACCCTGCTCTGTGCACTCTTCCTGCGCCACTTCCCGGCACTGGTGCGTGAGGGGCATGTCTACGTGGCAATGCCGCCGCTCTACCGAATCGATATTGGTAAAGAGGTCTACTATGCACTGGATGATGCCGAGAAACAGGGCATCCTCGACCGTATCGAATCTGAGAAGAAGCGAGGCAAGGTCAATGTGCAGCGCTTCAAGGGGTTGGGTGAGATGAATCCGCTGCAGTTGCGTGAGACCACTATGGCGCAGGAGACTCGGCGTCTGGTGCAGCTTACGGTAGATGCGGAGGATGAGAGCCACAGCATGATGGATATGCTGTTGGCGAAAAAGCGAGCCGGAGACCGAAAGAGCTGGCTGGAGACGCGCGGAGACCTGGCAGAGGTTTAGGCGGATAGAGACCTGGATGGATCAGAAAGAATGAGCGAAAGAACAGAAATAGATATGGAGGGGGTTGAGCAGCTCCCGCTAAGTGAGTTCACCGAGAAGGCCTATCTCGACTACTCCATGTACGTCATCCTCGACCGGGCGTTGCCCCATGTTGGGGACGGGCTGAAGCCGGTACAGCGCCGCATCGTCTATGCGATGTCCGAGCTAGGGCTATCGGCTACCGCGAAATACAAGAAGTCTGCCCGTACGGTGGGTGATGTGCTGGGCAAGTTCCACCCGCATGGTGACTCTGCCGCCTATGAGGCGATGGTGTTGATGGCGCAGAACTTCTCCTATCGCTATCCGTTGATTGATGGACAGGGCAACTGGGGTTCACCCGATGACCCCAAATCGTTTGCGGCGATGCGTTATACCGAATCACGTCTCACCCGTTACTCTGAAGTGCTATTGAATGAGTTGGGGATGGGGACTGTCGAGTGGCAGCCCAACTTTGATGGGACGTTGAAAGAGCCCGTTCTGCTTCCCGCAAGGTTGCCCAACATTCTGTTGAATGGCGGTTCCGGGATTGCGGTGGGCATGGCAACTGATATTCCGCCACACAATCTGCGTGAAGTGGCCACCGCAGCGATTCGTCTGTTGGAGGATCGCAAGGCGACCACCGAGGATCTGCTGGAACACATTCAGGGGCCAGATTATCCAACCGATGCCGAGATCATCACGCCGAAGGCAGAGATTGAGGAGATCTACCGCAGTGGACATGGCTCGATCCGTATGCGTGCGCTGTGGGAGAAGGAGGGGGGCGATGTGGTGATCACTGCACTGCCGCATCAGGTCTCCGGAAATAAAATTTTGGAGCAGGTGGCAACGCAGATGCGGGCCAAGAAACTGCCCATGGTGGATGATCTGCGTGATGAGTCGGACCATGAGAATCCGACCCGATTGGTGGTTGTGCCGCGTTCCAACCGTGTCGATATTGAGCAGTTGATGTCGCACCTCTTTGCGACAACCGATCTGGAACGCACCTACCGCGTCAACATGAATATGATCGGTATCGACGGCCGTCCTGGGGTCAAGGATATCCGCAGTCTGTTGATGGAGTGGCTCACCTTCCGTGAAGAGACGGTACGGCGTCGACTGCAGCACCGTCTGGAGAAGGTGCTGAAGCGGCTCCATATTCTCGAAGGTCTGTTGGTTGCCTACCTCAATATTGATGAGGTGATTGCGATTATTCGTGAGGAAGAGAAGCCCAAACCGGTATTGATGGCGCGCTTCAACATCAGTGACACTCAGGCTGAGGCGATTCTTGAGCTCAAATTGCGCCATCTTGCCAAGCTGGAGGAGATGAAAATCCGCGGTGAGCAAGAGGAGCTGGAGATGGAACGCCAGAAGCTGGAACAGATTCTCGGTTCGACCCGTCGTCTACGCACTCTGATTCGCAAAGAGATTGCTGCGGATGCAGAGAGGTATGGTGATGCGCGCCGTTCACCCATTGTGGCGCGTGATGCGGCACAGGCGATTGATCCAACCTCTCTGGTTCCCTCGGAGCCGGTCACTGTGGTGCTCTCCGAGAAGGGGTGGGTGCGTGCTGCCAAAGGACATGAGGTTGATGCAACAGCACTCAACTACAAGAGTGGAGACAGTTATTTCGCTTCGGCACGCGGGCGTAGTAACCAGCCGATCTATTTCCTCGATTCGACGGGGCGTAGTTATACCGTGCAGGCGAGCACTCTGCCTTCCGCACGGGGGCAGGGCGAGCCGCTGACTGGACGCCTCTCTCCACCAGCCGGGTCCCGTTTTATCGATGTGGTGGGTGGAGAGCTACAGCAGAAAGTATTGATCGCTTCGGACGCGGGTTATGGTTTTGTCGCCACGATTGCTGATCTCGCTTCCAATAAGAAGGCGGGCAAGGCCTTCCTGCGGGTTCCAAAAGGGGGCAGTGTGATACCGGTGCTGGCGGTTGATGGACAGGCTGCATGGGTCGCGGTGGCCAGCAATGAAGGGCGCCTGCTGCTGTTCCCGTTTGAGGAGCTACCTCAGCTGGTAAAAGGGAAAGGCAACAAGATGATCAGCATTCCCTCCAAGCGGGTGGAGGCTCGAGAGGAATTTGTCACGGGCATTGCGGTGTTGCGAGCCGGAGAGGGGCTGACAATCGTTTCCGGGAAGCGCACACTGAAGATCAAGCCATCCGATTTGGAACACTATCAGGGAGAGCGGGGGCGCCGGGGGCAGAAGCTGCCGCGTGGCTTCCAGCGTGCAGAGCAGCTCATTGCTGGGTTGGAGTAACTTTTAATAACTTATTGATAATAAGGTTATATAAAGTTCTGTATGTTGCTTTTCTAATATTAAGAAAGCGCAATGTTCCGTAGTTTTTTAACCCTACGGAGTAATAGGATCATGGAATACCTACTCGCAAGTGAGTCGTTTATTTTCTTGGCACTGGTTTGGGGGCACTGCAAGTTTCGAGGGTTCAAGGCAGACCTGCAACATTAGTCGCGTGATTGCTGGAGACTAGGATGCTGCTCGGGTCTCCAGCAACTCAACCCAGTGAATCACCGGGGTGGCCGACGCCTGCTGTAGATGGTGTTGGCAGCCGATGTTTGCGGTGGCAATCAATTCGGGGCGATGTGCCTCTAGTTGATGCAATTTATTTTTTCGCAGCTGATTCGAGATCTCTGACTGGAGAATCGAGTAGCTGCCTGCAGCGCCACAGCAAAGATGGCGCTCCGCGACAGGCTGTAGTTCAAATCCAAGCTCCTGAAGAAGCTGCTCTACAACGTGATCGGTTCGTAGCCCATGCTGTTGGCTACAGGGGGGATGATAGGCAACTCTTTTTGGGCTCTCGGGGCGTGCGCGTAGTTTCTCCAGGTAGGGGAGTAACAACTCTGCAGGATCAACAACGGCCTCACTGACTTTTTGCGCCGCTGGGTCTTCGGGGCGAAGCTGGCCATACTCCTGGATCATTGATCCACAGCCACTGGCAGCGACCACAATCTTTGCCTGCTGCTGTTCAACCAAGGGAAGCCAGTCACGAATATTCTGATCAACCCGTGGTTCTGCAGAATCAGGATCAGCCATGTGGTGAGAGAGCGCCCCGCAACACCTTTCTGTTGACGGCTGGTGAATGGTGTACCCCAGCTGCTGAAGGAGCTGTTTGAGCGCTTGGTTGGTGGAGGGTGCAAGTCCATTCTGTACACACCCCTCAAAGAAGATCAGGTGACCGGCCTCCTCTGTGGAAAGGGGCGCGGGTGGGGGGGTGAAAGGGAGTGTTGGTAATGTTTTGGCTAGCGGGATCTGGAGCCATTGCCCGAGTCGGAAGAATGGCTGGTTCAATCGGCTTGGGATAAAACGATTGAGTAGATTGCGGACCAGTCGTTCACCTATTGGGCGGCGCACGGCGTGCTCAGTAATCTGGCGGCCAATATCCAGCAACTCGCTAAAACGAATGCCGGAAGGGCAGGTGGTTTCACAGTTGCGACAGGTGAGGCAGCGGTCGAGATGTTGTTGGGTGATCCGAGTGGCTGTGCTGCCCTCCAAGAGCTGCTTGATCTGATAGATGCGCCCGCGGGGAGAGTCGAGTTCACTGCCGAGCAGTTGATAGGTGGGACAAGTCGCCAGACAGAATCCGCAGTGGACACAGCTGCGCAGAATCTCTTCGGCACGATCGATCTGCTGTGGGGTGAGCAGCGATTGTAGGGACTCTGTGTTGGTTTGAGTATGCATGCGTCTTTAGTAAGCGGTCAGATCTCTGGATAGAGTAGCCCCGGATTAAGAATGTTGGCGGGGTCCATCAGCTGTTTGAGCTGTTGCTGGAGTTGCATCAATGGTGCAGGAAGAGGATGGAAGCGGCTGATGGTCGCATCCCCATTGCGGTACAGTGTTGCGTTGCCTCCCAAGGCAGCCGTGTCTTGGCGGAGCGCCTCTGCCGGGAATGTTCCGCTAATCCAGCGTTGGCGCCCCCCCCAGTCGAGAAGCGGGCTGTTTTCTGGCCTCTTTTCAAATGGGAGTGCAGCGGTGTTCACTGGCAGAGAGAGGCGCCAGATTGGGGCATTACTCTGAAACAGGGTGTGTTGTTGGTCTCTCAGCTGTGCCCAGAAAGGGCTGGCAAGAGTGCTGCTCCACCCCTCAGACTTTAGTGTGGTGCCAAATAGCTCCAGTTCCTCTTCGGGTCCAGCAAGGCGCAGGTGAAGCTGTTGATCTGCCCAGCTCAATCCGGAGAGTGGGAGGTCCTGGCGGTTGAGTAGGGCCATCTTCTCCAGTGCTTGTGGTTGTTTGCAGGGGAGCGACCAAGTGATCTCTGAGGGCTCTTTGGGGAGGGTTTTAAGGGAGAGCTCAAGTAAAATGCCGAGGGTGCCATAGGCCCCAGCCATCGGGCGGAAGAGATCGTACCCGGCCACATTTTTCACCACCTCTCCACCAAGATTGAGGATTTTTCCCGTTCCAGTGAGCAGTCGAACCCCTAATAGGTGATCGCGAACAGACCCGCTCCAGGGGCGTGACGGTCCGGCGAGGCCGGTTGCCACGGCACCGCCAATGGTGGCATTTGCGCCTAGAACAGGGGGATCAAAAGCGAGTCGCTGTTGATGTTGGTCGAGGGTGGCCTGAATCTCCGTGAGCGGCGTTCCGCTCCGTACCGTAATCACCAGCTCTTCCGGGTGGTAATCCAGAATGCCGGAGTGGCCAGAAAGCTCAATCGGGGAGGCATTGGCCGCTGGAGAGGGGTCACGATGACTGCCACCGCCGCGAATCCAGAGTGGTTGTCGCTTCTCAAGTGCCTGCCGGAGGGTCTGTTGGAGTTGCTGTTCGAGATCACTCATCAGAAGCGCTCCAGCTCTGGATGGGGTAGCTCGCCGTGATGGACATGCATCGCCCCTAGCTCTGCGCAGCGATGCAGGGTAGGAATGGCCTTGCCGGGATTGAGTAGGCCATCAGGGTCAAAAATGGTCTTCAAGGCGTGGAACTGCTCCAGCTCAGCCTCATCAAATTGGCTGCACATCGCGTCCAGTTTTTCGATGCCGACCCCGTGTTCTCCCGTGACGGACCCACCCTTCTCCACACAGAGTCGCAGAATTTCCGTGCCAAAAGTCTCGGCCTGCTCGAGCTGGCCGGGGATGGAGGCATCGTAGAGGATCAGTGGGTGGAGGTTTCCATCCCCGGCATGGAAGACATTGGCGACCTGTAGTTGATGCTGTTCGGAGAGCGCCTCGATGCGCTTCAATACAGTTCCCAGATGTCGCCTGGGAATGGTTCCATCCATCACATAGTAGTCGGGGGAGATGCGCCCGATAGCCGGAAAGGCCCCCTTGCGGCCGGCCCATAGTTGGGCGCGCTGTTGCTCGCTCTCCGCCTCAATGATCTCGTTTGCGCCGGATGCGCGTAGTACCTCGGCCACTTTTTTTGCGGTTGCATCAACGCCAGCCGCAGTGCGTCCATCCAGTTCGCAGAGCAGCAGGGCCTCTGCATTGCGGGGATATCCTGCATGGACAAAATCTTCGGCGGCCTGAATCGAACGGTTGTCCATCATCTCCAGTCCGGCGGGTAGGATACCAGCCGTTAATACCGCGCCAACAGCATCTCCAGCTCGTTCGATCTCATCAAAAGCGGCGAGCAGCAGTCGTACCTCAGGCGGCCGGTCGAGTAGTCGCACGGTGACCTCGGTCACCACACCGAGCATTCCCTCAGAGCCAATCGCCAGTGAGAGTAGATCATAGCCAGGCATATCCAGTGCCTCACCACCGAGTGTGATGGTGGTGCCATCGATCAGCATCATTTTGATCTGCAATACGTTGTGGACGGTGAGTCCATACTTGATGCAGTGGACACCACCAGAGTTCTCCGCCACATTGCCGCCAATGGTGCAGGCGATTTGCGAGGAGGGGTCGGGGGCGTAGTAGAGACCAAGATGGGAGACCGCTTGGGAGATGGCGAGGTTGGTGACTCCCGGCTCTACGGTTGCGCTCTTGCGGTCGGGATCAACCTTGAGGATCCGATTGAATTTTGCCAGACCCACGAGCAGGGTATTCTGCGAGGGGCGTGCACCGCCGGAGAGTCCTGTCCCTGCGCCACGAGTGACCACCGGAACCTTGAGTCGATTGCAGAGCTGCAAGATCTGTCGTAGCTGCTCCTCCTTCTCTGGCAGCACAACCGCCAGTGGCTGCTCCCGCAGCGCAGTCAGCCCGTCGCACTCGTAGGGAATCAGCTCCTCCGGTTCGGTGAGCAGTGCCGCGTCAGGGACAATTTGCGCAAGGCTACTGAGTAGTTGGGATCGTTTTTCGGCATCCATCATGAGCGCAGGATCATACCGGAGTTAATAACCAAACAAAACAGTTGGTTTTTATTTTTGGCTCCGGTATCCTCTTCGATCGTTTTTAAATTTTAGTGATTTTGCAGGAGTTGAATGATGTTCCAGTCCTTCCATCCCCCCCAGCGTACACTGATGGGTCCCGGTCCCTCTGATGTCAATCCACGTATTCTAGAGGCGATGTCTCGCCCTACCATTGGTCACCTTGATCCGGTCTTTGTGGCGATGATGGATGAGATGAAAGAGCTGCTGCGCTATGCATTCCGCACTGAGAATGCGTTGACCATGCCAGTCTCTGCTCCCGGTTCTGCCGGTATGGAGACCTGCTTTGTCAATCTGGTTGAGCCTGGTGATCAGGTTGTCGTCTGCCAGAATGGTGTCTTTGGCGGGCGTATGAAAGAGAATGTCGAGCGTGCGGGCGGGACCGCCATCATGCAGCAGGATCCTTGGGGACGTGCCGTAGACCCCGTCAAGCTGAAAGAGACACTCAAAGCCAATCCGGATGCGAAGATCGTTGCCTTTGTTCATGCCGAGACCTCAACGGGTGCGATGTCCGATGCTGAGGCGCTCTGCAAGATCGCTCATGATCATGGCTGTTTAACCATCGTTGATACGGTGACCTCTCTGGGGGGCTCTCCACTGGAGGTAGATCAATGGGGCATTGATGCAGTCTACTCTGGTACCCAGAAGTGCCTCTCCTGTACACCGGGCCTGTCTCCGGTCAGCTTCAGCGAGGCGGCATTGGATAAGGTTCGCAATCGCAAGAGTCCGGTACAGAGTTGGTTTCTCGATCTCAATCTGGTGATGGGCTACTGGGATGGTGGTGGCAAACGCGCCTATCACCACACAGCACCCATCAATGCGCTCTATGGTCTGCATGAGGCACTGGTAATCCTCAAAGATGAGGGGATTGAGAATTGTTGGAATCGCCATCAGCGCAACCATGAGGCACTCCGTGCCGGTATTGAGGCGATGGGGCTGGAATTTGTGGTTCCTGAAGGGGAGCGTCTGCCGCAGTTGAATGCGGTCACCATCCCGGAGGGCATTGATGATGCCGCTGTCCGTGGCACCCTGCTGAACCAGTACAACCTGGAGATCGGTGCTGGATTAGGTGATTTGGCCGGTAAAGTATGGCGCATTGGCCAGATGGGCCACGCCAGCAATGAGACCAATATTCTCACCTGTCTGGGAGCGCTGGATGCGGTGCTGACCGAGATGGGCGCGCCGATCAATAGCGGAAAAGCAGTGGCAGCGGCACGCGCCGCATTTGCCAACGGCTAACTCTGCAGTTTCACTGTCAACCAGAGAAGGGAGAGCACTATTGCGGTGTTCTCCCTTTTTTATGTTTGGATGAGGGGCAGTTTGCGGCCGTTCGTGCAAGACAACCCCCTAATAATTTTATGTGATGTATAGCAAAGATGGGCTTGAGTTGTGAATTTTAGTATCGGACACTGTGAAGCTCCAAAATTTTATTGTTCAATGTAGGAGACGTCCATGTCTGCAGATGAAATGACGAGCCCCACTGTTGAGGCAACAGTGAGTGAAAGTACTCGAATTACACCCGAATCGACCGATGAGGTCCGGCAGATCACGCTCCAGATTGATGATCCAGCGTTTCGTTATAAGGAAGGTCAGAGTGTTGGTGTCGTGATTCCAGGGCCTCACCGCTTTGGCAGAGGCGACTTTGTGCGGCGTTACTCCATCGCTAACGAGTATCCTGACAATGTGGATGAGACACTGGCGCTATCGCTTCTGGTACGTCGATGTTTCTATATCGATGAAGTGAGCGGTCAAAAATATCCCGGTATCGCATCCAATTACCTCTGTGACCAGAAGCCTGGAGACAAGCTCTCTTTGACGGGACCCTATAGCAGCCCATTCACGATCCCATCGGATCGATCAGCCAATTTTGTGATGATCAGCACGGGTACAGGAATTGCGCCATTTAGGGCCTTTATCCGTCAGATCTACAAGCAGCATGGTGAGTGGCAGGGCAAGATTCGCCTATTTTACGGAGCAACCTCCGGGATGGACTTGCTCTATATGAATGACGTCAATAGTGACCTTAGTAACTACTATGATGAGGAGACTTTCCAGGCATATAACGGCCTGGTTGAACGGCCATTAGCCAAAGAGGAAGAGGGGCTGGAGCGTTCACTCAGCGAGAATGCTGAGGAGATATGGTCCCTAATGCAGCAGCCGGATACCCATGTTTATCTTGCCGGGCTACAGAAAGTGTATGACACATTCAGCAACGAGATGGAGAAGCTGGCGGGTGGCCAGGAAGCCTGGACAAGATTGAGTGAACAGATGCAGCACACAGGCAGGTTGTCCACGTTAGTGTATGACTGAGTGGCGTCGGTCAGGGGCTGCCTAATCCAGGCACTTGAACTTGTTCGCCAGTACCGATAGGTCTGGCGCCTTCTTCTCTTTCTTGGGTTTAGGCTTGCGCTTGCGAGGCTTGAAATCGATGCCGCGCTCCTTCAGCTGCTTGATCGCAGTCTGAGACTCCTCCTCAGAGACCTTGTCGGTACGTTTTCCATCGAGATCAATGCGCCACCACTGTTTTGCAAGCTGGTGTAGATAGTGGGTCTCGTTGGTGTACCAGTGCATGAATGTCCCAAACTCTCTGCTCTTCACATCGTACTGGTCCCTGAAACCACGCTCATTCATCTGCTTGGCCGTGCCAATTGCCATCGGTGGCAGAGGGCGCTCAGGCTTGAACAACTCAGGGGCAAACTCTTGTGCAAATGAGAGGATCTCTTTGTAGCGATCCCTGGTGAGTACGGGCTTCTTTGTAGACATGATGAACGGTTTAATTGGGCTGCGGCTTCGAAGCCTCTCATTCTAACCGAGAATGCGAATGGCAGTCTTGGAACTATTTGTGGTCAACCCGTTCTGGTTTAGAGCTCACTTGACCTCTACGTTGGAATCATTCTGCTGCGGATCTCTATTATGCATCTTCCGGTAGTGATCAGCATACCAGGCAGGTAGCGCTGGCCCATCATCATAGAGGTACTCCGCAATCATGCGAACCTGCTCAGAGTCATATCCCAGTTTTGGCATTACTCCAAATCGACGCACCGCACCGGGCATCAACGTCTGACTGGCATCAGGTTCCCACACCCAATCCACTATGCGCTCAATAAACTCTTCGCGATCTGGATAAGTTCCCTTGACGTGGTTGATAACAGCAAACATGGGCGGAGCATTGGTCGGCATACCTTCAGACGCATGACAGCTTGCGCAGAGTTTTTCAAATAGCGCTTTACCGGTTCCGTTAGCGGATAACGAGGTCGATGCAGCAGCCAACAATATTGCTGCGATTACTGCTATTTTCATCTTAAGCTCTCTTTCTATCTTGATTCAAAGTTGGACTAGAAGTATTTATTTCCATTGCTGAAGTCAATGACCCATTAGTTTCATGGAACTCCAATCCATACGTTAGGGTGATCACGAAGGTCTGCAATGTGTATCTTTCAGTCACCGAATAGGCGACTTCGCAGTGCCTAGAATAGGGCAGTCTCTAACGTAACGGGCTGGAACGCTTCCTCTTGTAGTCGATATCCTCCCATCTCCATCACCCCCTCAGTGTTGAGTGAGATCACTAGATAGAGCGCTTCTGGGTAGGCGGCGTCAGCAAGGTCTTTGGCAGAGGGGGCCGCAGGTGCATGGGGGTGTGAGTGGTAGATCGCCCACAGTTCCTCATCTTGTTCGCGAATTGTCCGCATCGCCTCGATCTGTTGTTGGGGGTCCATCTCAAACAGGACACTGGGCTCGGTCGCAATGTTCTTGACTGGGATTAGCCGTTGGGGGGCTCCTGACTTGGCGGCAATCAGACCGCAGATCTCCTGTTCCGGGTTCCGTTGGGCCTCGGTCAGTAGTTGTACCGCCAGATCCCTTGGCAGATATTCCTTCATCGTTATCCTTCTCCTGTTCCACAGATGGGGCACTCTGGGTCTTTGGGGAGCTTCATTGTGCGCCACTCCATCGTCAATGCGTCGAGCAGCATCAGCTTTCCGTTGAGGCTCTGGCCAATCTCCATGATGATTTTCATCGCCTCCAGCGCCTGCATGCTGCCGATGATACCGACCAGAGGTGCGAGCACCCCGGTCTGGGTGCAGGTCTCATCCAACTCATCGCCCCCTTTGTAGAGGCACTGGTAGCAGGGTTCATTTTCGATGTCGGGGCGGTAGACCGAGATCTGCCCCTCCATGCGGATGGCAGCTCCTGAAACCAAGGGCTTTTTGTGGGCGACACAGAGGCGGTTGACGCTAAAGCGGGTGGTGAAGTTATCGCTGCAGTCGAGGATTAGATCGGCTTTGGCAATCTCCTCGCCCATCTCCTCTTCAGAGAGTTGGCGGTTGATGGGAATGATCTCAATCTCTGGATTGAGGCTGGCCAGGGTGTCGCGGGCCGACTCTACCTTGGGGCGGCCAATATCCTCACTGAAGTGGACAATCTGCCGCTGGAGATTGGAGAGATCCACCGTGTCAAAATCGACCAGAGTCAGATGGCCGATGCCTGCCGCAGCGAGATAGATTCCGGCTGGCGCACCCAGACCCCCCATGCCGATGATCAACACCTTTGCGTTCAGTAGTTTTTCCTGCCCCTCGGCACCGACCTGCGGCAGCATGATCTGGCGGCTGTATCGCAACAGCTCTTCGTCGCGTTCAAGCGTCATGGTCGGGCTCCAAAGGTGATTCGTTCCAGCTGAGCAAGATCATGTCGGGTCTCAATCGAGTGGTAGTGGTGTTGTTGAAACAGGGAGCGTACCGCGTTTCCCTGATCATATCCATGCTCAACCATCAGCCATCCATCTGGTTTGAGGTGGTCGATAGCCGCTTCAATAATGGTTCGTAGATCATCCAATCCATCTACACCAGAAGAGAGCGCGCTTGCTGGCTCAAAACGTAGATCCCCTTGGGTGAGGTGAGGGTCCTGATCTGCAATATAGGGAGGATTGGAGAGAATTAGATCGAATGGTTCTGCAGGCAGTGGCTCCAGCCAGCCACCTTGTAGAAAGGTGATGGTATTGATCTTCAGCTTGGAGGCATTCTCTGCAGCAATGGCCAGTGCCGCAGCAGATTGATCAGTGGCATAGAGATGGGCTTGAGGCTGCTCTGAGGCGATGGCCAGTGCGATGGCACCACTGCCGGTTCCAAGATCGGCCACTCTCCATGGTACCTGATCAGTCATTCGGGAGAGGGCGGTCTCAACCAGTAGTTCGGTCTCTGGACGAGGCACTAAAGTATCTGAAGTGACCTTCAGGTCGAGCGTCCAGAAGGACTGCTCTCCTGTGAGATGGGCAATGGGTTCCCCCTGTTGACGCCGGCCAATCAGTTTTTGGTATTCAGCCAGCTGTGTGGGGGTGACAGTTTGCTCGGGCCAGGTATGGAGCCAGGTGCGGCCCTTCTTTAGCAGGTGGGCAAGCAGCAGTTCAGCATCGAGTGAGGCGCTGTCCGATTCGGTAAGCACTGCTCTGGCCTGCTGTAGCAGCGCCTGGATGGTGGCTGATTGTGACAATCGAACAAGCTACCCTTCAGATGCCAGTGCCGCCAGCTGGTCGGCCTGATGTTCATTGATCAGCGGCTCAATGACGTGATCAAGGTTGCCCATCGTGATCTCCTCCAGTTTGTAGAGGGTGAGATTGATGCGGTGGTCGGTGATGCGCCCTTGTGGATAGTTGTAGGTGCGGATGCGCTCGGAGCGGTCTCCGCTACCAACCAGGTTACGGCGGTTCTCAGCCTCTTCGGCGCTCTGTTTATCACGCTCTGCAGTGAGCAGGCGGGCGGAGAGCAGGGTCATCGCACGGGCTCGGTTCTTGTGCTGGGAGCGTTCGTCCTGACACTCCACCACCACACCCGTCGGCAGGTGGGTGAGACGAATGGCAGAGTCAGTTTTGTTGACGTGCTGACCACCGGCCCCAGAGGCGCGGAAGGTGTCGACCTTGAGGTCGGCAGGGTTGATCTCGATGTGGTCGATCTCCTCTGCCTCGGGGAGAATGGCGACCGTTGCGGCGGAGGTGTGGACACGCCCCTGAGACTCAGTCTCCGGCACACGTTGCACGCGGTGAGCGCCGGATTCAAACTTGAGTCGGGAGTAGGCACCCTTGCCGACAATACGAGCGATGATCTCTTTGTAGCCACCATGTTCACCCTCATTCTCACTCATAATTTCTAACTGCCAACGGCGCTGTTCGGCGTAGCGGGAGTACATGCGGAAGAGGTCGCCTGCAAAGATCGCGGCCTCGTCACCCCCAGTTCCAGCGCGGATCTCAAGAAAGATGTTGCTCTCATCTTTGGGGTCTTTCGGAAGCAGCAGCTTCTGCAGCTCCAGCTCCAGCGTTTCCTCTTTGGAGTGTGCCTCTTTGAGCTCTTCCTCAGCCATCTCCCGCATCTCTGGATCGCTCTCCTTGCGCATCTCCTTGGCGGTCTCAATGTCGTCCTGTACCTGTTGATACTGCTCATAGGTGGAGATGACCGGCGTAATCTGTGCATGCTCCTGTGACAAGGTTCGGAAGCGGTTGTTGTCACTGATGGTCTCCGGGTCGGAGAGCAGTGCGTTCAGCTCTTCAAGACGGGCTGCGAGGTGGTCCAGTTTATGGAGGATCGATTCTTTCATGGTGGGGGAGCTGTAGTATGCAAACTCAACAGCAGAGCGCTGTTGATGGAGTGGGGGCGGGGGACGACAACGCTAATGGTTGTCGAGGTCAAACAGGGTGCGGGTGGCCTGTAGTAATGGGGTGCGCTGCTCGGTGGTGGCGTTGCGAAGCTGATTGCAGGGGGAGTGGATCAGCTTGTTGGTGAGCTGATGGGCCATCACTTCCAGGATATGGTTGGGGTCCTCGCCAGCGGCAAGCATGCGCTGTGACTTCTCCAGCATCTCTGCCTTGGTACGATCTGCCTGGGCGCGGAAGGCACGGATGGTGGAGACAGAGTCTTGTGACTCGATCCACTCCATGAAGTGCACGACCTGGGTGTCGATGATCTCCTCCGCCTGTTTGGCGGCATCCTGGCGAGATTTCATATTCTCTTGGATCACCTCTTGCAGATCATCCACGGTGTAGAGATAGACGTCATCCAGATCATCCACCTCGCTCTCGATATCACGAGGGACCGCAATATCGACCATGAACATCGGGCGGTGGCGGCGTGCTTTCAAGGCGCTTTCAACGGCCCCCTTGCCCAGAATGGGGAGCGGACTGGCGGTGGAGGAGATCACAATGTCGGCCTCGGAGAGGTGGTCGCTGATCTCTGTTAGCGCAATGGCGTAGCCGCCAAACTCCTCGGCGAGGTGGTGGGCCTTCTCTACCGTGCGGTTGGCAATAATCATGCGCCCAATGCCCTGTTCATGGAGGTGGCGTGCGGCCAGCTCGATGGTCTCGCCAGCGCCGATCAACAGAACTGTTTTGCCGCTGAGTTCACCGAAGATCTGTTTGCCCAGTGAGACCGCAGCAAAGGCGACTGAGACGGGGCTGCTACCAATCGCGGTGTCGGTGCGGACCTGTTTGGCGGACTTGAAGGTGTGCTGGAACAGACGATTGAGAATCTTGCCGGTGGTGCCGGCCTCGTTGGCCGCAGTAAAGGCGGTCTTCATCTGCCCAAGGATCTGTGGCTCGCCCAGTACCAGAGAGTCCAGCCCGCTGGCGACACGCAACATATGGCGTACGGCGCTGTCGTCAGGGTGGAGGTAGGTGTAGGGACGAACCTTGTTGCTCTCCAGTTTATGGAAGTCACTCAGCCACTCGACGATGCCGTGCTCGTTGAAGTCCCGCATTCCACAGTAAACCTCGGTGCGGTTGCAGGTGGAGAGGATGGCGGCCTCTTCGAAGTTGCCAGTGGAAGTCAGATCCTTCAGGGCGTGAGAGATCCGCTCAGGCGCAAATGAGACCTTCTCCCGAATATCAACCGGAGCGGTTTTGTGATTAATGCCGAATGCGACCAGCGTCATGAAAAATGGATCTTGTTGGTTCTTTTATTATGGAGTCTATCTGATGAGATCAGTGGACTCGCTCCTCGTGGCCCGAATTCTGATCGATTCATCCCCAAAACTCAAGAAAAGTGGGAGAACGATTGGAATGGTCATGGTAATCTGATCGAAGATTGAGGTGGAATATCAGGGATGTTATAGATGTTACAGATTGTTATCGTATTTTTGTCTCTATTAATGGCGGGCTGTGTAACCACAGGCAGTACACATGCGTGGGCGCAGCAGAAAGAGGCGTCGGTTGCGACCCCACCGCAGGCGCATGAGGCTGGAGATGGGCTTATTTTCAACGTTCTGGCTGCTGAGATCTCTGCGCAGCAGGGGGATCATGAGGCGACTTACGACTACTATCAGAGAGCGCTGAAGCAGAGTGAAAGCCCCAAGATTGCGGAGCGTGGCGCGAAGCTTTCGATCCATAGTCAGAATGTCAGGCAGACCATTGAGGCGACTCGACAATGGGTGGCGCGAGAGCCTGAGAGTGTGGAGGGTCGACGGATTCTCGGGGCACTGCTGCTGCGAGACCGACAGATTGAGCTCTCTGCGGCCCAGTTCGAGATGCTGATTGAGCTGCACCCAGAGAATCCACAAGCCGCCTTTCAGCTGATTGCCGAGCAGCTGCGTAAAGAGCCCAACTTTGTTGATGCGGAGCAACTGTTTGACCTTCTGCTGGAGCAGCATGCAGAGAGTGCGTCGGCGTGGTATGCGCGAGGCTGGTTTGATGCCAAGCGCAAGAAATCGGAGCAGGCACTGCGGGCGGTCGAGCGAGCGCTGGAACTCCAGCCGGGCTGGGGAAAAGCGGTGGTGCTCAGGGTTTCTGTTCTGGAGGGGTTGGGACGGAAAGAGGAGTTGCTCGATTTTCTTCAACAGCAGGTAGAGCAGTTCCCGGAGGATGTCGAAATTCTCTCTCGCTATGGACAGGCGCTACTGTCTCAGGGGCGTGATTATGAGGCGGTGATCCAGTTTGAAACCGCGTTGGAGCTGCGTCCTCGCTCAGCAGAGATCCTCAGCGCGCTGGGGCTGGTTCATCTGAGCAACAAGCGTTATGAGGCGGCTCGTCCGCTGTTGAATCTGCTGCTTGAGATTGATGGGCAGGCGGATAAGGCCAACTACTATCTTGGAGAGCTCGAAGAGGGCGCGGGAAATCGCCAGACTGCCATTGCTCATTACGCCTCAGTCGGTCATGGATTGGTCTATTTCAATGCGCGAGTGAAGATGGCGGAGTTGGTCGCGGAGGCGGATATTGATGCCGGAATTTCTGTGTTGCGCGGGCTCTCTCTGCGAGATGGTCGTCGCCAGCTTCAGGTTTTGCTGGCTGAGGGTGAACTACTGGAGGGGGCGGGCCGCTACATGGAGGCCGTTGAGGTTTATGGAGAGGCGCTTGAGTTGAGTCCTGAAAATGAGGATATTCTTTATGCTCGAGCGATGGCTGGGGATTTGGCGGGGCAACTCGATATCCTGGAGCGCGATCTGCATGCCATCATCGAGAAGAACCCCAAGCATTACCACGCGCTCAATGCGCTGGGATATACCCTGACGTTGAGAACCAGCCGTTATCAAGAGGCGAAGGGATATATTGAGCAGGCGATTGCACTGCGTCCCAATGACTTCTATGTGCTCGATAGTATGGGCTGGGTGCTGTTCAAGCTGGGGCAGGTGAGCGAGGCGATGAACTATCTCGATCGAGCCCTGGAGGCCAAGAAAGACCCTGAGGTTGCTGCTCACCTTGGCGAAGTGCGCTGGGTCAGTGGCGACCAAGAGGGGGCCAAGGCGATTTGGCAGCAGGCCAAACAGTGGGATGCCTCCAATCCAGTGCTGATTGAGGTGCTGGAACGTTTTTCCCAATAATTGATTGCTGTTCTGAGTGTTTTCATGAAATTACGGTGGATTCCGATAGCGCTTGCTGCGGTACTATTTTCTGGTTGTGCCGTGATGCAGCAGCCGGAAATGGCTCAGGTGCAATCGGAGGTCAGTTGGGAAGATCGGCAGCAGCAGTTGGGGGCGCTCAAGCACTGGAAAGTAGAGGGGCGAGCCGCCTTCCGTACCGAAAAAGAGGGGGGGCAGAGTGGTTTTCGCTGGCTCTTTTCTCCCAATGAGCAGGCGTTTCATCTCCATGGCGTATTGGGTGCAGGGGCGCTGACCTTGCGTAGTGGTCCAGAGGGCGCTGTGGTTAAGCAGGGGCAGTTAACTTATCGTGGTAGGGATCCTCAGTTACTGTTGTTACAAATCAGTGGTTTCCACTTTCCTGTCGATGAGGCGCGTTACTGGATACTGGGGATGCCAGCCCCCGGTCAACCGGTGTCGAGATTGATCCTGGATGATCGCGCTCGACTCCAGCGGCTCAACCAATCTGGCTGGAGTCTAGAGATTAAACGCTATCAACAAGTGGGAATGCTGGAATTGCCGGCACTGATGGTGATGCGCCAAGGTGACATTCAGGTGAAGTTGCGGCTTGCCCAGTGGGTGCTAGAGGAGAGCGAATGAGTTTACAGACTCCATCCATTTGGCCAGCACCGGCCAAGATCAACCTCTTTCTCCATGTCACTGGGCGTAGAGCGGATGGTTACCATGAGCTGGAAACTGTATTTCAATTTATTGATTTGATAGATGAAATCACGATTGAGGTGTTGCCGGATTCCGTGATTGAGCGCCCCATCGGGCTGGCGGGGGTAAATCCAGAAGAGGATCTGGTAGTGCGGGCGGCTCGTCTGTTACAGCGCCACTGTGGGATCGAGCAGGGGGCGAGGATTTCGGTGGCGAAACGGATTCCAGCGGGGGGTGGCCTGGGTGGAGGGAGCTCTGATGCGGCAACCGTATTGGTGGCGCTCAATCAGCTCTGGTCTGCAGGGCTGAGCCAGGAAGAGTTGACAATTCTTGGGTTGCAGCTTGGGGCCGATGTGCCGATCTTTATTCATGGTCGGGCAGCATGGGCAGAAGGGGTTGGAGAACAACTGCTTGAGGTAGATCCGCCAGAGTTGTTCTATCTCTTGGTTGACCCTGCGGTCTCGATCTCAACGGCTGATATTTTTCAGGCAGAGGAATTGACACGCAACACCCCAAAGGCGAAAATACGCGGCTTTCTGCCCGTGGGTGGAAGGAATGACTGCGAGCCAGTCGTGATTGCGCGCTATCCAGCGGTAAAGGATGCGCTGCAGTGGCTCTCCCAACTTGGGGAGGCGCGAATGACTGGAACGGGAAGCTGCCTGTTTGTCTCATTGGATGATCAGGAAGCAGCCGAACAGGCGCGAGAGCAACTTCCATCGCAGTGGCGAGGTTTTGTGGTCAGAGGGGTGAACCGTTCCCCTTTGATTGAGAAAGAATATTCGGGTGTCGTCTAACGGCAGGACAGCAGGTTTTGATCCTGCGAATCGTGGTTCGAATCCATGCACCCGAACCAAGTGTAGTGATTGTGTATTGATGCGGAACTGTAGGTACACGATCGAGGTGGGATGTTTCGGAATGGCGGAGCGCAGCGAGGCCATTTATCCATGCACCCGAACCAATTTTGAATTGAGTGAGAGCCTGAGGCATTAGGAAGATGAGCGCAGATCGGATAGCAGATCAGATCATGCTGTTTTCTGGAAACTCCAATCCGGAGTTGTCGAGAAAAGTGGCGCGTCACCTGAACCTCACGCTGGGGCAGGCTACAGTTGAGCGCTTCAGTGATGGCGAGGTGATGGCGGAGATTGGTGAGAACGTCCGTGGACGTGAGGTTTATGTGCTTCAGTCCACCTGTGCGCCGACCAATGACAATTTGATGGAGCTGTTGGTGATGGTCGATGCGTTGCGTCGCTCCTCAGCAGCAAAGATCACGGCGGTGATCCCCTATTTCGGGTATGCACGCCAGGATCGTCGTCCGCGTTCTGCTCGTGTGCCGATTACGGCACGACTGGTGGCGGATATGATTGGCCAGTCTGGGGTAGATCATGTGTTGACCATTGATCTGCATGCGGATCAGATTCAGGGATTCTTTGGGGTCCCTGTGGATAACATCTACGCCTCTCCGCTGTTGATGGGAGATATTTGGCGTAGCAAGTATCCGGATCTGATTGTGGTCTCTCCAGATGTGGGCGGCGTGGTTCGTGCTCGTGCCATTGCGAAGCTGTTGGGTGGACTTGACTTGGCGATCATCGACAAGCGTCGTCCGGCAGCCAACGTGGCCAAGGTGATGAACATTATTGGTGAGGTAGAGGGGAAGTCGTGTGTGTTGGTGGATGATCTGGTCGACACCGCAGGCACCCTCTGTAAGGCGGCAAAAGCGCTGAAAGAGCATGGTGCGGCACGGGTCAATGCCTATGCAACCCACGCCGTGCTCTCTGGCTCGGCGGTGGATAACATCGCTGGCTCTGAGCTGGATGAGTTGGTGGTGACGGATACCATTCCGTTAAGTGCCGAGGCGTCTGGTTGTAAACAGATTCGTCAGCTCTCCGTTTCGGAGTTGTTGGCCGAGACCATCCGCAGGATGGCGACGGGTGAGTCGGTGAGCTCGCTCTACATGGATTAACGAAAGAATTATTTTTGTGTTGTTGGTGGCGGATTGGGTCACCGTATTGGAGATAGAAAGATGAGTACAAGTTTTGAGATGAGTGCAGATGTTCGGAGTGATCTGGGCAAGGCTGCGACCCGCCGTCTGCGCAATGCAGGAAGTGTCCCTGCTGTGATTTATGGTGGAGATGACCAAGAGCCAACATCCATTACCATGGTTCATGATGACCTGATGCACAATTTGGAGAATGAGGCTTTCTACAGCCATATCCTCTCTATCAGTGTTGATGGCACCAAGGAAGAGGTTGTGCTCAAGGACCTGCAGCGTCATCCATCCAAGGCTAGAGTTCTGCACGCAGACTTCCAGCGTGTGGGCGGTGGCGACATCAGTATGCATGTTCCACTGCACTTCCTCAATGAAGAGGATGCCCCAGGGATTAAACTGGGTGGTGCGCTCAACCGTCTGATGGCGAGTGTCGAAGTCAGTTGTCAGGCTGCCGTATTGCCAGAGCACCTTGAGGTAGACCTGGCTGGAATGGAGATTGGTGATTCAGTTCGTCTCTCGCAGATTCCTCTGCCAGAAGGGGTCTCCATCCCTGCGTTGGCTCGTGGTGAAGACTATGATCAGGCGATTGCAACGGTCCAGAAGACACGAGGCTCCCAGTCTGACGATGAGGATGAAGAGGCTGGTGCTGATGGTGAAGAGGCTGCACCTGCTGAGGGTGACGCTGAGTAATTTGGATGGGGAGTGGCAATCCTGCTATTCCCGTCTCGATTATCTGAGTGATGGGTGATCCAATCTCACTAATCGTGGGGCTTGGCAATCCAGGTGCCCAATATGAACCAACCCGGCATAATGCCGGGTTTTGGTTTCTGGAACAGATTGCACAGCGTCATGGCACCCCTTTCCGGATGGAGAGTAAGTTCCATGGAGAGGTTGCCAAGATTTCTGTGGATGGCGCACCTGTCTGGCTGTTGAAGCCAACCACCTTCATGAATCGCAGTGGCCAAGCCGTTCACGCGGTAGCGAACTACTACAAGATTTCGACGGAATCGATTCTGGTGGCACACGATGAACTTGATCTGCCGCCGGGTCAGTTGCGACTCAAGCAGGGTGGTGGACATGCTGGCCACAACGGATTGCGTGACATCATCGCCCACTGTGGAAAGGAATTTCATCGGCTGCGGATAGGCATTGGCCGCCCCCAGCAATCAGGGCGCCCGGTCACCGACTATGTGTTGGGAAATCCGGGTAAGCAGGAACGGGAACAGATTGATATTGCGATTGATGATGCAGAGCGCTCTCTCGCCTTGATGGCGAATGGAGAGATGGCCAAGGCGATGAACCGTCTGCATAGTATCGGTAAGGCATAATAAGAAAAGGAAGAATCATGGGATTCAAATGTGGAATTGTTGGGTTGCCGAATGTGGGCAAGTCGACCCTCTTTAATGCGTTGACGCAGTCTGGCATCGATGCCGAGAACTACCCTTTCTGTACTATTGATCCGAACGTGGGGATGGTACCAATGCCTGATCCACGTCTGGATGCGCTGGAGAAGATTGTCAATCCGCAGAAGGTGATCCCTACCACGATGGAGTTTGTCGATATTGCCGGATTGGTGGCGGGTGCCTCCAAGGGAGAGGGGCTCGGTAACAAGTTCCTCGCCAATATCCGGGAGACCGATGCCATTGGCCATGTGGTGCGCTGTTTTCAGGATGAGAATGTCATCCATGTTGCAGGCACCATCGATCCTGCCAGCGATATCGAGGTCATCAATACCGAGCTTGCGCTTGCTGACCTGGAGACGGTCGAAAAGGCGATTGCTCGTGTGGAGAAGACGGCGCGCTCTGGCAACAAGGATGCGCTGGCGAAGAAAGCCTTTCTGGAAACGGTACGAGATCATCTCGATGAGGGGCACCCGGTTCGCTCGATGACATTGAGTGAAGAGGATCAAGAGAACCTCTATGAACTCCACCTGCTGACCATCAAGCCCACCATGTATATTGCCAATGTGGCTGAGGATGGATTTGAGGGCAACCCGTTTCTCGACAAAGTGCGAGAGATTGCAGTGGCAGAGGGGGCTGGGGTGGTGCCAGTCTGTGCGTCCATTGAGGCAGAGCTTTCAGAGTTGGATGATGAGGAGAAACGGGAATTCCTGGAAGAGATGGGGCTGGATGAGCCGGGACTCAATCGAGTGATCCGGGCCGGTTACCAGTTGCTGGGGCTGCAGACCTACTTCACCGCAGGAGAGAAAGAGGTGCGCGCCTGGACCTACGAGAAAGACTCAACCGCACCGCAGGCAGCTGGAAAAATCCATACCGATTTCGAGCGCGGTTTCATTCGTGCAGAGGTCACCGCCTATGATGACTACATCGAACACAATGGTGAGCAGGGAGCCAAGGAGGCGGGGCGCTTGCGTCTGGAAGGGAAAGAGTACATCGTGAAAGATGGCGACGTGATCCACTTCCGTTTCAACGTCTGAAACCGTCCCGAAACTATTGTCGAATGGCGGGCGTTTCTATATAATGCGCCCTCTTTTTATGGCCATGTAGCTCAGCTGGTTAGAGCGCAGCACTCATAATGCTGAGGTCGGTAGTTCAAGT
>CAZKCT010000015.1:6924-41491 GCA_964551545.1 uncultured Piscirickettsiaceae bacterium | reverse complement strand
GTCCATACTCATTCGACTGCTCCTGTCTCTGCTTCTAGCTCTTCGTAGTGGTGATAAATCATCGAGGTACTCAGTACCCCTTCGATATTTGCAAAACCGGTAATTGCATCCGCCATCACGGAGTCATCCTCCTGTTCGACCGTTACTATCAATTTACCCTCGTCGATACCACCATGAACTTCGGCCCCTTTGACCTGCTCGATGGTTGACTGAACCTGGATGGCCTTCTCTGGATTGGCGTGGACAATAACACTACAAATATTCACGATTCACTTCCTCTTTATCCTTACTGATCCCGAAATACCTTACGAAAAAAGTAGGTTATAAAAAATAATTATCAATCGATAATTGCAGAGCACTTGTACACCGAGAAAACCCCCATCTGTGTGATTTAGGTCAAATAAGAAAATCCTTATTTTCTGATCCAAATAAAAACAGCCACATAACCATGAAAATCATGTGGCTTTCTCTATTGAGTGAACGGAAAACATATAACCACAAAGGGTTATTTGCTTTCTGAGGCCTCTTCAGAGCCCACTATCTGGCGATGTTGGATGGTCAAAGCACTCACCGGACAGGGGGCAATACAGGCCCCACAGCCCGTACATTTCTCCAACGCCATCTCCATCTGTAGCGCCCCCCCAATTCGAGGTCGGAAACGAAACACCCGCTCCAGACATTGATCCCCACAAACCTGGCAGACCACCCCTTTCTGGGCGATGCAATTGTGGTCCACTCGAACCTCAAGGTGCCACGGGGTCCCCGGTGGATTCTCTGGATCCAGCCGCAACACTTTCGGCTCACAAGCCGAGACACACGCCTCACAAAACGTACATTCCCCAAGCCTGAAGTCAACAATGGGGAACTTCCCCCTCCCCTCAACCAGAATCTTCTCTTCACACTGCTGGATACAGGCCCCGCAGCGGGTACAGGCCTCGGTAAACTCAAACTCTGGTAACGCCCAAGGGGGACGAAAAGGTCGATTCTTGCCACTCACATCGCCACGCAAGAACTGCGCACGACTGATCCCCCTCTCCTGTTTCGGATTTTTCTCCCCCCTCTTACCTTTCAGAAATTTAAACATCCAGATCCACCCTTATCCTACGATATCCAGTTTCCGGCCTCGGAACCCAACCCCACAGTTGTCTGCCAACGCGCGACAGGCCTCGATATCGACCCCCTCCAATCCATCAACCGCTGTGGCATTCACCTCAGGAATCTCTTTCGCCGCCAACCGCAAGAACTCCAGCATCGCCTCAAAAGAGCCCTCCAGTTGTGGCTGACAGTGACGATTGTAGACCGCCTCATTCTGCCCATTCATCGAGACGGAGAGCTCATCAATCAGACCCACCATCTCCGACACCACATTGCGCTTATGAACCAGATTGGCCAGCCCATCGGTATTGATCCGGGTCTGCCCCCCCTTCTGCTTGACCCATCGCGCCACCTCCAACAGAAATTTGAGCCGTAAGGTGGGTTCTCCAAAGCCACAAAACACGATCTGTCGGTAACGACTCGGATCTCCAACAGCCTCCTTCACCTCATCCAGTTCAGGGCGGCGGTCAACGGTCAGATCATAATCATGCACCTGCATCGACCCCTGCGTTTTTGGGCAAAACTCACAGACCAACGTGCAGCGGTCAGTGATACTGAGGTAGAGGCGATCATCAATTGGGTAGGCAATGGTTTGAGTGGGCACTATACTTCCCGTTCACAAAAAATAGAGTCCTATTCTCTCACCTCCAACACAATCGACCAACCGTGAAATTCCTCCTCCCTCTTTTGCTTCTCCTCTCCTCTACAACCTCAGTGGCCGCGCCTAATCTGCTGGACGCCGCCAATCAGGGAGAGGCCACTCAGGTCAAACGACTCCTACAACAGGCCGCTCCACTCTATCCTCGCACCCGCTCCGGAGAGACCCCACTCCATCGTGCGGCCTATCACGGCTACCCAAAGGTCGTTGCGCTACTGATTGAGGCTGGCACCGAGGTAGATACCCACTCCAACCCTGGAGAGACTGCACTACATAAGGCCGCACAGAATGGCCACCTTGATGTCATGCAGCTCCTGCTAGAGGCAGGTACAACGATCAACTACCAGAGCGAGTACGGCATCACCCCCCTACAAAAGGCAGTGGCTTCCGGCCATCTGGAAGCGGTGAAACTGCTATTGGGGTGGGGCGCTGATCCACAGCTTGCCGATGATCTTGGAATCACGCCACTACAGTATGCATTGATGGAGGAAGAACACGAGATCGCAGAGATTCTCGAGTCCTACTTTACCGAACCCCCAAAATAGGTATAGACTCCAGCGTTCGCACTAAACAGCATTCTCAACGAGGAGGAGAAATAATGAATAAGATTTCCAGTACACTAGCCACCGTAACACTCTCGGTCACACTTTCACTTACAGCTGCACAGGCAGCAACCGCAGAGAGTAAAGAGCAAACAGGAGGCATTCCTGAAGCGGTCCAACTCTACGCTGAGGCACTTCCTCTGGAGGTCGACTCACTGAAACGGGCAGATCTACTCAATCAGGCAGAGGCTATTCTCCAGTCAGTCATTCAGAAGGACCCCTCTTCTCTGGAGGCACACCGGAAACTGCTGGGGGTCTATATCCTCAAACAGGATTACCAAAATGGGATTCGCACTGTAAAAGATGCCATCATGCTGTCACCAGAAGATCCAAAACTGATGATCACACTGGCATTCCTCTATGAACATTCCGGTGCACTGGAGTACGCCAAAGAGATGCTCAACGAAACCTTGAACAAGTATCCCGGACACTCTATTGCCGAAGAGTATCAGGTATCGATCCAGAAAAAGATCGACCTACTCAACACCAATCAGGCCCATAACCTTGGCCCGGCAGGCCACAGCCAGCCCCCTGCAGGGAACTTCCACTAAGAGCTTACTGAACAGACTGTTCAATGGCCACCATAAGCAGGAAGCCAAAATTGAACAGTCTGTTCATGCTCAATCCCCTCTTCAACTCATTAACACAGCATAGAGAACAAGCAACTCACTGTTTTTAATAACACACCTCAACGCTTGACAGCCTTGGCATAAGATCTGCTATGCTCTATAGCTGAATTGACGCATCATTTGAAAGGGATTGTTCACCGATCACCATGAAACCGCAGCTCACTGATCCGTTTGGCCGTACCATCGATTACCTCCGACTCTCGGTGACCGATCGCTGCGATCTTCGGTGCGTCTACTGCATGCCGGAGGGGTTTGATGACTACGAAGCCCCGGACGACTGGCTCACTTTTGACGAAATTGAACGCGTCGTCTCTGCCTTTGGAGAGATGGGGGTCAGCCGGGTTCGCATGACCGGCGGAGAACCTCTCGTTCGCAAAGGGATCACTGAGCTCAGTACCCGCCTAGCCACACTACCAGGCATTGAAGACCTCTCTCTCAGCACCAACTGTGTCAGCATGGCTCGCTTTGCAGAGCCCCTCAAACAGGCCGGCGTCAGTCGAATCAATGTCAGCCTCGACAGTCTCAATCCAGACAAGTTTCGTGAAATCACTGGAGGCAAGCTGGGCAAAGTGGTCGATGGACTGATGGCCGCCAAGGCCGCTGGCTTTAGCCCCATCAAGATCAATGCTGTGGCCATGAAAGGGGTCAACGACGATGAGCTCGGCGATATGGTCGAGTTTTGCATCGAACACGGTTTCACCCTACGCTTCATCGAAACCATGCCGATCGGTTCAACCGGCTGTCGCGCCAAGGATTCTCACTACCTTGATCTAGAGGTCATTCGCAAACAGCTGGAGCAGCGCTTTGATCTGATCCCTAGCGTGATGCCTGGCGGTGGTCCTGCACGCTACTTCAAGGTCAAGGGCACCGATCTCCACTTCGGCTTTATTACCCCAATCTCACAACACTTCTGTGAGACCTGCAACCGGGTTCGCCTCTCCACCGACGGCACGCTCTACATGTGTCTGGGACAAGAGGAGAAGTTTGAACTGCGCCCACTACTGCGCGACGGCTGCAGTGATGACGAGCTGAAAGAGGCCATTCATCAGGCTCTCGCCCTAAAACCAGAGCGTCACGAATTCAACGAAGAGGGGCAAGTGATCCGGTTCATGAACATGACCGGGGGCTAGGCCTCTGCCGGGGCCCACTCCCGCCCCTCTCACCAATAGAGCAGCGTCGCCCTTCTCTAACCAAAAAAGACCTCACCACGCCTCGTCTGGCGCATTATTAAGAGCGCATATAAAAAGGCCAAGAGTGTCGATGCACTCTTGGCCTTTCTTATAACCATACAGCTACTCAGCGGATCGCTGAGTAGTCAAATCTCTTATGGTTTTTTAGGAGTCGTGTACTCTGCAACTTTCTGCATTGGCTCCCAGATTGTCTCGTAGCCAACGAACCCTTTATCATTAGGTGCCATCTGACGAGTTACATAGAAACGTGCTTTTCCGTCTGGAACTTTAGGTCGAGTGCTTGGTTGTCCGCTCATAAATCACCTTTTACTTTGCTAATTTGGAGAGCCGCTGAATAGGGCTACAGCTACCAACTCTCACAATGCTTATTCAGTGCCGTGGATTATATAGCAGTGTTGCCCCCTGTAGACTTCTGATTTTTTCTAGCGCCATTTATCCCACTTATGCCTGCTATTTATGGCTATTTCAGATAGAATGCGCAGTCTTCAATTTTATCACCCATTTACAGAGAATTACCCGATATGCCACAGTACATATTTGTCTATTTAGGGGGAGAGTACCCCTCCAATCCTGAAGAGGGGCAAAAGCACTTCGAAGAGTATCAGCAATGGCTCGCATCACTCGGAGACGCTGTCGTCAGCCCAGCCATTCCGTTCAAAGACACCCACACGGTACAGGCGGGTGATAAGGCCGGCCCAGGAACCATGTCTGCAATGTCTGGACTGAGCATCATGAGGATGAACTCCATGGAGGAGGCACTCGCTGCCGCGCAGCGCTGTCCATTCCTGGATATCAAAGGCACCCTCGAGGTATCGGAACTGATTGAGATGAGCCCCAACGCCGACGAGAACGGTAGCGTCAACTAACCAACAATGAGGTTTGTCTGTTACGCAGACTGGAAGGCACTACCAGAGAGCGCCAACAACCTTTTTGAAGAGGCAGAACAAGAGAGCATCTTCTTCTCCAGACTCTGGTTTGAGAACCTCATCGAGCATGGGCTCGATGAGGGTCAGACCCTATTACTGGCTACCGTATCAGAGGGAGATCAGCTACTTGCCCTACTCCCACTGTCGCAACAGGGCAGCAAGCACGGCTTTCCCCTGAAGCACCTCTACACCTCGCTTTACACTCTGCTCATCACCCAGGAGCGGCAGCCCCAGATTCTGACATGCCTGATCCAGGGACTCAGAGAACATTCGATCCACTCACTACAGTTGGATCCGGTCACTGAAGACGACCATAATCTGCAGAAGCTGCAACAGGTGATGAAGACCTCCGGATACAGTTGCCACCGCCATTTCCGCTTCTATAACTGGATTCACCGTACCCAGGGGGACTCTTTTGCCGACTATATGGCATCCCGCCCTACCCGGGTGCGCAATACCATTGCCCGCAAACAGCGTAAACTGGAACGCGAACAGGAGCACTCGATTCGCCTTTTCACAGAAAACGACATCGAACAGGGGCTGGCTGACTATCATACTGTCTACATGGCCAGCTGGAAGGCCAACGAGGTCTTCGAACCCTTCGTTGAGGGGCTGGCCACCCGCCTGGCACAATCTGGAGGATTAAGGCTTGCCGTGCTCTACATCAACCACCAGCCCGCCGCTGCCCAATTCTGGTTTGTGGTGCACGGGAAAGCCAGCATCTTCAAGCTGGCGTATGACGAGAAGTGGAAACACTACTCCCCCGGATCAATTCTCATCGCTTATCTGATGAAACAGGTGATCGATGTAGACCGGGTTGAGGAGATTGACTTCCTCACAGGCAATGATGCTTACAAGCAGGAGTGGATGTCTGAGCGCCGCCAGCGTTGGCGCCTGAGCTGTATCGACAACCATCCCCTAAAGAGCGAGAAAGCCACACGCCTCACAACGCTTCGAGGCGCACTGAAATGGCTATGGCAGAAAGTGTATAATTAGCCTTTTCTCAAATACTGAAGTAACCCAATATGCAACAGATACTTGATGTTGAAAAATTCGGACAATTCCAAGAAGCCTTTGTCCGTGAAATCATTGAACAGGTCCGTTTCAAGCTCGCACAGGGCGGAGTCAGTGGCGATCAGCTCAGAGAGCTCACCGGTGAGATCGCATTCAGCGTCACCAGCACGATCGACAATCAGGCGATGATTGAACACGACGGCACTCCGGTTCATCCTCACCTTGCCTTTATTGGTGAGGAGGGAGAGGTCATCCACTGCGGCGAAAACTCTTTTGCCCATGAACTGGTTGCCGACATGATCGGCAAAATGTTCACCTCATAAACCATTGGTAGAACCAACAATGGCCGCAAAACTGATCCAGAAAGACCTCTTCAGAGGCATGCAGGAATTTGAGCTTGTTGATGATCATGTCAATGTTCGAATGAAGCCCCCCTTCAAAAAGGAAGAGTCATTGACAGTCATGCTTACCGTGCTCGATCCAGAGCCGATCATCAGCAAGTCGTTCCTCCACTTCAACAGCCGGGTGAACGGTGAACCACTCTTGTCGCTCTTTCTGGGAAAACCCAACACCGAGACCTTCAACCACTTTGTTGGCGCACTCAAACAGCAGGCTCTGGAGGAGTTCAATGCATTCGCCGGACTCTCATCCAGCACCTCACCCACGGGACTGAATGGAAACGTCTTTGACGAACCAGTTGAATTCGAGGACTCAGAGCAGGAAGCTATCGCAGAGATCCGGCAGGAGATTGATGTTGCTAGAATCGATGAGTCAATCGAAATGCTCGGCCTTCATCTGCAAGAAGATGCCGAGCCTTTGATTATGGCACTGAAGGCGGTCAAACAGGCGCCCACCAACAAAACGCTATTGGTGGAGCTGCTCCATACATTCAATGAGCTGGGTCCACGACAGGGGGCGATATTAACCTATGCACCCTATGTGGCAATCTTGCTTTCCGACGACCCGTTTAGCTAGCCGCCAGAGAACTCCAGCCTAGATGGGGACGATCTTGTCTCCATCGATCTCGATATCGGGGCCGCTCACCACCTTCGTACCCGCCTCGATCTCCTGATCAGTTGCATCCCGAACCTTCAGGACCTCTAGCCTAAAGATCAGATCCCGCCCGCAAAGCGGGTTATTCGCATCAACCGTCAGGGTTTGATCATCCATGCGAGTCACAATAAACTCACGAGGCTCACCCTTCTCGTTCTCCATCAGAATCTTCATCCCGATTTCACGATACTCTTCTGGCACATTTTCAAGGCGATCAGTAAACACCAGGTTCTCATCGCGGGGGCCATAGATCAGGTTGCCATCAATTGGCACCTCAATCACATCGCCCTCTGCACGCCCCTGAAGCTGATCCGTCACCTGCGTCGCCAGTACCTGGTCGGCGCCATGCACGTAGCTGATGGGGAACTCTACGGTCGATAGAACCTGCTCGGTTTTCGCATCGAGAACCTTATAGTTCAGTTCAACGAGCTTATTATGCTGTACGTACTCTTTCATAACGGATTAGAAAATGGATGCTGCAAAAATTTTAACATCGCCTCGCTCATAACCGAGGACCATTCTGCCCAGCCACTCACCTGACTTCTTGGTACTACGGACTCTAAAGAGGAAAGAGACATGCTCACCACGACGGATAAAGCCCAGGAAATCGTAGTTTTCATCAAGGCTTCGGGTCAGCTCACTCTTTGCAAACTGATTGCCCACCTCAACCTCATTGAGGCCCAACAGCAGATCATAGGAGAAGTTTTCAATGAACTTTCCATACTGCCCTTTGTTGGAGTACTTAATCAGATCTTCCCACCAGGGAATACCAATGGTCATCAACTCATCATCTGTCTTATCAATAATATTCATCAGCTACTCTTTAATTCTCAATAAGCGTGAATTGAGATTCACTCACGCATAAAAAAAGGCCAACAATAAATATTGGCCTCCTTTAGACCCAAACAGAAGCCCCGAGTGGGGCTTCTGTTCGGTACTTTTGGCTGCTTTTTATCCTTCGCCGGACTTCATCTCAGCCAGAGCCTTATCCTCGATATCTCCAACCAAGTGGTACAGAGGAGCCTTCTCCATTGTGTACTCACCATTGCTTGGATCACGACGAGAGACAGTCAGTACGTGCCAGTTCTCATCATCCACCTTCATCGCATCGCCACGGTAGTAGTAACCAGGCCAGCGAGTCTCCTTACGGAATAGAGTATGATGGATCACTGACTCAGAAGCAAGATGGCGATGCTTCAACTCCCACGCACGCAGTAGCTCGTGGATGTTCTCGGCAGCAACCTTCTCCAGATCTTCCTCAAGAACTTTCATCTTCTTCAGGCCGATATTCAGCAGCTTCTCGTTAGTCATGTAGTTAACCGTTACACCACCCGCGTACTCGTCCATCAGCTTCTGCAGACGATCGAGACCCTGACGTGGGTTGATGTAGTTCGGGTTAACGGAACCGGCTACGATCTCATTACGATAGACCTTGTAGTGCTCCATTGGCTTGTAGATCTCCGCCTTACGACGTGCAATCTGCTCCTGAGAAACACTGATGCCGTTTGCCTTGCCATCGTCGATGTACTGACAAGCGGCCTTGGCTGCCAGACGACCCTCAGTGAAAGAGCCTGAGGAGAATGCGTGTGGTGTACCACCAACGGCATCACCGGCACCAAACAGACCTTCAACAGAGGTCATACGGTTGTAGCCCCAGAAGTACTCATCAGGAGAGAGATCCTCAGGACCGGAACACCATGCACCACAACCCGTTGCGTGTGAACCCATCACGTAAGGCTCAGAAGTTGTCAGCTCAGGATTCTCATGCTTAGGATTCACGTCGGTAGCAGCCCACAGGACAGCCTGACCAACAGTCATACCCAGGAAGTTATGCCAACCAATCTCTTCCAGATGTGGATCCTGGAATGCTTCCATGGTCACCATGTGGATTGGGCCCTTACCAGACGCAACCTCATTGATGAATGCGTGGTTACGCAGACAGGTAGGAATTGGGCGGTGAGATACGTGAGATGCATCTGTATCCAGGTACGCCTTACCAACCATTTTCTCCAGCGCTGGGAACCACTTGGACTCATACTCTTCGCCGTCACAGTTCTGAGTGTAGGTCTTCAGATGCAGGAAGTAAGCACCAACTGGGCCGTAACCATCCTTGAATCGAGCCAGTACGATACGGTTCTCCATCTGAGTCATCTTCGCGCCAGCACCGATCATCAGACCGTAAGCTGAACCAGAAGACCAAGGTGCATACCAAACACGACCAGCACCCTCACCAACAGAACGTGGCTTAAAGATGTTGGAAGCACCACCGGCACCAACAACAACAGCCTTAGACTTGAATACGTGGTAGTCACCAGTACGTACGTTGAAGCCAACAGCACCTGCAACGCGATTCTCTTTCGCATCGTCCATCAGCAGATGGGTGACACAGATACGGTTATAAACTTTGTCCGCAGACTTCTTGGCAGCTTCAGCAACCAACGGCTTGTAAGACTCACCGTGAATCATGATCTGCCAGCGACCCTCACGCAGGTAAGCACCTGTCTTCGGGTTACGCATGATAGGCATGCCCCACTCCTCGAACTGGTGAACAGCTGAGTCAACGTGACGCGCCATATCGAACAGCAGGTCCTCACGAACCATACCCATCAGGTCGATACGTGCATAGCGAACGTGGTCCTCTGGGTTATTCTCACCGAAGCGAGTACCCATGTAGCAGTTAATTGCATACAGACCCTGTGCAACAGCACCAGAACGATCGATGTTTGCCTTCTCTGCAATAACGATTTTCTTATCTTTACCCCAGTAGCGCGCCTCGAAAGCCGCACCGGTACCGCCAAGGCCAGCACCTGCAACCAGAATATCAATATTGTCTTCTACGATAGTATTGTAAGCCATTAGTAGTACACCCCTGATTTCATTTCGAGACCATTGGACTCGAGCGTGTGGATATCACCATCATCCATACGGATATATTTTGGTTCGTTGTACAGCAACTGGCTGTCACGCTGCTCCTGAGTCGGCGCAGGTACATCAGCAAGTTGTGGCACATGCTTGCCCCAAGGCTTGGTGGTGATCGGTGCCAACAGGTTCAGATCATTCTCACCGTTGCGAGACTTGATGCGCCATGCGATGACACCCTTCTCTTCGTCACGGATCGCTCGTACAGAGTGGCCCAGTGGCGCGAAGTCGGCGTAACCACGAACGTCAATCGCGTGGTGTGGGCAAGCCTTCACACAGGAGTAGCACTCCCAGCACATGTTTGGCTCAATGTTGTATGCACGACGCAAAGTTGGGTCAATGTGCATGATGTCCGAAGGACAGATGTCGACGCAGTGTCCACAGCCGTCACAACGAGTCATATATACGAAAGTAGGCATATTAATTCTCTCCTAAATACGTTGAGTAGTTGAAACGACTCAGAAATGTTTCGGTGCTTCGCGCTTCATGCCAAGCCCCATGTTTGGTGGATTTGTACCCATGTACTCAGGGATATCCGGGAAGCGAGCCTGGATCTCAGGATCGTTCATCTCACCAACGTCTGGCAGGTTCTCCTGAGAACCGTCCGCCTTGGTGATCTTCTTCTGGTAAGCAGCAGCTGGCTTGAAGAACATGTGTGCGAACTTCGACCACATTACGCCACCGAACAGAACAGTCGCAGAGATGATGAACAGTGCAAAGAATACTGAAAGACCAGCACCAGTGATGGACCAAAGCAGCGCAAAGGTAACAGTACCCAACAGAGAGAGGATAAAGAGGTCAGCACGTACCAGGCGAGTCAGAGGTACACCTTCTGAAGCGCGGTCTACACGGATCAGGAACCAGAACCAGTACCCACCGAAAGCAACCATTGCAGCACCGAGATGCCACAGCAGAGGCCAGCTACCTGCTTCAGGAGCAGCGTTATGAGCAAAGATCAGAGCGACAGTAGAGGCAACAAACAGGATGAAGCCGTACATCAGGAAGAGATGGGAAATCCGACGCTGTGCACTACAGAACTCGGAAGAGGTCATCACTTCACTGGCAACAGTCTGAACTGCGAGAGAAACCTTCTCACCAGCACCAACAGTGCGTCGTGCGTTCTTCTGTGCCTTCTGTGAATTCTCAAAGAAGTACTTGGCGCTCTTCTTGTGAATCATGTCGAGGACTGTTCCTCCGACAACCAGCAGGATCATCAAAATGACGTAGGCCTGCATGGCTCCCGGAGTAATGACATCAGCAAGGGTGCTGAATGGATTGACCGTAAGCATATATCCGCTCTCCTATGTGTATTAGTTAGGTCGGCGCATGATAAAGCTTATGTGAGACAAATCTAATCAACATTCCTTGCTTTAATATCATTTTTCTTGATGCTGACTAATATACAAATAAAAACAACAGATTAACTCAACATTAAATCATCTTTTACCCCAAAAACATCCACCCAGAGAGGAGCAATAGAAAAAGCGCAAACGACCGTTTCAAACGCACGCCATCCATTCGGTGCGCAAGGTGTGCACCCACAGGGGCAGTAAGGGCACTCATGACGATAATTCCCAAAAAAGCGGGCCAATAAACAAAACCACTGCTCCCTACGGGAAGATCCACTTCACCCCAACCAAACCAGACAAAACCAAGACTGCCAACCAGAGCGATCGGCAATCCAACTGCTGCGGAGGTTCCAATCGCCTGATGCATCTGGGTTCGAAACCAGACCAGCCACGGCACCGTCATCGTTCCGCCCCCAATCCCTACCAACGCTGAGACCAACCCAATCACCCCACCGCCTGCTGCGCTACCCCATCGTCCCGGAATCCTCTGATGGGCTGCAGGCCGCCAGCTCAGTGCCATCTGCAGCGCGACCATCAACTCAAAAAAGGCGAAGAACTGCCGCAGCGCCCGGTTCTCAATCTCCGGTGCAAGCCCACTGCCAAGCCACCCACCCAACAAGATTCCCGGCACCAGCATCCAAAATAGATCCCAACGCACACTGCCGCGACGATGGTGCGCCCATACTGAAGAGAGAGAGGTCACCACAATGGTAGCTAGCGAGGTCCCCACTGCCAGATGCATCAACCACGCTCCCGCCATCCCCTGCTGCTGAAAGCTCCAGTAGAGAAAAGGGACAATGATCAGGCCACCCCCCACCCCAAGCAGTCCAGCTGCCAGGCCCGCAAAGCTCCCAATCAACAGATAGAGTAAAATAGCATCCATTGATTAATTATTAGGCAATAGAATCCAAAATGAAATACACCATTGAAGTTGAAAACATCAAGTGCGGCGGCTGTGCCAACACGATTAAGAAGAAGGTCAGCGAAAACCACCCCATTGATGAGATTGAGGTCGAGGTCGAGAGTGGCGCCATCACCATCCACTCTGCAAAAGACCAACAGACAGCGATCGAAGAGACTCTGCAGTCCCTCGGCTACCCAAAAAAGGGGAGTGTTGAGGGGCTCAATAACGTCAAAGCAAAAGCGGTCTCTTTCGTCAGCTGTGCCATTGGGCGCATGGATCAGCCCTAAAAAGCCCCACCCCCCATACTAAGGATTCCTTAGTTTCTCCCCCACCATAAAGCTGTACAATCAGCGCAAAATTGGTCAAACCAATACCCGCTTTGGGGGAAGAAGACTTCGCAAAAGGAGTTGCACCAAAGAAGCGACCTGGAGGAGTGTGAGCAATTCACACCTAGATCCCCTCATCCAAGGATGGATGAGGGGATTTTTTTGCGCCAGATCAAACGACTTCAGACTTAGTGGTTGACGACAAAGCACTTTTTTGAGATAAACGGGATTCGCATATTTTTATGTCGCAATAGCCAACCGTTATTGTGGGTTATTAAACAGGCGCTTCGAAGGGTCCACCTTCCACTTTCAGGAATCGGGCTTGCTTGGTTAATGACTATTTATTTTTATAAGAAAACAAGAGAGGAGAAGTATCTATGGGAATCTCTAGAAGGGACTTTATTAAGTCCAATGCTGTCGCTGCGACTGCAGCAGCCGTCGGGATCAGTGGCATCCCGGTTGTCACCCAGGCAAAAGATGGCTACGACAGTGATGGCATCCGCTGGGACAAGGCCCCCTGCCGCTTCTGTGGCACCGGCTGTAGTGTACTGGTCGGCACCAAGAATGGTCGTGTGGTTGCAACTCAGGGAGACCCTGACGCACCCGTTAACCGTGGACTGAACTGCATCAAAGGCTATTTCCTCTCCAAGATACTGTACGGAAAAGACCGTCTCACTACGCCACTGCTGCGTATGAAAGATGGCACATATGACAAGAACGGCGAATTCACTCCAATTAGCTGGGATGAGGCCTTCGACATCATGGCCAACAAGTGGAAAGCGGCGATGGCTGCCGACCACAAGCGTGGCGACGGCAAATCCACAGTGGGTATGTTCGGTTCTGGCCAGTGGACTGTACTGGAAGGCTATGCCGCCTCCAAGCTCTACAAGGCTGGTTTCCGCTCCAACAACATTGACCCTAACGCACGCCACTGTATGGCCTCTGCAGTAGGTGCCTTCATGCGTACCTTCGGCTCCGATGAGCCCATGGGTTGTTATGACGATTTCGAGCATGGTGAGAACTTCGTACTCTGGGGTTCCAACATGGCGGAAATGCACCCCATCCTCTGGTCACGCATCACCGACACCCGACTGAGCAAGAAGAATTCCTCGGTCCATGTGCTTTCGACCTACACCCATCGTAGCTGTGACCTCGCAGACAATGTACTGATCTTCGAGCCACAGACCGACTTGGTCATTGGTAACTATATTGCCAACTACATCATCGAGAACGATGCGGTCGATCAAAACTTCCTGAAGAAGCATGTCAACATCCGCCTTGCCAATACCGATATCGGTTATGGCCTGCGCCCTGATGACCCACGCGAGAAGAATGCCAAAAATAGCTCTCCACGCAAGGCACAGGTCGGCTCTAAGCCGATGAGCTTCGAGGACTACAAGAAATTCGTCTCTGAATATACGCTGGAGAAGGCATCGAAGATGTCCGGCGTTCCAGAAGAAAATCTGCTGGAGCTGGCAAAACTTTATGCCGATCCCAACAAGAAGATCATGTCTCTCTGGACCATGGGTACCAACCAGCACGTCCGTGGCGTCTGGATGAACCACTTGATGTACAACCTCCACCTGTTGACCGGCAAGATTTCTGAGCCAGGCAACAGCCCATTCTCACTAACCGGTCAACCATCCGCTTGTGGTACCGCACGTGAGGTCGGCACCTTTGCACATCGTCTACCTGCTGATCTGGTAGTGATGAAAGAGGGGCATCGTAAGTTTGCAGAGAATATCTGGAACGTCCCTCAGGGAACTATTCCAGGCAAACCTGGCTACCATGCAGTACTGCAGAACCGCATGCTCAAGGATGGCAAGCTGAATGCCTACTGGGTAATGTGTAACAATAATGTACAGGCTGCGCCGAACATCAACGATGAGACCATGCCGGGTTATCGCAACCCCAAGAACTTCATCGTAACCTCCGATCCTTACCCAACTGTCACCGCAATGGCTTCGGACTTGATCCTGCCAACGGCAATGTGGGTCGAGAAAGAGGGCGTTTACGGCAACGCCGAGCGCCGCTCACAGGCCTGGCGCCAACAGGTTCCTGCAATTGATGGGTCAAAGTCTGACCTCTGGCAGCTGATGGAGTTCTCCAAGCGCTTCACCGTTGAAGAGGCCTGGGGACAAGCGCATGTTGATGCCAACCCGGAGTATGCTGGAAAGACTCTGTTTGACGTGCTCTATGCCAATGGTGCTGTCGACCGCTACAGTCTCAATGAACTGGAAGCCGGATTCGATAATGAAGAGGCATTCGACTTTGGGTTCTATGCGCAGAAAGGTCTCTACGAAGAGTATCGCCGCTTTGGCCTGGAAGGACCAAAGAAAGGGCACGAACTCGGCGAGTACAGCACTTACCACAAAACCCGTGGCATGCGCTGGCCTGTGATCGACGGCAAGGAGACGCTGTGGCGTTACCGTGAAGGGTATGATCCATTGGTTCGCAAGATGAACCCAACGGTTGCTGCGGGCGATGTCTACTTCTACGGAAAGCCCGATGGCAAGGCCAACATCTTCTGTTGTCCGTACGAGCCACCCGCCGAGTCCCCAGACGAAGAGTATCCACTGTGGATGAGTACCGGTCGTGTACTCGAGCACTGGCACTCCGCCTCCATGACGGGTCGTGTTCCCGAGCTCTATCGCGCCGTACCGGATGCAGTGATCTCCATGCACCCAGATGACGCCAAATCTCACGGGCTCTATGATGGTGCAGCAGCTGAGCTCATCTCCCGACGTGGCAGCATCAAGGCACGTGTCTCTACCCGTGGCCGTAACAAGCCACCCAAAGGGCTGGTATTCGTTCCTTGGTTCGATGCTCGCCGACTGGTCAACAAGCTGGTACTTGACGCAACGGATCCGCTCTCCAAAGAGACGGACTTCAAGAAAACCGCCGTCAAGATCGTTAAGGCATAAGGAGGAGAGTCCAATGAAAAGAAGCAAAATGATGATGTTTGTATTGGGCACCTCTCTGGCAGCAATGCTTGGAGGCAGTTCCGTGACCATCGCCAGCGATGTAACCTCGCTGCGAATGGGGCATGATATTAATGCTGACCCAGCAGTCCCAAGCCGGAAGAACCGTTTTAAGGATGCCGATCCGTTCGCCAGAACCTGGAAAGAGCAGCCTCCGGTGATGCCCCACAAGGACTACGCCGTGACCATGAAGGAGAACAAGTGCATGGAGTGCCATAGCGACGAGAACTACAAAGAGGAGGAGGCCACTCAGATCGGCCGCAGCCACTTTGTTGATCGCGACGGCAATGCACTCGATCACCTCTCTGGTTCCCGTTTCTTCTGTAATCAGTGCCACGCTCCACAATACCGGATCGACCCACTGGTTGGGAACTCGTTCTCAACAAGTAACAGAAGGTAATCGTGTAACCCACCGCCGCCTGGGTCTTGCAAGATCCAGGCGGCTTTTTTATGCTCTTGGAAACAACCCAAGGAGGAGAATTTACTTATGCAAATTTCAGGTATCGCCGTCCGACTCAAACCAGAACAGACAGACGCCATCAAAGAACAGTTTCAAGCCATTCGTGATCTGGAGATCCACGCCGAGGACCATGGCAAGCTGGTCGTTACCCTGGAGAATCGAACCCCTGGAGAGATGACCGACACCATCCAGGAAATCGAGGGAATTGAAGGAATTATCGCCGTGAACCCCGTCTACATTTACGATGACAGCGAGATGGCTGAGGCCTCTTAAGAATAAACCTTCTGAACCTTGACCTTGATGAACAACCTCATTCGCACTGCCCTGCTTTTCACCCTCTGCGCTTCGGCCAACGCCACGGAACAGAGCCTACTGGAGCGACTCACTCAATTAGAGACTCGGGTCGGTCAACTGGAACAGCAACTCAAGGAGCGCTCCTCCAGTACGCGCTGGAAAGACCCGGTCTACTGGAAACGGCTCAAGAAAGAGATGCCAATGCAAGAGGTGAAGGAAATTCTCGGAGAACCACACCGCACCGAGGAGCAGATCTTCACCACCTGGTACTACCACCACTCCTCTCGACTACACAGCTACATCTGGTTTGATGAAGGTAAAGTACTCAACTGGGAACTACCCGACCACTTTTAATCTTCGCGCTTGGCCTGCTGCCAGGCCGCCTCCATCTCCTCAAGACTTAACCCCTTTAGCACTCTTTCCTCTAACCGTAGCTGTCGCTCCATTGCGTGGAACCGGCGCTCGAACTTTGCCGTTCCCCGACGCAACACGCCCTCTGCATCCTGATCCAGATGACGACAGAGGTTCACCATGGAGAAGAGCAAGTCCCCCATCTCTTCCTCAATCCTCTGCGGCCGCTGTGACTCTGCCTCGATCTCGGCCCGTAGTTCAGAAAACTCCTCTTCCACTTTATCCAGCACCCCAGAACAGTCCGGCCAATCAAAGCCCTCCCGTGCCGCACGACGCTGAATTTTGGCCGCTCGCGTCAACGCAGGAAGACTCCCCAACACACCATCCAGCGCACTCTCTTGGTCACTGCTCTCCTGCCGCTCCTCCGCTTTCAACTGTTCCCAACGGGCCGTCTGCGAGGCAGCATCCTCGACCTGCTCGTCACCAAACACATGAGGATGACGACGAACCAGCTTCTCAGAGATTGCAGTCACCACATCCGCAAAGGTAAAACGCCCCTCCTCTGCACCGATCTGGGCATAGAAGACCACCTGAAACAACAAATCCCCCAGCTCTCCTGGCAGCTCATCCAATGCCTCCCGCTCGATAGTGTCTGCCACCTCATAAGCCTCTTCCAGAGTATGGGGCACAATGGTGCGGTAACTTTGCTCAAGATCCCACGGACACCCCTGCTTCGGGTCACGCAAACTGCGCATAATCTCCAACAACCGTTCCATCGCCTGCTCCATCCCTTCACCTCATTCCCATTGAGTCACTATTGTGCCACCATTAGGCAATGAGTTTCATTCACAATCTGGTCGACCTCTACCTCTCCGCAGCACCATGGCTGCTCTTCGGATTACTCCTGGCTTCACTGGTGCATGCATGGGTTCCACAATCGCTGATTGAGCGCTGGTTGGGGGGTGAGGGCTTTCTTCCTGTGGTTCGTGCAGCCGTTGTTGGTGCACCACTCCCACTCTGTTCTTGCGGGGTGATCCCTGCCGCACTGGGCATCCGGCGCAGTGGCGCCTCTCGTAGCGCAACCGTCTCTTTCCTGATCGCAACCCCAGAAACTGGCATTGACTCGGTTAGTGTCACCTACGCACTGCTCGGTCCATTCATGGCCATCATGCGCCCGATTGCCGCCATTCTGACCGCCATTGTCGCCGGAACCCTCACTCTGATGATCCCGGAGAGCCGCTCCACTACAGCACCCCCACTCCACACGCTCTCCATTCCGGTCATCGCCAGCCAACCCGCTCCCGCTGCGACACCTTCATGCTGCAGTGAGCCTTCTGCCACCTCACTCTCCTCTACCCCTCTCTCCCAACTACAACGCTCCCTGCGCTATGTCATCCATGACATCCTCGACAACGTCTTCGGATGGCTGATGGTTGGACTGCTGGTTGCCGCTGTGGTGATGACGCTCTTCCCCCCAATGATGCTGGCCCAATGGGGAGGCGGTTTGCCAGCAATGATGGTCATGCTGCTGGCCGGAATCCCCATCTACATCTGCGCCACTGCCTCAACACCACTGGCGGCAGCACTATTAATGGCCGGCGTTTCACCGGGCGCTGTACTGGTCTTTATGCTCTCTGGCCCTGCCACCAATCTCTCTACGCTAGGGGTGGTTTATAAAGAGTTTGGACGCAATACCGTGATCACCTATCTTGGCGGGATCTCACTCACCGCGATCGGACTGGGGCTTCTGCTCGATGAGGTTGCAGAGGCACTCGGAGTCATGGATCAGATCCGGCAGGGCGCGATTGACCCCATGTTCCCTCTCTGGTTCTCCACCCTATGTGGCGCAGCACTGCTGCTACTGGGCATTCGCCCGTTACGGAAATTTATCGTGCGTTAACCAATCCAGATGGTCTTCGCATTCACGAACTCTTGAATTCCATGACGGGAGAGTTCACGACCATAGCCAGAATTTTTAATCCCCCCAAATGGGAGACGGGGATCACTCTTGACGATACCGTTGACGAACGCTGCACCACTCTCCAGCTGTCGAGCGATCCGCTCGCCTCGCTGCAGATCCCGGGTCCAGACACTGCCGCCCAGACCAAACGGGCTGTCATTGGCCACCCGGATCGCCTCCGCCTCATCTTTCACCCGAATCACAATTGCTACGGGCCCGAACAGCTCTTCCTGGTAGGCGACCGTCCCCGGTTTCACCTGGTCCAGAATGGAGGGCGCATACCCTGCATAGACACGGTCATCCGGCTTACATCCAGTCAATGGCACCGCACCTGCGGCAATACTCTGCTGCACCTGACGATCCAGTTCATCCCGTAGATCAATACGGGCCATCGGTGCCAATGTAGTTTCTGGGTCCATGGGGTCCCCCAGTTTCAACGCCTCAACGGCACGCTTCAGACCTGCAATGAAGGGCTCTGCAATTGCCTCCACCACAATAAATCGTTTCGCTGCGATACAGCTCTGCCCGCCATTGAGATAGCGAGAGAGCACACCAATCTCAATGGCTGCATCAAGGTCTGCATCCTCCAGTACCACAAACGCATCACTCCCCCCCAACTCCAGTACACTCTTCTTCAGACTCTTGCCCGCACTCGCTGCCACCTTGCGGCCTGCCAGCTCACTACCCGTCAGGGTCACGGCCTGCACGCGAGGGTCCTCAATCACTGAGGCGACCTGGGCAGCACTAATCATTAGCGTAGTAAAAACACCCTCTGGTAATCCCGCCTCCAGCAGCACTTCCTCAATCACGCGCGCGGCACCTGGAACATTGGAGGCATGCTTGAGCAGCGCACCATTCCCCGCAACCAGTGCAGGCGCAGCAAACCGGAAGACCTGCCATAGTGGAAAGTTCCACGGCATCACCGCCAACACCGTCCCTAGCGGCTGATAAGCGACAAGGCTCTTCCCCGCATCGCTCTCGATCCGTTCATCCTGCAGAAAACCGGGGCCTTGATCTGCATAGTAATCACAAACCCAGGCACACTTCTCCACCTCAGCCTCAGCCTCACCGATCAACTTCCCCATCTCCCGGGTCAGTAACTCTGCCAGCGCCCGTTTTCTGCGGCGCAGCACCTCTCCGGCCTTGCGAACCATGACACAACGTTCATGAATAGCGGTCTCTCTCCAACCAGCGACAGCTACGACCGAAGACTGCAGCACCCCCTCGATCTGCTGCTCATCCCAGTTTTCACAGCGCCCGACTAGCTCTCCACTAAAGGGGTTGATCGCTTCAAAACCCATACGCTTCTCTCCACCTCAAATCTTCTTGCATAAAAAAGGCCCCGCCGGATCACTACCGATGGAGCCTATTTAGAACTTTTTATCGAAACATCGCTGCTATTTCTTACACTTCCCGCAGATTCCGTAGATCACCAGTGAATGATCGGTAATCTCAAAATCGTGCTGCTTGGCAATGGTATTCTGGTGTTTCTCGATGGTTTTATCAAAAAATTCCTCAACCAGACCACACTTCACACAGAGCAGGTGATCATGGTGCTCACCACGATCCAGCTCAAAGACCGAATGACCGGTATCAAAATTGTGACGCGTGACCAAGCCCGCAGCCTCAAATTGGGTCAACACCCGATAGACCGTCGCCAGCCCAATATCCTCTCCGGATTCGATCAGCTGACGGTAGACATCTTCCGCACTGACATGAATCACCTTGCTCTTCTCTAGCAGGTCAAGAATCTTCATACGAGGCAGTGTCACCTTCAATCCTGCACTCTTCAGCTGCTCTCTTTCCGACATCCCTTCAGTACCCATCCCAGACCCCATTCCAGATCAATTCGTACCTCAATCATAGCGAGAAATGGGGGTGAATACTACAGCCACACGGAGCGATAAACGGATTCAGAAGTGTACAAATCAAGCCATTTTCCCGACAGAAACCGCGCTAATCGACTCGGAAAGCGATTGGATTAGCGCGAGCTGCCGAAAGCATCACCTCATCCCCCACCTCAAAAGCAGCAAGACCATCCATCGAGACCTCCACCTGTTCCGAGGCATTGATTTCCACCCAATAACGCGTCTCCTGCCCAGAAAATTCCCGATGAACCACCCGGCAGGCCGCGCCTTCGACAACACGGTCTCGAGCCAGATCGATCTCATGGGGACGCAGAAGCACCTCAAAACGGTCACCTAAATTAAGATTTTTCCCCTCATCCAGCACAAATGAACCAACCGCTGTCGAGACACGACCCGCTTCATCGGCCACCCCACTCAACCAGCTGCCTCTCCCCACAAAGTCGGCAGCCCAGCGACTCTTTGGGTGCGCATAGAGCACTGCGGCTGTACCCCACTGCTGCATCTTCCCCTCCCGCATCAGCCCAATTTGATCCCCAAAGATAAAGGCCTCTTCCTGATCATGGGTCACCAGAATCGCGGTGATACCAATCTCCCGCAGAATCTCACTCACTTCCCGCACCAGCGCCCGACGCAGATCAGTATCTAAATTCGAAAAGGGCTCATCCATCAACAGCAGTCCGGGGCGAGCAGCCAACGCACGCGCGAGTGCCACCCGTTGCTGCTGACCACCGGAGAGCTGATGGGGGTAACGCACTGAAAACTCATCCATCCGTACCAGCGCAAGCCACTCTCGGGCCTGTTTGGTCGCCTCTGAGTTCGAGATGCTCTTCAGCCCAAAACAGACATTCTCAATCACATTGAGATGAGGAAAGAGCGCATAGTCCTGAAAAATCATTCCAGTATTGCGTCGCTCAGGCGACAGGTGTGTCTTGGTAGAGGAGACCTCTTCACCACCAATCCAGATGGATCCTCCATCGATCTCATGGAACCCGGCCACAGCATTGAGCAGCGTACTCTTGCCACACCCACTCGGCCCCAACAGGCTGGTCAACACGCCCTTCTGGAGCTGAACCGAAACCCCTCTCAGCACCTGCTGCTGGCCATAGCGACAGGTCAGGTTCTCAATTCGAAGGATCTCATCACACTGCGGCTGTCTATCATTCATCATATTTCACTCACTTCAATTTCTCTGTTCACTCACGGTGGCTCGCAATACTTCGACTGAGCAGAATCACAGGCCCCAGACCGGCCACAACAATCATCAACGCCGCCATCGATGACTCACGCAACATCTCATCAGAGGCAAAGTAGTAGACATGGGTGGCAAGGGTCTCAAAATTGAATGGGCGTAACAGCAGCGTGGCTGGCAGCTCCTTCATGATATCGACAAAGACAATCAGTGCGGCGGTCAACATGCCGCTACGAATCATCGGGATATGAACTCGACGCAACGTGGAGAGGCTGCTCTCCCCCAGAGAACGTGCCGCATAATCCATGGAGGGGCGGATCTTGCTGAGACTGGCATCAATGCCACCGGTCGCAACGGTGAGAAAACGGACCGCATAGGCGAAAATCAGTGAAAAGAGGGTGCCACTGAGCAGCAACCCCGGTTTGAAACCAAACCACTCCAGAAAGAGCGCATTAATCACCTGGTCGACTCCACCAAAGAAGACCACCACCCCTACTGCCAACACCGCTCCCGGCATTGCATAACCAATCCCGGAGATGCGGTGGGCCAGTGCGGTTCCACCACGGGTCTGCTGCCGCTTTCCGTAAGAGGCCATCAATCCAACGCCCACTGTCAACAACGCCCCCAAAGCAGCCACCATTAGGCTATTCATTGTGTAACGGTAGAGCTGAGGATCCCAGTAATCTGCCACTGCCGCCCACGCATAGTCAGCCAACACCACAAATGGCAACAAAAATCCAAACAGCACCGGCAGCCCCACCACCAGCAGTGCCGTAATCTGCTGCCGACGATTCAGTCGAACCCGTTCAATTTTTTTACGGCTCTCCCCATCCTGATACTGACGCTGGTTGCGGCGACTGATCTGTTCCAATGCCACCAACAGCAGCACCATCGTCATCAACAGGGTGGCGATCTGTGCCGCACCACCGACATTATTGCGGTTGAGCCAGACATCAAAGATCCCTGTGGTCATCGTCTCTACCGCGAAGAAATCGACCGTTCCAAAATCATTCAGGGTCTCCATCAACACCAACGAGCTGCCCACCGCCACCGCAGGCCGGGCCGCTGGCAACGAGACCCGAAAGAAGCTGCCCCACGGACCACATCCCAATAGTCGACTGAGATTGCTGGCACTATCCGACTGCTCCAGAAAGGAGGCACGGGCCAGCAGATAGACATAGGGATAGAGCGTCAGCGTAAACATGGTCATCGCCCCACCCATTGAGCGAATCTCCGGGAACCAGTAGTCCGACTTGTAGCGCCACTCAAAAGTCTCTCTCAACAGACTCTGCAGTGGACCAGAGTACTGCAACAGATCCGTATAGAGGTAGGCGAGCAGATAGGCGGGAAAAGCAAAAGGGAGTAGTAGCGCCCACTGAAAGTGACGCCGTCCCGGAAACTCACAACGGGTCACCAGCCAGGCGGCAGCAACCCCAATAGCCGCACTGGGGAGCCCCACCCCGACCATTAAGATGATGGAATTCTCAAGATAGTACGGCAGGGTCGTCTCAACCAGATGGCCCCAGATATTCTCGCTGGGAAAGAGCGCCTGCAGTAGCACCATCACCACCGGCAACAACACCAAAAGGGCGATCCCCCAGCTGGAGATCGCCCATGGCAACCACTGCATCAGACGGCGGCGCATGAAAGGAATCAGCCTCCGAAGCGAACCTCAGCCACCAGCTCCGATGCGGTTGCTGCATGCCTGGCAATGGTGGAGAGCGCTACCGCATCCGGCTTGAACTGCCCACCCTGTAGATACTTGGTCACCAGTGGTGAAGTCGGAACCCCCGCCTTGACCGGGAATTCATGATTCTCGTGGGCATACATATACTGCGCCATATCTCCAGAGAGCCACTCCATCAGCCGAACAGCGTTATCACGATGAGGCGCATGCTTCAACAACCCAACACCACTGATGTTGATATGAGCACCACGACCCTGCTGATTAGGGAAGATGACATTCACCCCCTTGGCCCACTCAATCTGCTCCGGGTTCTTGCCCCCATTGCCGGTAAACATCTTGCCAAAGTAATAGGTATTGGCAATCGCCAGATCACACTCGCCAGCAATCACACCACCCACCTGCGCACGGTCATTGCCCTGTGGTTTGCGTCCAAGGTTATTGCTCACCCCTTGCAGCCACTGCTTCGCTCCCTCACGCCCTTTGGCCGCTACCATCGAGGCAATCAGCGAGATATTGTAGGGGTGGCTCCCCTTGCGCATACAGATTTTGTAACCCAGATCAGGATCAGCAAGCTGCTCATAATGGGTGATCGTGCCCTCAGGCACCCGATCCTTGGCCGCCATAATCACGCGAGAACGACGTGTGAGCGCAAACCACTCTCCATCAGGATCACGCAAATTGATCGGCACATTTCCACTCAATGCACTGCTATTGACTGGCTGCAGCAGATCCGCACTCTTCAATGCCTGCAGACGGCTGATGTCGGTCGTCAATGCGAGGTCAGCCGGGCTGTTCTCACCCTCCGCCTTGAGGCGCTCAACCATCCCCTTCTTGGCATAGACCGTATTGACCTTGATGCCGGTTTCATTGGTGAAGACTTGCAACATGGGTTCAACCAAATGGGGCTGACGGTAGGAGTAGAGGTTGACCTCCTTGGCAGCAACCGGCTGCAACGACAACGTCATCAACAGAGTGACAACAACTTTAGAGTAGATATTCATGATACAAATCCTTTTCCATTCTGAGTACAAAACCTTTCATCGAGCCGTATTCACAGCCAACCCTATAAATCATTCATCTATACGATAATCGTTTGCATTTAGATTGTCAACAACAAGAGGGAGACCATAAAAAAAGGCGCACCGTAGTGCGCCTTTTTTCGAACCAATAAGGTTTTAACTTACAGGTCGTTCTCATGCTTCTCGAGGTAGGAAGCAACGCCATCTGGAGTCGCCTTCATCCCCTCATCACCATCCTGCCAACCGGCTGGACAGACCTCACCGTGCTCCTCGGTGAACTGCAGTGCGTCAACCATACGGATCATCTCGTCAACGTTACGGCCCAGAGAAAGATTATTGACCACCTGGTGCTGGACCACATTGTCCTTGTCGATCAGGAAAGAGGCACGCAGTGCTGGGGCACCGCCAGGTACCTGTACGCCAAAGGCCTGAGTGATCTCCTGCTTCATGTCACCCACCATTGCATACTTGACCGCGCCAATGCCGCCATCCTTCACATCGGTGTTGCGCCATGCGTTGTGCGTCCAGTGTGAGTCGATGGAGACACCAACGACCTCAACACCACGCTTCTCGAACTCTGCCATACGGTGATCAAAAGCGAGCAGCTCGGATGGGCAGACAAAAGTGAAGTCAAGCGGATAGAAGAAGACGACGGCATACTTGCCCTTCTTCGCCTCGTGGAAGTTGTATGTGGCATTGATCTCGCCATTGCCCATTACGGTTGGTGCGGTAAAGTCTGGGGCCTCGCGTCCTACTAATACGCTCATTGTGAACTCCTTGTATTGTGCTTAAAGGTAAAAATTCAGCATTCAGTGCAAACCATCTCCTCTGCACTAAATTCTGCTAGAAATCATTATTTCGAGTAGGTGAATCATAACGACTTCAAAACCGGTGTCAAGACCTACTGTTTTTATCAGGTATTAAAATCACTCAGGGAGAGCGAAAATGGCTCTGGATCAGAGAATGAGTGGTCCGGCATCCAGGCATGTCCATAGACCACATCCCAGCTGGCCACCACTCGCCCCTCATCATCATGCGCCGGATAGTTCTCTTCCAGCCGCTTCAATACCTCACGCCCCATCAACCCACTACGCCGCCCCGCATTGGCATTGGTTGCCCCCAACCCTTTAAGGTCTCGCATCACCCCCATCACATCGGGATAAGTGAGAGAGAAACGGTCCACACTGGTGACGGGCTCAGAAAAGCCTTGCTGCAATAGCAGGTCCCCAACCCGCTGCAGATCGATAAAACGGTTGATGTGAACTCGATTATCCACCGAGGCCCAGCTCGTCCGTAACTCATGCAGGGTATCGTTGCCCGGCATGGAGAAGGTAAGCAGACCACCGGGGCACAAGACCCGGCGAAACTCACTCAACACCTGTGACAAGTCCTCACACCACTGCAGGGTAAAATTGGAGAAAATCAGATCAACACTCCGATCGGCCAGCGGCAGTGACTGTGCATCACCACAGAGGAAGCGCTGTTTCGAGCGCCACCGCTTCTGCTGTTTCGCCTGTTGCAGCATTCCCTCAGCCAGATCGAGCGCAACAATCTGGCTCTTCTTGAAGCGCACCTCCAACCCGCGACTGCAGTATCCCGTCCCTGCCCCCACATCGAGAATCCGCTGCGGCTCAATGCGCTCATACTGGAACTGCTCCAGCATGCGATCCGCCACTTCCCTCTGTAACTGCGCGGTCGCATCATAGCCCGTTGCCGCCCGGTGAAAATTGGCGCGAATCCGCCGACGCTGTAGTTGGTAGGGGCTATGTTGCAAAGCGAAACACCTCCTCCAGAAAACGCTCGGGGTGACTGAGGAACGGGGCATGACCACTCTCCTCAATCATGGTGAACGAACCGTGCGACATCGCTGCTGCCGCCTGTTCTCCGGCAGCAACCGGCACCAGCTGATCTCGCTCCCCCATGATCCAGTGTGCAGGCTGGTGAATCTGCGACAGCTGATCGCGGAAGTCGGTCCGGTTAAGAATTTTCAGTCCAGTCTCCAGCGTACCCGGCTGCGGCGCCTCTGCCAGAGAGACCTTCAGTGCTTTCAGGAGCACCTTGGCTCCACGCACACCCAACATCTGCAAGGTGAGAAAACGGCCGATAGTGGTCTCTCGAGATCGAATCAATTCCGCACCAAAGTCATCGAGAATCTTCTGCTTCACGGCGGCCCGCCACCCCCCACCCTGTACAAACTTTGGCGTCGCTCCGACCAGAATTAGTTTTGAAACCTGCTCAGGCCACTGCAGTGCTGCCTGTAACGCAACCTGCCCACCCAGCGACCAACCCAGCCAGATCGCTGACTCTGGTGCCTGTGCAGCAACCGCCTCTGCCGTGGCCGCCAAACTGTTGGCCTCCAACAGTGGATGCCCCCGATAACCGGGAAGATCAATCACCGTCACCTCAAATTTTGACCGTAGCGCCGGCAACAGTGAGTCCCAAACCCCACCATTAAACCCCCAACCATGAATCAGCACCAGAGATGGCTTCACTGCAACGCCTCCAATAACTGGTCTACCTGCTCAACCGTGTGGTTGGCGGAGAAGGTAATCCGCAACCGCGCACTCCCCTCTGGCACGGTCGGGGGGCGGATTGGCGCAACCAGAATATTGTGTGCCTGCAACTTTTCAGAGAGCGCGACGGCATCTTCGGCCGCACCAATCCAGAGCGGCTGAATCGGCGTTTTCGAGGGCATCAACTGCAACCCCAGCTGCGCTGCTCCACTTCTAAAGCGCTCGATCAATTGCTGCAACTTTTCCCGCCGATCCTCTGCATTTTTCAGCAATCGCAGTGCCGTACGGGTCGCCTCGGCCTGTGCTGGCGGGGTTGCGGTGGTGTAGATATAGGTGCGTGCCTGCTGGATCAAGGTCTCGACCAGCGCCTCACTGCCTGCGACAAAGGCCCCTGAGACGCCAAATGCCTTGCCCAGTGTCCCCATCAGAATCGGCACCTCATCCGGTCCCAACTCAAATCTGGCAACGCTCCCCCGCCCCTGCGGCCCATGCACTCCGATCCCGTGCGCATCATCCACCATCAACGTGGCTCCACCACAACGGCACTCATTGACCATGGCTGGCAGCGGTGCGGTGTCCCCATCCATACTGAAGACACCATCGGTCACCACCAGCGTACGCCCGGATGTGGTACTGGACAGGCGCTGCTCCAGCGCACTGATATCACTATGCGCATAACGCAGCAATTTCGCACCGGAGAGCTTGGCTCCATCCAGTAGCGAGGCGTGATTGAGGCGGTCGTGAATGGTGCGATCACTGCGCCCCAGCAGCGCCTGATGAACCCCGAGGTTGGCCTGATAACCAGAACTGAAGAGCAATACCCTCGGATAGCCGAGAAAATCGGCCAGCTCCTCTTCCAGTGCATGATGCGCGGCCGTGTGACCAGTAATCAGATGGGCCGCGCCACTGCCACTGCCCCAACGCGAGGCCCCCTGCTGAAAGGCATCAGCAATCTCCGGGTGGTTGGCCAGCCCGAGGTAGTCGTTACTGCTAAAGGAGAGGTACTGCGCCCCATCGATCTCCAACACCACATCCTGCGGCGAGGAGACCACGCGACGCTGGCGGTAGAGTGACGCCGCCTTGCGCTGCTCCAGTGCTTGTTTTAGTTGCCAGTCGATCGTCACTGTACAGATACCGGTTACCGCTATCCTCACGCAAAGGCGCAAAGACGCAAAGGCAAAAAGAGAAATAGCTGTCGATTCATCATCATCTCCTCATCAGCCATAGCAGACACTACCAAATCAGAAAGTACGCTTTTCTTGGCGCCTTTGTGTGAGGCTGCTGTTATCCCAACACCACCTCTTCACCCGCCTGCGGTTTCAATCCCAGTTTGGCAAACAACGTAGCGTCACTCTCCTCACCCGCATTGGGGGTGGTCAACAGCTGTTCACCGGAAAAGATAGAGTTGGCGCCTGCCGCAAAACAGAGTGCCTGCAGCTCTTCACTCATCGACTCACGCCCCGCCGAGAGCCGCACCCACGACTTCGGCATCAGAATACGGGCCACTGCAATCGTACGCACAAACTCCAGTGGATCAAGCTCCTCCAGCGATTCCATCTCATCCAGTGGCGTGCCAGCCACCTTGACCAGTCGGTTGATCGGCACGCTATCGGGCTGTTTGGGCAAATTGGCCAGCGTCGCCAGCAACCCCGCGCGGTCCTGTCGCGACTCCCCCATCCCGACAATGCCACCACTACAGACATTAAGCCCGGCATCGCGTACATATTCCAGCGTATCAAGCCGGTCCTGATAGCTGCGAGTGGTGACTACCTCGCCATAATAGGCCTCAGAGGTATCGAGATTGTGGTTGTAGTAATCCAGCCCCGCCTTCTTCAATTTCTGCGCCTGGTGCTCGGTCAACATCCCCAGCGTCATACAGGTCTCCATCCCCAGCGCCTTGACGCCACTGACCATCGTCAGCAGCCGCTCCATATCCTTGCTCTTGGGATTGCGCCAGGCCGCTCCCATACAGAAACGCGAGGAGCCCGCCCTCTTCGCCTCCCGTGCCGCCTCCAGCACCGCATTCACCTCGGCCAACTTCTCTCGATCCAGATCGGTATTATTGCGTGCGCTCTGGGAACAGTAGCTACAGTCCTCGGAACAACCGCCGGTCTTGATGCTCATCAAGGTACTCACCTGCACGGTATTGGGATCGAAAGTCATGCGGTGAAGGGTCTGCGCCTGAAACAGCAGATCGTTGAAGGGGAGGTCAAACAGCGCCTCTACCTCTTCCAGTTTCCAGTCGTTGCGAAGTTCAGGAGAATTACTCATGGCGATACAGTATAGTTTTGAAAAGAGAGGAGATTTTACCGACTGTCAACCAAACATGCTGCAAAAAGTTTACCAACAACTACAGCGCCTGATTCCGGCCGAGCCGTGCGCACTGTGCAAGCAACCAAGCGACTGCGATGCCGCCATCTGCAACCGCTGCCGTCCAAAATTGCCGCAACTCCCTCACCCGCCACTGGAACTACAAAACAGTGGTCAATGGAATCAGACTGTCATCCCTTTCTTCTACCGAGCGCCACTTGCAGCGCTGATTCACCAACTCAAGTTTGACCACAAACTCCACTATGCACGACTATTCGGAACACTCTTCCAGACACATCTTCAGCAACAACAGTCTCCACTTCCTGAGCTGATCATTCCGGTTCCACTACACAAACAGCGGCTACGGGAACGTGGCTTCAACCAGGCTATAGAGATCATCAAAGGCCCTGCCAGACAGCTAAAAATCCCACTCGACCGCACTCACTGCCAACGCACACGCGCCACCATCGCACAGATGGAGTTGAATGCCCGTGAACGCAAACAGAACCTCAAACAGGCTTTCCACTACACTCAGTCGCTAGAGGGGAAACATATCGCACTATTTGATGATGTGGTGACCACCGGCAGCACCCTGCTTGCCGTGGCCCAGGCCGCCAAAAAGGCGGGAGCAGGAAAGATTGATCTCTGGGCGCTCGCCTATACCCCGCCTCACCAGTAAACTAGGGAACCCCTGAATAAGTCATGCATAAATGCCTTGCGCCCATAGCGCCCAATATCTTCGTTGAAAATCTTACCAATAGCTGGCTATTGGCTGCGATCTTCGCCTTGATCTTGAACGCTATGGGTACAATTCAAATTACCCAGACTTATTCAGAGGTTCCCTAGCACTCCAACAGACCATAGGAGGAGACCATCATGAGAACACTACTGCTATTGACACTGCTCACCACGCTGGCATCCACAGCATCAGCCAACCCGCCTCCTGCCTATGAAGGGCGCAAGCTCTACGTCTCATACTGCCAGCTCTGCCACGGCAGCGGTGGAGAGGGAGATGGCCCGCTCGCAAAAGCGATGAAGATCACGCCAGCAAACCTGACCACCACCATACGCTCTCGCAGTGAGACCATCCTGCGCAAGATTATCAAGGGGGGACAGCAGACCATCACCGGACGCGACCGCCACAACCTGTTGAGCGATGCCATGCCGGAGTGGGAGAACGTCTTCTCCGAACAACAGATTGATGCCTTGATTGCCTGGCTCCGTTTTCTCAGCCGCGCTAAACACCCCCTGATGGGCGACCCCGAGCTCGGCCACCGCACCTACCAGCAATACTGTCAGGTGTGCCATGGTGTTGAAGGGGATGGCGACGGCATCATGACCCGAATGATCGGAATGATGCCGACTGATCACACCAACCCTAACGAAACCAATCGCTTCACCAACCAGGAGCTGGCCGAGAGCATTCTCAACGGCAAAGGACGCTTTATGCCCGCCTGGCGCGACATTCTCACCCAACAGGAGGTCGAGGCACTGGTGAGCTATATCCGTCTGCTCTCACAATAACGCACCTTTAAAAATGCACTTTTTCAGCGATTACTGCGTCAGCTCCGTACTCAAGTCCTCATGTACTCGCATGTACACTGCGGCTTTCCGTGCAGCGCTTCCTTGTACTCCCAGAAAAATCACTATTTTTAGGGGTGCCAAATAGTTGAAACTCGATACCATGGAAGATATCACCGAGATCATCGACCCGCTCAACAGTGCCCAGCGCCAGGCGGTCACCACCGAGGCAAGAAACACACTGGTACTGGCCGGTGCCGGAAGCGGGAAAACCCGGGTACTGGTTCATCGCATCGCCTGGCTAATCGAGGCGATGCAGGCCTCACCCTGGTCAATTCTCGCCGTCACCTTTACCAACAAGGCGGCACGAGAGATGAAAGGGCGCATCGAGTCTCTACTCAATATGCCCACTGGAAATCTCTGGGTTGGCACTTTTCATGGGCTGGCCCATCGACTGTTACGCAGCCACTGGCAGGAAGCAGGGCTCCCGCAAAACTTCCAGATCCTCGATAGTGAGGATCAACTGCGACTGATCCGCCGTCTGGTCAAGGAGATGAATCTTGACGAGGAGCGCTGGCCACCGAAGCAGGCGACCTGGTTTATCAACGAACAGAAGGACAAGGGGCTACGGGCTGGACAGATTGATCCCGGACAGGACCACTGGCTGACTCAGATGGTCAATATCTACCGGGCCTATGAGGCCGCTTGTGAGCGCGGCGGCCTGGTCGACTTTGCCGAGCTGCTGCTACGTGCCCATGAGATGTGGCTCAAAAACCCGGAGCTGCTGACCCACTACCGCAACCGCTTCAGCCATGTGCTGGTTGACGAGTTCCAGGACACCAACACCATTCAGTATGCGTGGCTTCGGCTGCTGACTGGAGAGCACGGCAGTATTTTTGTGGTGGGCGATGATGATCAGTGCCTGATAGCTGGCACTAAAGTCACAATGGCAGATAGCAGCACCAAGAAAATTGAAAAAATTTGTGTTGGCGATCAGGTACGCTCTGGATATGGCCGCGGCGACTTTTACCCATCAACCGTTCTACGTTGTCACAAGAAACGGTTTCAGGGTGATCTGGTCACCATTCATACCACCTCCGGAAAACAGCTCACCAGCACCAGAGAACATACTCACTTTGCTGGATATGTTCAGACCGAAGCCCCGCAGAAATACTTTCTCTATCTGATGTATAAAAGAGGCATTGGCTACCGATTGGGAACCACCAGGGTGCATACCGATACTGTCAAACACAGCAAGCTGGGATATATGATCCGCTCAGTTCAGGAACATGCCGATGCACTCTGGATTGTCCGTACCCATCCAGATGAAAACAGTGCGCGCGCAGATGAGATGATCTCTTCTCTGCAATACCAGATTCCCACACTGCCATTCACCCCGAGAAAAGGGAGCAGCCAGAATGGATTGGTTCACGATGCATCCTACATCCAGAAGGTATTTGACACCATTGACTCAGAGACTGGTGCACTGCGTCTGCTGCAAGAGAGTGGACTTGACCAGAAACAGCCTCACCACCATCCACAGAGCAGAAACTCCAGCCGATCCAATGTCGTGGTAACCTTGTGCGGCGAGCGCAGGGGATCAAAGAGACCCATGCACCGAATCTCTGTAGTCGGTAATGACACTGCCCGAAGAGAGAAACTACAGAATGCTGGCTTCAGTGTTCGTTCCGCAAGAAAAGGGACAACCAGCTGGCGCCATGAAACCTGCAACAAATCCTTTGGTGAAATCCTGGAGGCTGCCCACCAACTGAAAAAACTGCTCGATGGCAACATCATCCTCAATGCCCATATCCTGCCCCGATCTCTCCCCTTTATTCAGGCATCTGCCATCCGCGAAGGGATGTCGATCATCACTGGAGAGGGCAAGTACGAGACCGTAGAGCGTATTGAGCACTCAAAAGGGCGCAAAACAATCTACGATCTTGATATCGAACAGACACACAATTTCATTGCCAACGGCATTGTGACCCACAACTCCGTATACGGCTGGCGCGGCGCACAGGTCGAAAATATCCGCAATTTCACCCGTGACTTCAGCGAGGTGGAGACACAACGGTTGGAGCAAAATTATCGCTCCACCGGCAATATCCTCAACGCCGCCAATGCACTGATCGAGAACAATCCAGGGCGACTCGGCAAAGAGCTCTGGACCGAGGATCACGATGGCGAACCGATTCAGCTCTACAGCGCCTTCAATGATCTCGATGAGGCCCGTTTCATTGCCGAACAGATTCAATTCTGGGTCGATAAAGGGGGCAAGCGCGAGGAGAATGCGATCCTCTACCGCTCCAATGCACAGTCGCGTGTACTGGAGGAGGCACTGCTGAGCGCCAACATTCCCTACCGTATCTATGGCGGACTGCGGTTTTTCGAACGTGCCGAAATCAAGGATGCGCTCGCCTATCTGCGACTGATGGCTCACCACCATGATGATGCCGCTTTTGAGCGGGTGGTCAACACACCCACTCGCGGCATTGGCGATCGTACGGTCGAGGTGGTACGTAACCATGCACGGGCTGCTGGCATCTCGATGTGGCAGGCCGCCAGCGAACAGAGTGAAGGAGAGCAGCTGGCTGCCCGTGCGCGTAACGCACTGCGCAATTTCCTGCAGTTGATCGGACAAATGAGCCAGGATGCCAACGACAAGATCCTCAAGGAGCAGGTCATCATCGCGCTCGAGAACTCCACCCTGATGGACTACTACAAAAAACAGAAAGGAGAGAGAGCACAGGGCAAGATGGAAAACCTGGAGGAGTTAGTCACTGCTGCTGGCCAGTTTGCACCGCAAGAGGACTCCATCTCCGAGGATTCACTCAATGTACTGGATGAGTTCCTTGCACAGGCCGCACTGGAGGCCGGTGACACCCAGGCCGACGAGTGGGAGGATTGTGTACAGCTGATGACCCTGCACAGCGCCAAGGGGTTGGAGTTTCCACAGGTTTTCCTGAGTGGCATGGAGGAGGGACTCTTCCCCCATAGCATGTCCTCCAATGATCCGAACAAGCTGGAGGAGGAGCGTCGCCTCTGCTATGTCGGCATCACACGGGCCCGTGAGAAACTCACGTTGACCCATGCCGAGAGCCGTCGCCTCTATGGGCAAGAGAAGTACCCACGGGTCTCCCGCTTCATCAAGGAGATCCCGACCGAATTGCTGCAAGAGGTACGCATTCGTTCCACCATCTCCCGCCCCGTCAGCAGCCAGTCGGCCAGCTATACCAACCGAAACCGCTCACGAATCGTTGAAGATTCAGGTACGGGCCTACACCCCGGACAGCAGGTACGCCACGCCAAATTTGGAGAGGGAACCGTCTTGATGCTGGAGGGGAGCGGCCCGCAGGCGCGGATTCAGATCCACTTCCCGGAGGCCGGCACCAAGTGGCTGGTCGCTGCTTATGCGAAGCTGGAACCCGCCTAAAGCTCAGCGGCTTTAACCAGAGTGTGGCGACTCATCCATTACACCATGAAGCACATGAAGCACATGAAGTTGCAAGGGTAGGTGGCAGCCCCTTCCCCATTGAGGGGGAAGGATGGGATGGGGGTGAAGTACAGAATCAAGCACCTTATCCCCTAGGGACACCCTTGGGGCGGTAACCCCCACCTCAATCCTCCCCCTGACAGGGGGAGGAGGTGACTGCGCAGACTTATTGAGAGGTTACCTTCATGCCCTTCATGGCCTTCATGGCCTTCATGGCCTTCATGGCCTTCATGGCCTTCATGGCCTTCATGGC